>JALYIL010000108.1 GCA_030775825.1 Actinomycetota bacterium
TAGTGCAGCACCCGCACATCCTTCAACCCGACCAGGGCCTGGACGATCTCGCTAGCATCGGACACGACGAAGGCGCGTCTAGCTTTTTGGGTCACACCTCAAGCCTGAAGCGCCTTCGTCCCTCACCCACGAACGACTCGCGGACGGCACGCACCCCGCTGAAATCCGAAGAGCCAGTTAAGATCGCCACAATCCCGGAGACGGTAGCCGAGACGGGGAGCGGCGGAGGCTCCGGGATTCGAACCCGGGATGGGCTTTAGACCCAAACCGCATTAGCAGTGCGGCGCCATAGACCAGACTAGGCGAAGCCTCCTGGTGCCGACACATCGTGCACAGCCACCGATGCGCAAGCCTACAAGGTTCCCGGGAGGCCGCTACTCGCGGCCGAGCATGCGCTTGAGTCGGTGCGGGCGGACGATGAATGCTTCGGCCTCGAGGGCGGCGAGTGCGATCCGCGGGATGTCGCGGGTCGAGGGGAACGAGATGAACCGAGGTTCCCAGTACGGACGGAATTTCACGTTGAAGCGGTACAGGCTCTCGATCTGCCACCACCGCGACGCGAACAGGAGCAGGCCCCGCCAAGCCCGCAGGATAGGCCCGGCGCCTATGCGCTCACCGCGCTCGAGCGCGTCGCGAAACACCGCGAAGTTCAGCGACACCCGCTTGATGCCGAGGTCGGGCCCGCGCTGGATCAACTGAGCGATCATGAATTCGTTGAGGCCGTTGTCGGCGCCGTGATCGCGCCGCATCAAATCGAGCGACAACCCGTCGGCCCCCCACGGGACGAAGTGCAGCATGCCTTGCAACCGACCGTTCTGGCAGGCCGTCGCGAGGACGGTGTCAGGGTCGCGCGGGTCCCCGATCCGCGACAATGCCATGGAGAAGCCTCGTTCGACTGCGTCACCGCGCCAGGCTTCAGCCATCTTCTTCAAGGCCGCGAATTCGCTGGGCGCGATGTCGCGGGCGCGGCGGACCTGCACCTCGTAGCCGGCGCGGGCGACGCGCGTGCACGCCTGGCGTACGCCACGCATTGCCCGTCCCTCCAGGCTGAAGTCCTCGACGTCGACGATCGCCTCATCACCAAGTACCAGCGCCGATAGGCAGAGCTCGCGCTTGAAGACCGTCGCGCCGAGCTCGCTTGCCCCCATCACCGCAGGCGTCCAGCCGTACTCCTCGACGAGGTCGCGGTAGGCGGAAATGGCCCCGGGCCATGCCTCGGGGTCACCGATGGGATCGCCGCTGGCCAGCGCCACGCCGAGAACGACGCGGTAGGTGATCGCGGCCTTGCCGGTGGAGGACCAGACCACAGACTTGTCCCGGCGCAGGGCGAAGTAGCCGAGGGAGTCGCGTCCACCGTGCTTGCCCAGCAGCTCGCGCAGGCGGGCCTCATCGTTGTCCGAGAGCCGGCCGACCGGCTCGGACGGACGCAGCGCGAGCAATGCGACAACGACGACCGTGGTCAACCCGAAACCGAAGAGCGTCCCGTGCAGGACGTCGTCGAAGCGTTCACCTGTGACCTGGACCTGCCCACCGCCACCGACCAGCGAGGTTACGACCTCTTGCAGTCGCACCCAGAGGGATGGATTCCCGACGACGTGGTCGTGATAGATCCACAGCATCGTCAGGCCGTAGATCACGGAAGCGAGGAAGAACTGGGTGAAGACCAGTACGGCGAACCAGCGACTGTGGGGATCGCCCTTGGCGGTGAACCGGGTGCGGGCGGTGACGAGTAGGACAAGCAACGCGACCGAGATAACGATCTCGTCGGGGTGCCGGTCGCGAATCACCTGCGCCACCACGATGACCAGCGTGAGGACCACCGTAGCTCGCCACGCCCTCCTCTTGCGCTTGCGCAAGGCCGCGGCCAGCCTCAGCAACAGGAGCCCGGAGACGGCGGCCACGGCCGTGGCGGCGGCACTTGCCGGCACGGGGATCACCCGGGTGATCATGTTGATGTGTCTGCGCTCGGCAGCCCACACCGCATCCAGGAGCGAGAGTAGCCCGAGCAACGCCGAAATTGTGGCGATCAGACCCGGAGCACGGCGTAGATAGGCGGCCCGGAATCGGTGCAAGGGGGTTGGGGTCGGTGCGGCTCGGGCCGGGCGCTGCACAGCCGTGGACACGGGTGGCCGACTCCTCAGTCATCGGGCCGGGCACGTCCCGGGGCCGGGTGCGGCCGAACGGCGCGCATCCCACCTATGGTGCCCCACTTGCGACCATCTGACGCCTAGGTGTCTTCGGTCCGACTCAGGGAGCGCTGAAGACGTCAGCGTACTTCGATGAGCGGGATCAGGATCTGCTCGACGATCGCCGTGATATCGGTCTCCTCGACGGCTTCGCGCTGCAGGATGACCCGGCGCGTGAGGACGGCGGCCAACACGTCCGCGATCAGCGTCGGTCGCCGCCTCCGGCCGAACCTCGCCGCGCACGACACCCCTGCGCAGCAGGCCGAGCAAGGCCGCACGGCGCGGCGCCTGGAAGCGCTCGTCGATCGCGCGGGCGAGTTCGGGATCGGTGGTGGACTCCGCGCGCAACTACGCCGGCAACTCGCACCACCTGCAGGCACACGCCTCCGGGCAGGGGTTCTTCGTCGGCGCGATGTTCGGCGTGGCGGCGGTGATCGCAGCCGTGATCGTCATCAACGTGAAGAAGGCCGACCTACCGTCGCTGCAGGCGCCAGAGCAGGTCACCGTCGGGTCTGATCAGCATTCGATGACGTTCACGGCGAGGCCGCCGCGCGAGGTCTCCTTGTACTTGACCTTCATGTCGGCGCCGGTCTCGCGCATGGTCTTGATCACCTTGTCGAGGCTGACGATGTGTTCGCCGGTACCCCGTAGCGCGATCCGCGCGGCGTTGATTGCCTTCACCGCCGCCATCGCGTTGCGTTCGATGCACGGCACCTGAACCAGGCCGCCAACCGGATCGCAGGTCAACCCGAGGTTATGCTCCATGCCGATCTCCGCCGCGTTCTCCACCTGCGCGGGGCTCCCCCCGAGCACCTCGCACAACGCCCCGGCCGCCATCGAGCACGCCGACCCGACCTCGCCCTGGCACCCGACCTCGGCCCCCGAGATCGACGCGTTCTCCTTATAGAGCAGGCCGATCGCCCCAGCCGCAAGCAGGAATCGGACCACCCCGTCGCGCTTCGCACCAGGGACGAAGCGCACGTAGTAGTGCAGCACCGCGGGGATCACCCCGGCGGCGCCGTTCGTCGGGGCGGTCACGACCCGGCCGCCCGCGGCGTTCTCCTCGTTCACCGCCAACGCGAACAGGTTCACCCAATCAATCACCCGCAACGGGTCGGTCGAATACGGCTCCGCGCACAGCACGCGATGCAACTCAGGGGCACGTCGCGGCACCTTCAACCCTCCCGGCAGGACACCTTCGCTCGACCAGCCGTTGACGACGCATTGCTGCATCACCGCCCAGATGTCCAGCAACGCCTCCCGAATCTCCGCCTCGGTCCGCCACGCCAGCTCGTTGGCCAGCATGACCCCACTCACGGGTAGGCCGGAATCTGCGCACTGCGCCAGCAGTTGCGCGCCCGTCGTGAACGGGTAGCGCTGCACGGTGTCGTCAACCTTGATCCGGTCCGAACCTGCCGCGGTTTCGTCCACCACGAAGCCGCCACCGACCGAGTAGAACGTCCGCTCCCGCAGCAGCTCATCTCCACCAAAGGCGAAGAACTTCATCCCGTTCGGGTGAAAGGGCAGGCTCGTACGCCGGTGCAACACCAGATCCTCGTCCGCCAGCGACGCCTCGTGCCGACCTAGCAGGCGCACTCGTCCAGACTGGCGCACGGCGGCCCCCCGCTCCCGGGCCGCCGAGGTGTCGACCGTTTCAGGGCGCTCGCCCTCCAGCCCCAGGATCACCGCTCGGTCGCTGCCGTGCCCATGTCCGGTCGCGCCAAGCGAGCCGAACAATTCGACCCGGGCCCTGGTCACCTGCCCCAGGAGCCCATCGGCCTCGAGTCCGGCCGCGAACGTGCGCGCGGCGCGCATGGGGCCCACCGTGTGCGAACTCGACGGACCAATCCCTATCGAGAACACGTCAAAGACACTGATAGCCACCCGGCCATCATGCGCCCATGGCGTCCGCCCGCCGCACGAGCGATTCCGCAGACGATGTCCCCGCGCCCGACCACGGGGTCGCGGCCCGGGATCAGACGACCGTAAGGGTGACCGGGATGTTGCCGCGGGTGGCTTTGGAATAGGGGCAGAACTGGTGTGCGAGCTCCACCAGTTCGCGCGCCTTCGACGCATCCACTCCCGGAATCTCGATCTTGAGCTCCACGGCGATGCCGACACCGCCGTCGGCGGTCTTGCCCAGGGAGACGTCGGCGGTCACCGTCGAATCCGAGGTGTCGATTCCCTGCGTCTGTGCCCGGTTGGCCAGCGCGCCTTGGAAACAGGCCGCGTATCCGGCGGCGAACAGGGTCTCCGGGTTCGCCTTGGGGTTGCTGACCGAACCAGGCTTGCCGAGGTCGAGGTCTATCACCCCGTCGCCGCTGTGGACGTGGCCGGCTCGGCCACCCCTGGCGCTCGCTTCCGACGTGTAGATGACTTCGGTCAGATCCTCAGGCATGTCGCTCCTAGGCAGAGAAGGGGGCGTTGCTACAACCCTGGGTTGAACCGGTTGATGGCGTCGATCCTTCCCGCTCGGCCATCCGGGCCCCTCGGTAGGGTCCACGCAGATGAGCACTCCCCTGGTTCGACGCTCGCCGCCGCACCGGGCCCGCGTGCTCGCGGCGCGGGAACTGACGCCCAGAATGCGCCGGATCACGCTCCAGGCGGACTCGATGATCGGCGTCGCGACGCGCCCGGCGCAGGACGTCGAGCTGTTCCTGCGGGAGGATTCTGGCCGGCGGGTCAAGCGGCGTTACACAATTCGCCACGCCCGCCCGGTGGCCGGAGAGCTCGACCTGGACGTCCTGCTACATGGCCACGGCCCGGGCTCGACCTGGGGCGCGACCGCGTTGCCCGGTGACATCGTCGACTTTCAAGGCCCTCGGGGCAAGCTCGAACTCAGCGCCGCGGATTGGCATCTGCTCGTCGGCGACGAGTCTGCAGCGCCGGCGATCGCCTCGGTGTGCGAGGCGCTGTCCGCGTCCGGTCCGGGCGCCGAGAAGGCGATCGCGGTCATCGAGATCAGCACCGCCTCAGACGCTGTGCCGTTGCCGGACTCCGCGCAAGCGCATTGGGTCGAGCGGGGCGCGGCTCCCCCCGGATCGGCCGACCTGCTCGCCGCAGCCGTGGGAGTCCTCCGGCTTCCGCCGGGGCACGGCCACGGCTACCTCATGGGCGAGACGCGGGCCATGGTGGCACTACGGGCCGTCCTGCAAGCGCGCGGCCTCGCGCACGAGGCCATCTTCGTCAAGGGCTACTGGAACCTCGGACGCCCCGACCGGATCGCGGGCCGCTCCCCGAGCGCGCCATGACTGGTCACAGGATCTGTTCTGGCTGGTAACGCGCGGCCGAGGGCTCGGAGGCGAGCACGATCTCGACGTTCGCGACGACAGCGGCGATCTGCTCGCGGGCGGCACCGGTGAACGACAGTGGTTGCGCGAGCAGCGCCTCGAGCTCGGCGGGACTCAGCCCCAGGCGCGCGTCGGTGCCGAGCCGGTCGAAGAGCTCGTTGCGCTCGACACCCTTCTCGCGCATCTCCAAGGCAACCGAGACCGCGTTCTCCTTGATGGCCTCGTAGGCGCTCTCGCGACCGACGCCCTTGCGCACCGCGGCCATGAGCACCTTGGTGGTCGCCAGGAACGGCAAGTAGCGATCGAGTTCTCGCCCGATGACGGCAGGGAACGCACCGAACTCGTCGAGAACGGTGAGCATCGTCTCGAGCAGGCCGTCGATCGCGAAGAACGCGTCCGGCAGCGCGACGCGGCGCACGACCGAGCAGGAGACGTCGCCCTCGTTCCACTGGTCCCCGGCGAGCTCGCCGGCCATGGACGCGTAGCCGCGCAGGATGACCGTGAACCCGTTGATCCGCTCCGCGCTGCGGCTGTTCATCTTGTGCGGCATCGCCGAGGATCCGACCTGGCCGGGCTGGAACCCCTCGGTGACGAGTTCGTTGCCTGCCATGAGGCGGATGGTCTTGGCCAGCGAGGACGGTGCGGCCGCAAGCTGCACCAGCGCCGAGACGACGTCGTAGTCCAGCGAGCGCGGGTAGACCTGTCCCACGCTGGTGAGGGTGTGCGCGAAACCGAGATGCCGGGCCACCTGCGCCTCCAGCATCCCCTGCTTGGCGGCATCACCTCCGAAGAGGTCCAGCATGTCCTGCGACGTGCCCACCGGGCCTTTGATCCCGCGCAGGGGATAACGCTCGAGCAGCGCATCGAGCCGCCCGAGTGCAACCAGCAACTCGTCGGCGGCGGTGGCAAAGCGCTTGCCGAGAGTGGTGGCTTGGGCGGCCACGTTGTGCGAGCGGCCGGCGATCACCAGCTCGTCGTACTCGGCCGCGCGGCGGGCTAGCCGGGCGAGCGTGGCCAGGGTCTTGGTCCGGACCAGCATCATCGACGAGCGGACTTGGAGCTGTTCGACGTTCTCGGTGAGGTCACGACTGGTCATGCCCTTGTGGATCTGCTGATGGCCGGCAAGCTCGGCGAACTCCTCGATCCTGGCCTTGACATCGTGGCGGGTGACCCGTTCTCGCGCCGCGATCGAGTCGAGATCTACCGCGCCGATGCCGCGATCGGCCACCGCCTGGTAGGCCTCGATCGCGCCGACCGGCACATCGACGCCCAAGTCGGCCTGCGCCCGCAGGACCGCCAACCACAGCTGCCGTTCGAGCACGACCTTGTGCGCGGGCGACCACATCGTGGCCATCTGGGTCGAGGCGTAGCGACTGGCCAACACGTTCGGGATCGCCGGTTTCACGCCGTCATTGTCTCAGCCGTCAGACGGTGATCTCACCGGCCGCCGCACGCTCGGCGATGTCGGTTCGGTACTGGCCGTCGGGCAGGCCCACCCCGGCAACCAGAGCGTAGGCCCGCTCCCGGGCTTGGGCGAGCGTGGCGCCGGTCGCCGTCGCCGACAGGACGCGCCCCCCCGATGACACGACGGCGCCGTCGTCGCGTCGCCGGGTTCCGGCGTGAATGATCCCAGGCTGGTCGCTTCCGGTGATCACGTCACCGGTGCGCGGCGGGCCGGGATAGTTCGCCGCCGCCATCACCACCGTGACCGCGGCGCCCTCTCGCCAGCGCAGGGCCGGGACCTCGCCCAGAGCGCCGGTGGCCGCCGCGTACAGCAGTCCGGCCAGCGGTGTCTCCAGCAGCGCCAGCACGACCTGGGTCTCGGGATCGCCGAAGCGAGCGTTGAATTCGATCACCCGGGAACCGCCCGGGGTGATCGCGAGACCGATGTAGAGCAGCCCGCTGAACGGGCTCCCGCGGCGAGCCAGCTCGTCCACCGTGGGCTGGGCGACCGACCGGACAAGTTCGCCGATCGCCTCCTGACCCAGCCACGGCAGCGGGGCATAGGCACCCATGCCTCCGGTGTTCGGACCGGTGTCGCCGTCGCCGATCCGTTTGAAGTCCTGAGCCGGAAGCAACGCGAGGACGCTGGCCCCGTCGGTGAGGCAGAACAGCGACACCTCAGGACCGTCGAGGAACTCCTCGACGATCACGCGTTCGTGCGCGGCCGCGTGCGCCAGGGCCTCGGCGCGGTCGAGGGTGACCACGACGCCCTTGCCGGCCGCCAGGCCGTCGTCTTTCACCACGTATGGCGGCCCGAACTCATCGAGCGCCGCGGCGGCTTCCAGCTGGCTCGTGCAGACGCGGGCAGCCGCGGTCGGCACTCTCGCGGCACTCATCACGGACTTCGCGAAGGCCTTGCTGCCCTCCAGTTGGGCAGCCTCCTTCGACGGTCCGAAACAGGCGATCCCCGTCGCGCGAACCGCATCGGCTACCCCCGCCACCAGCGGCGCCTCGGGCCCGATCACCACCAGGTCGGCGGAGACCTCCTGGGCGAGGGCGGCGACGGCTGCGCCGTTGAGCGGATCGACGCCGCGCTGCTCGGCCACGCCGACCGTGCCAGCGTTGCCAGGAGCGCACACCAGAGCGCTCACCGCGGGGTCGGCGGCCAGCGCCAGACACAACGCGTGTTCCCGGGCTCCGGAGCCGATGACGAGGACACGCACGAGTGCCCAGCCTACCGGCGTCACAACCACCGACGTGTCGGCTTTGGACATTGCAATGATGAACATCGTCATGCAAGATCGAATACAGGTCATCGAATCAGCGTCGAATGCAGGACGATCACGGCCGCGCTGAATCCACGAAGCGGTACCCGCACCTGTCAGCCACTGTCGTCGGTAGCGCCGCAATTCGGAGGTTGGCCGGGATAGTGGCTGTCAGGCAGAGGCTGTTTGCGTGCCGCATCGGGCCAGGTCAGCGTTGATCAGGTCGATCCACAGGCTGTTTCCGCAGCGCGTTGCGATGCCGAGCGCGCGAGCCAAGTGGTCGCGGGCGTGGTCGACGTCGTTCAGGGAGAGGGCGAGAGCGCCGAGCGTGTGGGCGACCGGCTCGAATGGAAAGCCCAACGCGGCACCCGCGATCTGGTCCCGGAACGGAAGCAACACCTGGTACATCGCGGCCACGCGCTCCTCATCGCCGAGCATGACAGCCGCTCTGGCGCACGCGACCCACCCCATCAGGCGGTAGCGAGCCAGCGAGGGCGTCAGCGGTCCGGCGGCGAGAACGGCACGCGCCTGTGCGTCCTGCCCGGCGGCGGCGAGGCAGCAGGCGTACTCGCAGACCCAGACCTCGCGCGCGACTGTTTCGTAACGCCCTCGGACGAGGTCAACGATCTCGGCCAGCCGCCCCTGGGCCAGGCGCAGTGAGAACAACCCCCCGGCGAGGATGTCGTCTCGAGGGTTACCTGGTTCGGGTCCCCGGAGCAGGTCGGAGACCTCGCGGTAGATGTCCGCGGCGCGGGCGTAATCACCGGTCATGGCCGCCAAACCACCCTCGTAGTGCTTCAGTACCGCGCTGACCGAGGTGACCTGGAGCTTGCTGGCTAGGGCCGTCGCCGCGTCCAGCGCGCGACGAGCCTCCTGCACGTCACCCCGCACAGCGGCTGTCTCGAAGTCGAGAAAGTGTGCATACAGCTGGTAGCTGGACAGGCCGTGCCGCTCGGCGACGTCCCGCAGCTGCACCCGGATCCAGCGGCGTTCCGAGGCGTGGAACTCGGCCACGAAAATGATCGACGCGGTGTATAGCGATAGGGCGATGACGTCCGGTTCCCCGGTTCGGCGGGCACGTGCCAGCACTCGGTGGACGGCTTGTGCCATTGTCTCGTCGTCGCCATTGACGCTTTGTTCCAAAATATGTGCGCAGTCCAGCAGGCACCGCTCAACATCGGTGAGGTGAGCGGTGGCGAGGCTGGCAGTTACCTCTGCGACGAAGTCGGCGTCCATGGATTCCCAGGTACGGGTCTGCCAGGTTGAGGCGTTCCCGCAGGTGATCGCGCGCACGAGCAGGTGCTCGTCGCCGAGCTGTCGGGCCAGGGCGACCGCTTCGCGCCGGTAGCCGATGAAGGAGCCTTTGTCTCCGGAGCGGACCATGGCCGGGATCAGCAGTAGGAGCACGTGCAGGCGCTGGTCGGGGTTCGGTTCTTGCAGGTTCAGGCATTGCAGGGCGTGCTGATAAAGCTCGACGGCGCGGTCGTAGGCGTAGCGCGACTCGGCCTGCGCCGCGGCGGCGAGGCAGTACTGCACGGCCTTGTCGGCGGTGGTTCGGTTCGCGGCCCGGGCCCAGTGATGGCCAGGGCGGCGACGTCGGTGGGGGTGACCGCTTCGATCGCGGCGGCGACCGCGGCGTGGACCGACCGCAGCCGCACCCCGGGGATCTGGTGGTAGAGAGTGTCGCGCACGAGCACGTGGGCGAAACGGACCGTGTTCGGGCCGGCCTCGACCAACAGCCCGGCCATTTCGGCGGCTTCCAGCGCGTCGTAGACGGTGTCCTCGGCTGCGCTCGTGGCCCGCGTCAGAACCTCGAGGTCGACCGTGCGCCCGATCACCGCGGCCACCCGCAGAACGGGCTGCGCCGAATCGGGCAGCCGTGCGAGCCGGCGACGCACCACGTCGGCGACACCGGCGGGCACCGTCTGAAGGTTGCGGGCCCCGACACTAGCCAGCAGCCTCGCGAACTCCGTGAGATAGAAGGGGTTGCCCTCGGTGCGCTCCAGCAAGGTGCGCAGCACCACCGAGGTCGGGGGCGAACCAGCGACCGACGCGATCAGCTCTGCGGCAGCAAGCTCATCCAGACCCGTAAGGCGAACCCGTTCGGAATCGAAGGAGGCAACGCTGGCCAGCAGATCGGTCAACTCCTCCTGAGGTTCGACCCGGTGGCTGATAATGATGAACAGCCGCGCCCGGGTCGCCGTCTGCACCAAACTGGCGAGCATCGCTCGGGTTCCCGCATCGGCCCGGTGCACGTCATCGAGCACGATGACGATCGGCCGCTGGCGCTGACTGGACAACCACCCCGCCGCAGCCCGGTGCATCTGGAACCTGGCCTGCGTCGCGTCCCCGCTCGGCGGCGGCGCATCATCACGCAGCAACGGCGCCAGCGCCGCGGCGAACTCTCCGACAGGCACCTGCTCGGCCAACGAGCGCAGCGCCTCGGCCCACGCCCACGCCGGCGGCGCGCCATCAACCTCCGGACACCGCCCGAACGCCACCAACCAGCCCCGCTGCCGCAACTCGCCGATCACATGGCGCAGCAGCTGCGTCTTCCCCACCCCCGGCTCACCACTGACGACCCCCATCCCCACCCCACCCTCAGGGGTCCGCTCCGCAGCGCCCAGCAACCGACTCGTCTCCGATTCCCGCCCGAACAGCACCGGCAGCTCACCCGGACCACTCTCCCGGACCACTGCGGACGCCTCGGCGCGCGGGACCTCTTGCGTGGCCTGCCGGGGAGGCTGCCCCGTTGCAATGCTCACCACCGGCGTGTCGGCGGGAAGAACCACACTCTGGTTGAGAACGTCGGCTTCCAACTGCCGCAGCGCGGGGCCAGGATCGATGCCGAGTTCCTGCGCCAAGGTCTGCCGCGCCCGACGCAGCGTCGCCAACGCGTCAGCCTGCCGCGCCAACGCGTACTGCGCCAGCGCAAGCAACCGCCACCCCTCCTCCCGCAACGGTGCGTCATGGACCAACGCTTCACCCTCGATAAGCGCGCGACGGTAGGCCTTCACGCGAAGCGCCGCATCGATAAGCAGCACGCGGGCATGCCAACGCAATTCCTCTAACCGCACGACCTCCGGGACCGCCCATCCCTCGTCTTCGAATTCCGCGAAGGCGGGGCCGTGCCACATTCGCAACGCCGCATCCAACTCCTCCATCCGGACCGAAGCCGCCTCACCGCCATCCCCGGCGCGGACCAGCTGTTCAAAGCGCCACGCATCGACCCGCTCCACCGGCAGCCGCAGCGCATACCCCGGCGCCGCACTCATCAACACCTGCGCCGCCCGCGACCTATGCTCTGGCTCGAGCACCCGCCGCAACCTCGACACATACGACTGCAGCGTGGCCATCGCCGTCGGCGGAGGCTCACCGCGCCACAACTCCTCGATGACCCGGTCCACCGGCACGACTTGCGTGCGAGCGGCCAGCAACAACCCCAACACCGCGCGCTGCTTACGACCACCCAAATCCTGCACCACGCCATCGCGCTCGACCGTCAGCGCGCCAAGCACCCCCACCGATGCTGCGCCGACCACCACGCCACCAGTCTTACCCACCGCGGGACAACCTGCGGTCGTTCGCGAACTTTGTCCACCCATTCCAGAACTTTGTCCGCCCCATTCCGCCCAATTGCCCTGACTGTCTTAGCGAATTCTCCGCAACTTGTCATACCAATATTTCGATAAACACCGAAGCGTCACACCTGCACAACGAGTATCACCGCGATTGGCTTGATTCTCCGCGATTCGTCACATACGTGCTGCGTCACGCACAAACAAGGTCGCCCAGGCATACGCACCCCTCCCGGATCAATCCCTCGATGAATCGGAAACCCGGAGGCCCGGCGTTCTGGCCGCCGAGGCCGCCCCACGCCACCGGTATCCAGTTGTTTGCAAGTGCCTTGCAAAGGCTCTCGCCGATAGTCGCCCCAGCGAAGACCGAGGGGGACGGACATGGATTTCGGCGTCGAACCCATTAAGGCGAACGCGGTCGACAATCCCGAGGTCGGCATAAATCGCCTAAACCATTCTATAGCAATCGTTTCCGGAACCCCGGCGTCGACGGGCGAGCTGCACGTGCCGGCCGCGCCTACGGCCGAGCCTCACCAGCTGGACACCGATCGAGCCCTGATCGACCGCGTGCGCGCCGGCGACCAGGCCGCCGAGCAGATGCTGTACCGGATGTACCTGTCCCCTGCCCTGCGCCGTGCGCGAATCCTCGGCGCCCAGCCCGCGGACGCCGAGGATTACGTGGCCGAGGCGTTCTTGCGCGTCCTGCGCTGTCTGCGTGGGGGGGCGGCCCGGACGGCCTGTTCGCGCCCTACCTGTTCGCGGCTTTACGCAATCTGGTCGCCGATTACCATCGCGGCCTACGGCCGCGCGAACTGCCTACCGACCAGATCGGTGTATCGATCGACATCTGCGCGCCGGGATCCGGTACTGAGGACGAAGTCGAGGCCCGGATGTCGGTACGGACAGCCATGAACGGGTTGCCGCACCGCTGGCGTGACGTTCTCTGGCGGATGCACGTCGAGGGCCAAAGTGCATCGGCGATCGCCGCAGAGCTCGGCGCCAGCTCCCAGTCCGTGTACGCCCTCGCACACCGGGCTCTGAAGGCGCTGCGATGCGCGTACGCAATGTCCGCCGCCTAGCTGTAGCGAGTCGTCGGCTCAGTCACGGCTGAGTCGCTTCCTCGGGTAAGCCGAGATCAATCGAGCAGGTCACGGATCGCGATGGTCTGTTCCCGGCCCGGACCCACCCCAATCGCAGAGATCGGCGCCTTGATCATCCGTTCGAGAGCCTGAACATAGTCGCGTGCCGCGCGGGGTAGGTCCCCGATGGCCCGGGCGGCTGAGATGTCCTCCCGCCACCCTGGAAACGCCTCGTAGATCGGCCTGGCGCGGGCAAATTCAGCCTGCGTCATCGGCAATTCGTCGTGCCGGATGCCGTCCACCTCGTAGGCGACACATACCGGGATTTCGGTCAGCCCGGTGAGCACATCGAGTTTGGTGAGCACGAAGTCCGTGACGCCGTTGATCCGCGTCGCGTACCGAGCGATCGGTGCGTCGAACCATCCGCAGCGCCGGGGGCGCCCCGTGGTCGTGCCGAATTCGGCTCCCGCCTCGCGCAAGCGTTCCCCGGAAACGTCGAGCAACTCGGTCGGAAAGGGTCCCTCGCCGACTCGTGTCGTGTACGCCTTGACGATTGCCACCACACGACTGATCCGCATCGGCGGGATCCCACTGCCCGTGCAGGCCCCGCCAGCGGTCGCGCTGGACGAGGTGACGAACGGGTAGGTCCCGTGATCAACGTCGAGCAGGGTCGCCTGACCCGCCTCGAGGACGACCGTGCGGCCATCATCGAGCATTTGCTCGAGCAGCAACGCCGTGTCAGCCACCATCGGCCGCAACCTCGGCGCATAGGAAAGCAGCTCATCGACGACATCGTCCACGGCGAACGCTTTGCGGTTGTAGATCTTCACCAGGATCTGGTTCTTGAAGTTCAGGGCGCCGCTGACCTTGGCGCGCAAGACTTCCTCGTCGAAGAGGTCCTGCACGCGGATGCCGATCCGCGCCATCTTGTCGGCATAGGTCGGGCCGATGCCGCGGCCAGTTGTCCCGATCTTGCTACTGCCAAGGAAGCGCTCGGTAACCTTGTCCAGGGTTCGGTTGTACGAGGCAACGACGTGTGCCGAGGAGCTGACGACCAGCTGGGCGGTGTCGACGCCCCGCGCCTGCAGCGCATCGATCTCCTCGAACAGCACGCCGAGATCGACGACGACGCCGTTGCCGATGATCGGTGTGCAGCCGGGCGTGAGAATGCCCGAGGGCAGCAGGTGCAGCGCGTACTTCTCCGAGCCGATAACGATGGTGTGGCCGGCGTTGTTGCCGCCGTTGAACTTGACGACGGCGTCGACACGGCTGCCGAGAAGGTCGGTCGCCTTGCCCTTACCTTCGTCACCCCACTGGGCGCCGACGAGAACGATCGCGGGCATGCCTCACCTCAGACGTTTGAAGACCCCGAGAAGGGTAACCGTGTCGCCTGAGCGCGTTGGTAAGCGCCGTTAGCCTAGTTAGCCCAGTTAGCCCAGTTAGCCCAGTTAGCCCAGCGCATGGACCGCGTCAGGATCACTGTCTGCGAGCAATTGGGCGCACCGAGCAGCTTCGTCGTCCTCGCCGATGGTGGCAGCCGCCCGGCCCAGGGCGTTGAGGGCCCGGAGGAATCCGCGGTTCGGCTCATGCGACCACGGGATGGGCCCATTGCCTTTCCATCCTGCCCGGCGAAGCGCGTCCAGACCGCGGTGATACCCGGTCCGGGCGTAGGCATAGGCATCGACGGGCCTCCCCTCGGTCAATGCCCGCTCGGCCAGCGTCGCCCACGCGGACGAGGAAGCGGGATGGGCAGCCGCCACCTCAACGGGATCCTCACCGGCCTCGAGCCTCGTGACTGCCGGGTCCTCGGGCAGTTTGGTGGGCGGTGCGAGCAAATTCCCGAAGCTGGTCATGTGCCTGATTGTGCCGTGGCGCGAGTCCCGGCGGCGAACAGGTCAAGCCCGTAGTCCTGTTGACCCACTACCCGCCCGCGGACGTCCCCGCCGACAGCAGTGCCTCGCATGCCTGCGTGACCCGGGCAGCCATGCCGACTTCGGCAAGCTTTAGGTACGAGCGCGGGTCGTAGGCCTTCTTGTTGCCCACCTCGCCGTCGACCTTCAGCACGCCGTCGTAGTTGGTGAACATATGGCCGGCGATCTCTCGAGTGAAGGCGTACTGCGTATCGGTGTCGACGTTCATCTTCACCACGCCGTAGGAGAGGGCCGCTCGAATGTCCTCCAGCGCTGAGCCGGAGCCCCCATGAAATACCAGGTCGAACGGCTTCGCCTTTCCGGTTTTTTCCTGCACGGCGTCCTGGATGTCCTTCAAGATCTCCGGGCGGAGCTTCACGTTGCCCGGCTTGTAGACACCGTGCACGTTGCCGAATGTGGCGGCGAGCAGGTACCGGCCGTTTTCGCCGGTGCCGAGCACCTCGGCGGTATGCAGAGCATCCCCCGCAGTCGTGTAAAGCTTCTCGTCGATAGCGCCGGTAACGCCGTCCTCTTCGCCACCCACCACGCCGATCTCGACCTCGAGGATGATCTTCGCCCGGGCCGCCTTCGCAAGTAGTTCAGCAGCGATCTGGAGGTTCTCCCCGAGTTCGATCGCCGAGCCGTCCCACATGTGCGACTGGAACAGCGGTGGGCGCCCGGAGTCCACCCGCTGCTGCGACAGCGCGATGAGGGGCCGAACATAGGTGTCCAGTTTATCCTTGGGGCAGTGGTCGGTGTGCAGAGCGACGTGGACGCTGTACTTTGCCGCGACCACGTGGGCGAATTCAGCCAGCGCGACGGCACCGGTGACCATCTCCTTCACCCTGGTCCCAGCCGCGAATTCAGCGCCCCCGGTCGACACCTGGATGATCCCGTCACTGCCGGCGTCGGCGAAGCCGCGAACCGCCGCGTTCACTGTTTCCGACGAGGTCACATTGATCGCCGGATAGGCGAATCCGCCTCGTTTGGCCCGGTCCAGCATGTCGGCGTAGATCTCTGGCGTAGCGATGGGCATCGGATGCTCCTGACGTTTCGACGCGTGTGCGCTCCGCCGGCCAGTATCTCCCAACCCGTATGCACGCTGAGCGGGGCTCAACCTTCACCAGGCAGAGTCCGTAAGGTTCACTGTCATGCACTCCATAGCCGGCGCCGTCCTCGCCAATCCGATTAGCCCGGACACTCTGCTGTCCGGCTCAGGAGCCTTGATCGTTCTCGCGATCGTGCTCTTCGCCGAATGCGGACTGCTCGTCGGATTCTTCCTGCCCGGCGACACCCTGCTGTTCGCCGCGGGCATCAGTATCGCCACCGGGCGGATCACCGGCTCGCTCGCTTCATTCCTGATCATTGCGCCCATCGCCGCAATCGTCGGCAACGTCGCCGGTTACTGGATCGGCTATCGGGCGGGCCCCGTCGTCTTCGACCGCCCCAACTCTCGGTTGTTCCGGCCGGAGTACGTGCAACGGTCCCAAGCGTTCTTCCAACGATTCGGCTTGTGGACCATCATTCTCGGCCGGTTTGTCCCCATCGTGCGTACGGTCGCGACGGCAATGGCGGGCGTAGGCCGGATGCGCTTCGGCCTGTACTTCATCTACACGGTGATCGGTGGAATCGTGTGGGCCGATGGGGTGCTGCTTCTGGGTCACCAGCTGGGCAAGATCAAATTTGTCCAGAAGAACAAGGGCTATATCGACTACGCAGTCGTGGTCGTCGTCGTCCTATCCCTGCTCCCGGCGTTGCTGCACTACCGGCAGGGGCGCCGCAACCGCCAGCGGGACGTCAGCTCTTGACCCTGCTCTGACAGGCCTGCACCACGTCCGCGGGGGCTTTCACATGGATGCCGAAGAATGTCGTGCTGAGCTGGCACTTGTCTTTGGTGATCCTGTGCTCGATCACCGTCCGTTGCTGCCATACGTAGGTCCCGAGCGCCAAGACGATGGCGGCGATGACGATGCGGCTCACGAAACTTGACACGATGAGCGCAATGACTATGCCGACGACGACCAGGCCGATCAGCAGCCCGGTGCCGATGTTGGGGACCTGGCTCGCCGTCAAGGCAATCGCGTTCATGTCTGCGAACGATAGCCTCGTGTCGTGACAACCGATGCGATCAGTGGGCTCGGAACACCCCCGAGGTTGGCAGTTGGGGCATTACGACTAGTGGCGCTCGGCGGCATCAAAGAAGTCGGCCGCAACATGACGCTCCTGGAGTACCAGCCACCGAATGGCGAAAGCCGGTTCTTGATCGTCGACTGCGGCATGCTTCTCGGCAAGACCAACTCCCCCGGCGTCGACCTGACCCTTCCCGACTGGTCGCACTACGCCGACCGCCTGCACCGCGTAGATGCTGTCGTGCTCACCCACGGGCACGAGGACCACATCGGCGCATTGCCGTACCTGCTCCGGGAACGCGGCAACATTCCCATTCTCGGGTCACGGCTCACCCTCGCGCTGGTGGCTGCCAAGCTCGAACAGCACAAGATCCGCCCCGATCTCCGCCAGGTGCGCGAGGGGGAGCAGACGGCCATCGGCCCGTGGAACCTGCAGTATTTCGCCGTCAACCACTCGATTCCGGATGCGCTCGCGATCGCGATCAAGGTCGGCAGCCACACGGTCCTGCATACCGGCGACTTCAAGATGGATCAGACGCCGCTGGACGGGCGGCTCACCGACCTCCCTGGTTTCTCGCGCCTCGGGGATGAGGGCGTAGACCTGCTGCTGGCCGACTCCACGAATGCCGAGGTACCGGGCTTCATCCCGTCCGAGCGTGACGTCGGCAAGGTCGTCCAAGACGTCATCACGAAGTCACAGGGACGCGTCATCGTGGCGTGCTTCGCCTCACACGTCCACCGCGTGCAACAGGTTCTGGACGCGGCCGTGGCCTGCGATCGCCACGTCGCCTTTGTAGGGCGATCGATGATTCGCAATATGCAGATCGCTCGCGACCTGGGCCTGCTGACGGTGCCGAACGGTGCGCTGATCGACCTGAAGACGGCCGAGGAGCTTCCGTCCCGACGGGTGCTGCTCGTGTCGACTGGATCGCAGGGCGAGCCATTGTCAGCGCTGTCGCGGATGGCCAACCGGGAACACCCGACGATCCGCATCGCCCCGGACGACACCATTGTCCTGGCGTCATCCCTGATTCCGGGCAACGAGACATCGGTCGGCCAGGTCATCAACGGGCTGTCCCGCCTGGGCGCGACCGTCGTGCACAAGTCGATGGCCCTCGTCCACGTCTCCGGCCACGCGCCCGCCGGTGAGTTGCGGTACCTGATCAATGCGGTGCGGCCCAAGAATCACATGCCCGTGCACGGGGAGTGGCGGCACCTGCGCGCGCACGCGGCGATCGCCCGGTCGATGGGCATGGCCAATGATCGAATCATGCTCGCTCCCGACGGCACGGTCGTAGATCTCGTCGATGGGCGGGCATCGATCGTCGGGCACATACCGGTCGGGTACGTCTACGTCGACGGCTTGGAGGTCGGCGACATCGGCGACGCCACCTTGAAGGACCGTCGCATCCTCGGCGAGGAAGGGTTCCTCTCGATCCTGGTGGCTGTCGATTTTCAGGCCGGCAAGGTGGTGTTCGGGCCGGAGATCACGGCACGCGGCTTCACCGACGACTCAGCCGCGCTGGACCCGATCCGGGCGGAGTTGATCCAGATCGTCGAGAGCTCCGTCGCCGACGGTGTCGGCGACGCCGACGCGCTCGCCCACATCGTGCGCCGGACCGTCGGGCGTTGGGTCGATCGCACCTACCGCCGCCGGCCGATGCTCGTTCCGATGGTCATCGAGGTCTAGGTGGCGCCCGCGCGCTACGTGGCAGTGGTGGGGCCGGGCGACGAGGCCACCCCGGCGGAGTGCGCAAAGGCCTACTCAGTAGGAAAGCTGCTCGCCGAGCGCGGCGCGATAGTGATCACCGGCGGCCTCGGGGGCGTGATGGCTGCCGCCGCCGAGGGGTGCGCGTCGGCCGGCGGATGCTCTGTGGCCTTGCTGCCTGGGCCGGACCGCACCGCCGCGAACTCTTCGTCCACCATCATCATCCCCACCGGCCTCGGCGAGCTACGCAACGCACTGCTGGTGCGAAGCGCGGACGGGCTCGTGGCGGTCGGCGGCAGCTGGGGGACCCTGAGCGAGGTCGCCCTCGCGCGCCGCACCGCAACGCCGCTCGTGTGCCTCGGCGGGTGGTCCGTCGTGGATGGCGACGGCGTCCACCTGCGGGCCCAGACCGCAGCCTCTGCCACCGATGCCGTCGGCAGAATCCTGCGCCTCATCACCGACGACACCACCGGCGCCAGCCGCACCGGCTACGTCGAACAGGACGCGACGCCCTCCTGAGAGGTAGCTCGACAACGTGGCGCGCCAAGGCAGAATGAATGGCGTGCATGTAGCCAGCCCGATTCGTCCGGGGATGATCTCGCCGCGCCTCGCGGTGCCGGCTTCGATCGTGCGCCCCCATTACGTTGGCGCGGCACCAGGGGTACCCGCCGACTACGACGACGCGATGGTGAAGGACGCGGACACGGTCGCCCGCATGCGCGTGGCTGGGAGAATCGCCGCGGACGCCTTGGTCGAGGTGGGACGCCACGTCGCGCCCGGCGTGACTACCGACGAGCTCGACCGCATTGGCCACGAATTCATGATCGCCCGCGGGGCCTACCCCTCAACCCTGGGGTACAAGGGATACCGCAAGTCGCTGTGCACGTCGGTGAACGAGGTCATTTGCCACGGCATCCCCGACTCTCGACAGCTGGACGACGGCGACATCGTCAAGGTCGACATCACCGCATTCATCGGAGGGGTGCACGGCGATACCTGCGCGACGTTCTACGCCGGCGAGGTCGACCCCGAGGTGCGTGAGCTGGGTGAGCGCACCCGGGAGGCAATGCTGCGGGGCATCGCGGCGGTCCGGCCCGGGCGCCCGATCAGCGTTGTCGGCCGGGTGATCGAGTCCTACGCGCGGCGCTTCGGCTACGGCGTCGTGCGCGACTACACGGGGCACGGCGTGGGGCCGTCCTTCCACACCAAGCCGACGATCCTGCATTACGACGAGCCGCGGGCCACCACCCCTCTCGAGCCCGGCATGACGTTCACGATCGAGCCCATGCTCACCCTGGGCGGTTATGACTGGGTGATGTGGGACGACGACTGGACGGTGCTCACGAAGGACGGTTCCTGGGCGGCGCAGTGGGAGCACACGATCGTGGTCACGAACGGCGGCGCCGAGGTACTCACACTTCCCTCCACACGGTGAGCGAACCCGCACGCTGAATCGGGCCGCCGCGACACGATAGAGCTTTCTGGGTATATCTGCGGTTTTTGCTAGACAGCTCGATACATTGCGGTCGTGGACCCGGTGCGCAATCCGTATGCCCCCGGCGCCGGACAGCGCCCGCCCGAACTTGCCGGGCGAGATGACGAACTGCGTGCCTTCGAGGTGGCGCTGGAACGAGTCTCGCGCGGGCGTCCGGAACGCTCGATCGTCCTGACCGGCCTGCGCGGCGTCGGCAAGACGGTGCTACTCAACGCGATGCGCTCGGCCGCCGTCCGAGGCGGCTGGGGTACCGCCAAGCTCGAGGCGCGGCCTGGTCAATCCCTGCGGCGCCCGCTTTCGGCCGCCTTGCACGTGGCCATCCGCGAGCTCGCCAATCCTAACCAGGCCGAAGCACGCCATGTCCTGGGTGTCCTGAAGGCCTTCGTCCAACGCGAGAGCACTGCTCGCGCCGCGCCGCACGCGCCAGGCCGTCGCGGGTCAGCGGCAGTCCGCGATCGCTGGCAACCCGGCATTGACGTTCCCGCGGTTGCGGGGCGGGCCGATTCCGGGGACATCGAGATCGACCTTGCCGAGCTGTTCACTGATGTCGCCGCCCTGGCCGGCGACATTGGTAGCGGAGTCGCGCTCTTCATCGACGAGATGCAGGACCTCGGTCCAGAGGACGTCTCGGCACTGTGCGCGGCCTGTCACGAGGTCTCCCAACGCGGCTCTGCGCTGGTCGTCGTCGGTGCCGGCCTCCCCCACCTGCCCGCGGTCCTGGCCGCGTCGAAGTCCTACTCCGAACGGCTGTTTCGTTACGCGCGAATCGATCGCCTCGATCGGGGCGCCGCCGACGCCGCCCTGCGCGTTCCCGCGCGCGAGGAGAACGCGGATTTCGACGACAACGCGCTGACGGCGATGTACGAGCTCACGCAGGGGTACCCGTACTTCGTCCAGGCCTACGGCAAGGTGGCGTGGGACGTCGCCCCACGATCACCCATCAGCGCCGAGGACATTGCGGTTGCCGCCCCTGAAGCCGCCGCTGAGCTCGCGGTAGGTTTCTTCGGCTCGCGCTATGAGCGCGCCACTCCGGCAGAACGGGAGTACCTGCGGGCCATGGCCGAGCTGGCCGATCCAGATGGTGTGGACGACGCGGTCCCGACCGCCGGTGTCGCGGAGCACCTCGGCCGCGCGCCACAGTCGGTGTCCCCGGCCCGTGACGGTCTGCTGCGCAAGGGCCTGGTTTACTCAGCCCAGCGGGGGCGGATCGCGTTCACCGTGCCGCACTTCGGTCGCTACCTTCGCCAGCAGGAGGCCTGATCAGCCGAGGGCATGCTGTCGGACCCAGGTGTGCATCGCTATGCCCGACGCAACGCCAGCATTGATGGACCGCGTCGAGCCGAACTGCGTTATCGCGCACACCATGTCTGCCTGAGCGCGCGCTTCGTCACTGAGGCCCACGCTCTCCTGACCGAACAGCAGCAATGACTTGCGCGGTAAGGACGTGGTTTCCAGCGGCGTTGCTCCGGGCAAGTTGTCGATCGCAACGATCCGGTACTGCTCGGCCCGGGCGTATTCCACGAGCGCGTCAACGCTCGGCGCGTGCCGGATGTGCTGATACCGGTCGGTGACCATTGCCCCACGCCGGTTCCAGCGGCGCCGCCCGACGATGACCACCTCGCGGGCAAGAAACGCGTTCGCCGTTCGTACGACGGTGCCGATGTTCATGTCGTGCTGCCAGTTCTCGATGCCGACGGCGAAATCATGACGGCGGGTATCCAGGTCGGCGACGATGGCAGCCACGCGCCAGTAGCGAAAGCGATCGACGACGTTGCGCCGGTCGCCGTGTGCGAGTAGCTCAGGATCGAGGCGGTCATCCTCCGGCCATGGCTGGGGGTGCGGGCCGATACCCACGACGAGATCCGGCGTCGCATCCGGGTCGGTCACGGATCTAGAAGGCCCGTCGAGACATGACAAACCGCAGCAGCGGGCGGGGCAGCGTCCGGGTGGCCCCGACCAGCGCCTTGTACTGGCGGCTGGGCACGCTGATCGGCTTGCCCTTGGCGGAATCGGCCAGGCCCTCGGAGACCACCTCCGATGCCTGCAACCACATCCGGGCCGGAACCTGCGACATGTCCGCGTGCGCCCGTTCGTGAAACTCCGTGCGGGTGAATCCGGGGCAGACCGCGGTGACGGTAACTCCTGAACCGGCGAGCTGAACCGACAGGGCCTCACTGAACATGGTGACCCACGCCTTGCTCGCCGAGTAGGTCGCATTGCCGCCCCGGGGAACGAAACCGGCGACAGAGGAGATGTTGATGATCCGTCCAGACCCGCGGGAAGTCATGGGTCCGAGGGCTGCGTGCGTGAGCCGCATGACCGCACGGACATTGAGGTCGAGCTGGCGTTCTTCGTCCTCGATCGCTGCGTCGCCGAACTTCTTGTACATGCCGAACCCCGCGTTGTTGACCAGGAGGTCAACCGGCTCGGCGGCGTCGGCGAGCCGGGTGGCGACCTCGGCGCAACCGTCAACCGTGGACAGGTCAGCGGGCAGGAGCGATACCCGGACACCGAACTGGTCTGACAGCGCCACGCTGGTCGACTCGAGCCTGGCCTCATCGCGTGCCACCAGAACGAGATCATGGCCCTGAGCGGCCAGCTGCCGGGCGAACTCAGCACCGATGCCGGCGGTAGCCCCGGTGATCAGAGCGAGCGGCATCACAGATCCGTGCGCCGCGACTTGCTGGCCTTCGCCCGGTTGCGTGCCATCGCCGCGCCCCGGGTAACGGCTTCGACATCATTGCGAGACTTCGCCTTCGCCAATCGTCCTTCCGCGCGGATGTCGGCGGCGGAGCGAACGTCGGAAGCGGGCGACGGCTTGCCGCTGAGCTGCTGCCTTCCGTTGAGCTGCGGGGGGCCGTCGACCGGCGGCCTGGGGCGGAGCAGCGACCCGAGACCGGGGCGGGGCGCCCCGGTCGCGTCGCGTGCCGGACGCCGTGACTTCTGGTTGAACAACTGTTGCGAATCGGGCCGGAACAGCAGGACTATCGCAAGCACGGACGACGCCGCGGCCAGCGCCGAGACGACCCGCGGGATGCCGGGTCCGGAGGACGCGACTGCCAGCAGTGAGACCGGGCTGCCGGCAAAGCCGACGAGCGCGCCGAGAACGCTGGCAGCGATGTAGATCGTGCGCCCGGAGCGAATGCCCCGGCGGATCCGCGCAACCATGAGAATCACGGCGAGCGCGACGAGCGCGGTTCCCACCGCGGTCTCGATCTGCACGGTATGGACCGTCTTGTTGACGTCCAGGCACCCCGCGACCCGAGGAACGCCGCACAACTTCTTCGGCGCCTTGGCCTTGTTGTTGCTGTCGATGATCGACTTGTGAAGTTGATTGCTGAGCGGCCAGGAAAGAATCGCGTACAGCACCGCCAAGCCGAGTTGAGCGTAGATCGCATAGAGGGCGAGGGCGATCGAGCGCGATGGCGCCGTGTCAGCCGTGTCATTGGTCGCAGCTTTGGGCTTTTTCGTCAGTTCTACCGCAGGCCTGGGCTTAGGCGCAGGTTTGTTGTCGCTCACCGGCGAAGTGTACGTGCGCCCAGCGGCTCCGTGGCCGCCAGAGCCGTTAGAGTCGGGCGATGACCACGCCGCCCCCGGACGATCCGCGCTGGTCTGACCCCTCCGCCCCGCGGGGCGCCGAGCCCGAGAGTGCACCCGAAGTTACCTCCGTTGAAAGGCCGGCGGGTGGTGTAGCGGGTGTGCCGCCCGAGCCAGCCGAGCCATTCGATCCGTACCGCTACGGGCTACCCACGCACCCCGTTCCACCGGAATACGCACCACCCGGCTACACCCCGCCGCCGGCGCCTCCGCCGCAGGGGCTGCCCCCCGGGCAGCCATATCCCTACCCCGGCCACTCGCCATATCCGGGTCCGTACGGCCCATCGGGGGCCTCGGGTCAGCCCTATCCGTACCCGCCGCCCCAATACCTCACCCAGTACCCGCAGCCGGCGACCGGCAACGGGAAGGCCACGGCTGGGCTCGTCCTCGGCATCGTGTCCATCGTCCTGTTCTGGACGACCATCTTCGACGCGATCCCGGTGATCCTCGGGTTGATCTTCGGTTTCCTGGGGCTGAAAGAGGCCAACCGCACCGGGCGAAGCCGCGGGGTGGCGATCGCCGGTATCGTCTGCGGGTTCGTGGGCGCGGCGATCGCGATCGGCTTCACCGCGTGGATCTTTCACCGGATTCAGCCGTGCCTGCATTCGTACACCAGCGGTTCCACGCAGTTCAACTCCTGCGTTCGGCATCATGTCTGACCGCGCTCTGTAGCGAAGCGCCGGAGAGCTACAGCGGAAAGAACGGGATGTGAAAGACGGAGGCGAGGATCAGCCAGATGATCCCGTCGACGATGCCGAGGACGTAGCCGGCCACGGCAAGGCGCCAGGTGGACGTCATGGACCTCTGGGCACTGTGGTAGCCCAGCGCGCCGAGGACGATGGCCGCCGGCGCCAGGACTATCTGCACCATGAACAGTCCGAGGATCCCGCAGCACATCGAACTGATCGCGAGGACGTTGTACTCCGACTGCGCGGGCGCGTGGTGGACGTTCTCGATCTCGATGCCTTGGGGCGCGTGAGGGAAGGCGCGGTGCCGGTTGTCCTCGGGAAAACCCGGCTTCATCGTCCCTCCTCGGGGTTCCCCTAGCAGCGGAGCGAACGGTCCCTGGCGACCGAGCAGCGACCGGACGATCAGGTGACGGGGCAGGTTGCGGTGCTCTGCACTGAGTGCAGCTTATTGCGCGAGCTCCAAGAGTGAGCCCGAGACCCGGCCGGACGACCGTGGCGCTCGGGCTTCGCGCTTTCCCGCGGGTCGTTAGACTCGCGGACTCAAGGCCGCCGACCCAGACTCGGGACGGCCGCCATCAGCTGCTGCGTATGGGGGTGCCGGGGGGCGCTGGACACCTGCTCGGTGTCGCCGAGCTCGACGACGCGTCCGTCCTGTATGACCGCGATCTCGTCGCAGACGTAGCGGACGACGGCGAGGTTGTGGCTGATGAACAGGATCGACAATCCCAGCGCCCGGCGCAGTTCGCAGACCAGGTTGAGGACAGAGCCCTGCACCGAGACGTCGAGCGCCGAGGTGATCTCGTCGGCGATCAGCAGCTTCGGCTGGGCGCCGAGCGCGCGGGCGATCGCGACCCGCTGCCTCTGCCCACCGGACAGCGCGCGCGGGTAACTCGCCGCAATCGTCGGGTCGAGCGAGACGAGGGCGAGCAGGCGCGCGACCTCGTCGGCGCGTGCCTGCCGACCCCGCACCGAACACCCCTCGGCCACCGATGCGCCGACTGTCATGCGCGGGTCGAGGGAGCTGTAGGGGTCCTGGAAGACGAGTTGCCGTCGCCCTGGCTCGACGCCGGTGATCGATCCGGATGCGACCGGGACGAGCCCGACGAGGGCCTTCGCGACCGTCGACTTCCCCGATCCCGACTCGCCAACGAGGCCCAGAATGCCGCCGGCCGGGATGCTCAGGTTGACCTGGTCGGCGGCGGTGAATGAGCCGTAGCGCACGCTGAGGTCGCGGACGATCATGGCTGCGCTCCGGCCGCGACCTGTGCTTCCCGCACGGGGCCTCGCTCAGGATGCCAACACGCGACCCCGTGCCCGCCGGAGACGGTTTCGAGCCGCGGCCGGGACGTGTGGCACCTGGCGGTCGCCGCCGGGCAACGGGGCGCGAACGAGCACCCCGGCGTCACCTCGGTCGTGGACGGCGGCAGGCCGGCAATGGTGGCGAGCGGCCGCGTCCGGTCCGTCGTCATGTCCGGCAACGACGCGACCAGCATCCGCGTGTACGGGTGCAGCGCGCCGTCACGCAGGTCCTCGACCGCTAGCTCCTCGACCACGCGGCCGGCGTACATCACGGCGACCC
This sequence comes from Actinomycetota bacterium, assembly GCA_030775825.1. Classification (GTDB taxonomy): domain Bacteria; phylum Actinomycetota; class Actinomycetes; order Mycobacteriales; family Jatrophihabitantaceae; genus JALYIL01. The sequence goes on from JALYIL010000108.1 coordinate 25,949, forward strand.
GATGGCACACCTCGGACACGACCGCAATGTCGTGCGAGATGAAGATCGCGGCGGCGCCGGTCCGGCCGGCGACCTCGCCGATGAGATCGACGATCTGCCGTTGCACGGTGACGTCCAGTGCCGTCGTCGGCTCGTCGGCGATCAACAGCGCCGGCGTGCCCATCAGGCCCATCGCGATCATCGCGCGCTGTCGCATGCCGCCGGAGAACTCATGCGGCCGCTGCCGGGCGCGCCGCGCCGGATCGCTGATGTGCACCTTCGTGAGCCGGTCGACGGCCCGTTCCCACGACCGGCGGCGCGGCATCCGGTCATGGACGAGCGAGACCTCGGCGAGCTGCGAACCGACGCACAGCGCCGGGTTGAGCGACGCCATCGGGTCCTGAAAGACCATCGCGAGCGACCTGCCGAGCAGGCGGCGCCGCGCGATCGTCGGTATCGTGCTGATCTCCGCACCGGCGATGCGATGCCGGGTCGCGGTGACGACCCCCGGATAGGGCACCAGGCTGCCGATAGCCAGCGCCGTCAGGCTCTTGCCGCTGCCCGATTCGCCGACGATGCCCACCACCTCGCCGGCCCGGACGAGCAGCGACAGCTCGCGGACGGGCATCGAGCCGCCGGGAAAGGTGACGCGCAGGTCGCGCAGGTCGAGCACCACCTCACGGGCGCCAACCGGGTCAGCCGGCGTCTCCGATTCCGGCAATGCCGGCGCGGCGCCACGCATTCGCGGCACCCGGTGCTCCCGCGCGGCCACCCGCGCCAGGCTCTCGCCGAGCAGGTTGAAGCCGATGCCGGCCAGCAGAATGGCGACGGCCGGCCCAAGCGCGACCTCGGGGTTAACGTAGATCCGCTGCAACCCTTCGGTCAGCATCCGACCCCAGTCGTAGCTCGGCGGCTGCACGCCGAGCCCGAGGAACGAAAGGCCGGCCAGCCCGAGCAGCGCCGAGCCCATGAGCAGCGTGAGGTTGAGGATCAGCACCTCGGCCACGTTCGGCAGGATGTGCCGGACCAGGATGCGCCAGCGCGAGACGCGCAGGACGCGCGCAGCTGCCACGTAGTCGGAGCCGGCGACCGACGACGTAAGCGTGTGGGTTAGCCGGGCGAGCACCGGCGCGATCGCGACGCCGATCCCAATCACCGCGCCCCGAGCGCCGACACCTATCACGACTGTCGTGAACAGGGCCAGCAGCAGGCCCGGAAAGGCGACTAGCCCGCCGATAACCGCGGTCACCAGGCGCCCCGCGCGACGCGGCAGGATCGACGGCAGCGCGCCGAGGGCGATGCCGAGGACGCCGCCGACAAGCGTGGCGAGGAACGACAGGACCAGCGACATCCGGGTAGCCGCGAGGACGCGGGCGAAGATGTCGCGGCCCAGACCGTCGGTGCCGAGCAGATGCTTGCTCGACGAGCCCTGCAGCAGGTCCGCCGGGTTGATGTGGCTCGCTCTGGGGCCCCACACGATCGGGCCGATCACCGCCAGGGTCACGAATGCCGTCACCAGGATGAGCCCGGCCAGCGCGGTCGGCGAGCGCAACAGTTGCCGCATCAGCTGTCCCGCAGGGTCGAGCGGGGATCCAGGGCGACCAGCGCCACATCGACGACGAGATTCACCGCGAGCACGATCGCGCCATAGACGAGAATGATCGCCTGTGCCACCGGATAGTCCTTGTCGGTAAGGGACTGGACGATCTGCGCGCCCAGCCCGGGCCAAGCGAAGACGTACTCGACGATCACGGTGCCCGCTATGAGAGAGGACAGCAGTAGCCCGGCCACGGTCAGCGTCGCGGTCAGGCTGTTAGGCAACAGATGCCGCAGGTAGACGCGGGCCGGCGGCAGCCGCTTCGCACGGGCCGTCCGGACGTAGTCCTTCCCCAGCTCACGCAGCGTCTCGACGCGCACGAGCCTGGCCAGCACCGCGGTCGGGCCGATCGCCAGCGCAGCCACCGGAAGCACGTAGGAACTCGCGCCGATCTTCGTCGCGGGTGGGAACCAGCCGAGCGTGATCGCGAAGATCACGACCAGGACGACGGCGAAGAGGAATTCCGGGACGGCGGCCAGGCCACCAGTGAGCGAGGTGAACGCGAGTTCACTGCCCCAGTGCCGGCCGTTCTCGGTCCGCACCGCCAACGCCATACCTAGCGGTATGGCGATGACGACCGCTACGAGGGTGGCGAGTGCGGCCAGCTCCAAGGTGTTCCAGATCCGCGCGCCGATGATGTCGCCGACCGACTGCTGCGATACGAACGACGTGCCGAAGCGGCCCTTGACCACCCCGTCTAGGTAACGCCACAGCTGAGTTGACAGCGGCTTGTCCAGCCCGAGGGTGTGCCGTCGCTGCTCGACCAGCGACGTCGGCGCGGTGGCCCCGAGGGCGGCCCGGACCGGATCGCCCGGGATCAGATGGAGCATCGCGAACGACGCCAGCGTCAGCACGACCAGCGAGATGACGAACCGGACGAGACGTCTCGCGACGAGCACTACGTCAGCTCTTCAGCATGCGGAACAGCGTCGGCTGCGCAAAGCCGCCGATGATCGTCACCTCGGCGCCCTTGCTGGCCACGAGCCCGGTAAGGCCCACGACCGGTACGACGTCGTAGTCGGCGAATAACGCCTGCGCCGCTTGTGCCCACACGTTGCAGCCACCGCTGGCCAACGAGGTGGCCATTGCCTTCTTGGCCAGCCGATCATAGGCCGGGTTGGCGATGTGCCCGAAGTTCGACCCCTTCGGCACCGCCGGGCCGGACACGTAGCCGACGAACTGCGACGGCAGACTCAGCCCTATGCCGACCGCGGTCACGTCCCAGTCGCCGGTCGTGAACAGGGCGTTGCTGTACGCAGTCGTGGCCTCGCCCTGCAGCGTCACCGCGACGCCGATCTTCTTCCACTGGCTGGCCAGGTACTCGGCGCCAGCCGATTGCCCGGCGTCCTGATCGCTGGGGAAGATCACCTTGAGAGCCAGGCGCTTGCCGTCCTTCACCCGGACACCGTCGCTGCCCGTCGTCCACCCGGCCTTGTCCAGCGCCGCCTCGGCCGCCGCGACGTTCAGGCTCGGCTGGTGGCCGGTGATGCTGTCGACCTGGCACGGTTCCGGAGGCAGATCGGCCAGGCTGGTGGCCTTGACGCCGAAGCCCTGGCTGGTGACCTCGCCGAGCTGGCTCAGGTCGACCGATTCGGCCAGCGCCTGACGCACGACCTGGTCGTGCGCGACGCGGGTCGTGTCCTCGTTGAAGTAGATGCTGTCGGTGCCGCCGGCCGTCCCTGAGGAGAGGACGCCCGGCGCGTGCTGGACCCGGCTGCGGTCGACGCCGGTGAAGATGGCGGCGTTGAGGTCGCCGGCGAGCAGCAGATTCGCCGCGGTCGCCTCGCTGGTCACGACCTTCAGGACCACCTTGGCCGGCACGCCCTTGGTCGCCGTGCTCGATCCATTCGGCCCCCACGTGTAGCCGGGCCGGGCATTGAGGACGTACTGGTTGTTCGGCGTGAACTGGGTGAGGACGTACGGTCCCGAGCCGGAGGTGCTCTCGGCGAGGATGGGCGGGTCGGTGACGCCCTTGCCGCATACGATGAAAATCGCGGCCGCGGCCTGCAGCAGGAACGGGCTGGGTCCCTTCGTCTGCAGCGTGACGATTCCAGCCGAGTCGTCGCCCGTGGCGGTCATGTCGGCGGGGATGAGCACGCCGAGCAGGAGTGACTTGGTCTTGGGGTTCACGACGTAGTTGAGGTACTGGGCGACGCCGCTCGGCGTCACCGCCGACCCGTCCGAGCAGGTCGCCCCCCTGTGCAGGCTGAGCGTCACCGAGTTGGGTTTGACGACCCACTTGTCGGCCAGCCTCGGCTCGACCTTCCCGTGCGCGTCGCTGTACACCAGCGTGTCGTTGGTGAACGACAGCAACAGGTTCGTCGCGGCGTTCACCGCCGCAGCCGGCGTGAGGTTCCCGGGGTCGCCGCCGACAGCCATCGTGAACGTGCCGCCCGCAACGAACTGATCTGGGCCGGGCGTCTTACCGTTCTGCGTTCGGTGGCCGGAGGAGGTACAGGCCGCGAGCGCCAGCGTTGCCGACGCGATCGAGGCAATGCCAGCCAGCAGTTTCATTGGGCCTCCGGGCAGCGTCGTGGACATTGTGAGCGTCGCCGCGTGCGCGACCTAAGTCATCGTGCGCCATACACAAGCCGCTCCACAGACCCTGTACGCCCAGCCAAGTCATCGTCAGCCGGCCCAGGACGCGCACGCGAGGTTGGGACGCCGGTACAAGCCGGCGACGGCGTTTCCTGCGTGCGTGACATGGCCGGATTCTGTAGCCGACTGCGAGGCTGGCGGAATGCCTCTTACCGTAGTCGTTCGGGGCGGTTTGATCTACGACGGTTCCGGTGCGCCCGGCGTCCCGCTCGACGTGTTGATCGACGGCGACGAGCGCGGCGTACCTCCGCGGCGCGTACGGCGACCGCACCCGGACGGGGTTGCCCACCTCGGTGAGGGGCTGGACGACCTCGTCCGCGGCGGCGTCTGCCCCAACGTGGCGAGCTTCGTCGGCGGCGCCAACCTGCGCTCCGCTGCTAAGGGGACCCCTGGAACCCCTGGGCTCACCGCACGCTACGCGGTGGTCAGCCTGCGCTCACATCCAGCCCGGATCGGTCCTCGCGGGCATCGACACGCACGCTCTGGCCGTCCATGATGCGCCCGGCCAGCAGTTCCTTGGCCAAGGCATCCCCGATCGCCGTCTGCACCAGACGTCGCAGCGGCCGCGCACCGTAGAGCGGGTCGAAGCCGTTGAGCGCCAGCCATTCTCGCGCCGCGGCGGTGACCTCGAGCGTGAGGCGGCGGGCGGAGAGCCGTTGCGCGAGCGAGGCAACCTGGATGTCGACGATCTTGGTCAATTCCTCGGTGGTCAACGAGTCGAACACGACGATGTCATCGAGCCGGTTGAGGAATTCCGGTTTGAAGTGATCCCGCACGGCGGCCATGACCGCGTCGCGTTTCAACTCGTCGGGCAGCTCACTGATGAGCGCCAGTGACCCCAGGTTTGAGGTCAGCACCAGAATCACATTGCGAAAGTCGACCGTGCGGCCTTGCCCGTCGGTCAACCGGCCGTCATCGAGCACCGCGAGCAAGACGTCGAACACATCTGAATGTGCCTTCTCTACCTCGTCGAACAGCACCACCGAGTACGGCCGCCGCCGGACGGCCTCGGTGAGCTGTCCGCCCTCGTCGTAGCCCACGTAACCGGGCGGCGCCCCGACCAGCCGAGCCACTGAATGCTTTTCGGAGTACTCGCTCATGTCGATGCGCACCATGGCGCGTTCGTCATCGAACAGGAACCCCGCCAGAGCCTTCGCGAGTTCGGTCTTGCCGACACCCGTAGGACCGAGGAACAGGAACGAGCCCGTCGGCCGATTCGGGTCCGAGATTCCGGCCCGAGCCCGGCGGACCGCATCGGAGACAGCCTGGACGGCAGAGTGTTGTCCTATCACGCGGCGGCCGAGGTCCTCCTCCATGCGCAGGAGCTTGGCCGTCTCACCCTCCATCAACCGGCCTGCGGGTATGCCCGTCCAGGCCGATACGACGTCGGCTATGTCGTCCGCGGTGACTTGTTCCTTGACCAGCACGTCCTCCTGCGGCTCGGCGTCGCTGGCCGCCGCGAGCTCCCGCTCCAAGGCGGGCAGTTCGCCGTATTGCAGGCGCGATGCGGTCTCCAAATCTCCGTCGCGCTGGGCTCGCTCGACCTGGCCGCGCAGTTCGTCGATCTGCTCCTTGAGTTCGCCGACGCGGTTCAGCCCGGACTTCTCACGCTCCCAGCGGGCGTTGAGTGCGTCGAGCTTCTCCCTCAGATCGGCTTTCTCCGCTCGCAGCTTGGCCAGGCGGTTCTTGGAGGCGTCGTCGGTCTCCTTCTCCAGAGCCAGCTCCTCCATCATCAAGCGATCGACGGCACGGTGCAGCTCGTCGATCTCCACTGGGCGGGAGTCAATCTCCATTCGCAGTCGCGAGGCGGCCTCGTCGACGAGATCTATCGCCTTGTCAGGAAGGAAGCGGCTGGTGATGTAGCGATCGGAGAGCGTGGCCGCCGCCACCAGCGCCCCGTCGTTGATCTGGACCTTGTGATGCGCCTCGTAGCGACCCTTCAGACCGCGCAGGATCGCAATCGTGTCCTCGACCGACGGCTCGCTGACCAGCACTTGCTGGAAGCGCCGCTCCAACGCCGGGTCCTTCTCGATGTGGTCGCGGTATTCGTCCAGAGTCGTCGCGCCGACCATGCGCAGCTCACCGCGCGCGAGCATCGGCTTGAGCATGTTGCCGGCGTCCATCGCTCCTTCGCCGGTGGCCCCGGCACCAACGACCGTGTGCAGCTCGTCGATGAACGTGATGATCTGGCCGCCGGAGTCCTTGATCTCGTTCAGGACGGCCTTGAGCCGCTCCTCGAACTCACCGCGGTATTTCGCGCCGGCGATCATCGAGCCGAGATCCAGCGACATCAGCCGCTTTCCCCGCAGTGACTCGGGCACGTCGCCGGCGACGACGCGCTGGGCCAATCCTTCGACGACCGCCGTCTTGCCGACGCCTGGCTCCCCGATCAGCACCGGGTTGTTCTTCGTGCGCCGGGACAGCACCTGGACGACGCGCCGTATCTCGGCGTCGCGGCCGATGACCGGGTCGATCTTGCCCTCGCGGGCGGCCGCGGTGAGGTCGACTGCATATTTCTCCAAGGCCTGGAACGTGCCCTCCGGATCAGTCGAGGTCACCCGTGCCGAGCCGCGCACCGACTGCAACGCGTCGGCCAAGGCAGCCTTGGTCAGGCCGTGTCGCGTGAGCAGCTCAGCGACATTCCCGCCATGTTGCGCGGCGGCGAGCAGAAGGTGCTCCGCGGAGACGAATTCGTCTGAGCGGTCGCGTGCCTCGCGCTCAGCACCGCTGAGGATGGCGAGCAGCCCGCGCGACGCTTGGGGGGCTGCCACGGTTCCTCCGCTGGCTGCCGGGAGCTGGTCGACGAGCCGCTGCGCGTCGGCTCGGACGCTGAGCGGGTCGACGCCGAGAGCCTGCAACAACGGCCGGGTCAGGGTGTCAGCATCGTCGAGGAGCGCGACGAGCAGGTGCGCGGGCTCGACCGCCGGGTTACCGCGATCGGCCGCCATACGCTGAGCGGCCGAGATTGCCTGTCCGCTTCGGGTCGTGAAGTCCATGGCCATCGGTTTGCCTCATTCGGTTGTCAGTAGCGACGCTGCGGCGTCCACACCACGAGAGAAGTAGTAGAAGGACCGCGTCGGGCGACCAGCTCGGCCCGCGCACGGTCGAGTTCCGCGGCGAGTTCGGCCACCCGGGCGCGCAGGGCGTCGACCTGTGACTCCAGCTCGATGATCCGCTTGATCCCGGCGAGGCTCACGCCCTCGTCCTGGCTCAGCCGCTGTACCTCGCGAAGCAGCGCGACATCTCGCGCGGAGTAACGGCGACCTCCGCCGACGGTGCGCCCGGGAGTTACGAGTCCCAAACGGTCGTACTGCCGAAGCGTCTGGGCATGCATCCCGGCAAGCTGTGCCGCGACGGAGATGACAAAGACCGGGGCGTCCTCGGGAACGCCGCCGCTACGCGCGTGCCCCTCACTCATGCTCGTGCTCACTCGCCGCCTGACGGGTGCCCACGCTTGCTGCCAAGGCCGCCGTGATCTGAGGCCGCGGGTCGTCGGGTTGGGACGCCGCGTACTTCTGCAACGCCTCCACCGCATCACCATTGAGTTTCTGCGGAACCGCGACCTCGACGGTGACAAGCAGATCGCCGGTGCGGCTCTTCGCCTTCACACCGCGACCGCGCACGCGCAACGTTCGTCCCGACGGCGTCCCTGGCGCGATCTTCACCGATACAGGGGCATCCAACGTGGGCACTCGAACCGTGGCGCCGAGCGCGGCCTCGACGAACGTGATCGGCATGTTCAGCGTCAGGTCGTCACCGCTGCGACCGAACAGATTATGTGGGCGGACTCGGACCGTCACGAACAGGTCGCCCGCCGGTCCGCCTCGTGCACCCGGCGTGCCCTTGCCCGGAATCCGGAGCTTGGCGCCGTCGCGCACGCCCGCGGGAACGCGAACCGTAATGGTTCGCGTCTGGGTGGTAGTGCCAGCGCCGCCGCACTCCGGGCACGGGTCGTCGACGATCTGGCCCGTACCCCGGCAGTCCCGGCACGGCTCGGCGAATCCGAAGCCACCTTGGTTGAACGTGACGGTGCCCTGCCCACCGCAGGTCGGGCACCTCCGCGGCGAAGTACCGGGCCGTGCGCCGTTGCCGCCGCAGGTCTTGCAGGTCCCCAGACCGGACAGCTGTACGGGCAGCGTTTGACCGTGGACCGCCTCGGCAAAGCCGAGCGCGATCTCGGCGTTGACGTCCTGCCCGCGCATCGGGCCGGTCGATCCGGTGCGCGCGCGGGCGCCCCCACTGTTGCCGAACAGATTGCCGAACAAGTCGCCCAGGTCGGCGCCCCCGCCTGAGGACCCGAAGATGTCAGACATGTCGAAGGTGGAGCCGCCAGAGAAGTTGCCGGCTCCTGCCCGTGCACGACCTGGGCCTCCCGCACCGAAGAGCGCGCGCGCCTCGTCGTACTCCTTGCGCTTGGCGTCGTCGGAGAGCACGTCGTAGGCCTCCGACACTTCCTTGAACCGCGCCTCGGCCGTCGAGTTGCCCGGGTTCTTGTCCGGATGCAGTTCGCGCGCAAGTTTCCGGTAGGACTTCTTGATCTCAGCTGCCGAGGCGTCCTTGGTGACGCCGAGAGCCTGGTAGTAATCCTTCTCGATGTAATCCTTGGTGCTCATCGTTGGACGTCACCTCCTCTGCAATGGACCGATGTTGATATGGAGGGCGGCCTAGGAGTCCGCGTCAGCTTCAAGATCGCTGGCAGTGCCGCCGCCGGCGCCCGGGGTGGCCTCGTCGGTCTGCGTCTCGGGTCCGGACCTCGATCGCGCCGGTTCGGTGACGCCGACCATCGCTGGCCGCAGCAGCCGGTCGCCGTGCCGGTAGCCACGTCGCATCACCGTGGTGCTGGTCGGCTCGGTGACCTCGTCGGACTCCGCGTGCATGACCGCCTCGTGTATGACAGGGTCGAACGGGTCGCCCACCTCACCGAAGGCTTCCAAGCCGAGTTTGGTGAAGATGACCTCCAGGTGGTCGGCGACCGCCTTGAGAGCCCCCGTCAGGTCATCGTGGCTACGAGCCCGATCGATGTCGTCCAGGACCGGGAGCAGTTCCGCGAGCACGCGGCTGATCGCCACATCCCCGGCTGCCAGCCGATCCCGGTCGGCCCGCTTTCGGTAGTTGGCGTATTCAGCCTGAACGCGCTGCAGGTCGGCAGTTCGTTCGGCGAGCGCGGCCGTAAGGGCGTCGGCCGCCGTCGACCCAGCCGACCCCGCCGAGGCGGCTTGCGCGTCCGCCGAGGCGGAAGGTGCGTCGTCCGGGGCGACGGGAGCCGCCTTGCGGGCCTCGCCGGTGATCGGGTCGATCTTTCGCTTGTCGCGGAAGATGACCCGATCCGCGCCGTCGGGCCGGATCGGGTCATTCTCCTGAGCGGGCCGGTCGGTCACTTGTGCTCCTCAGCCGGACCCTCGTCCACGACCTCGGCATCGACAACGCTGTCGTCGCTGGCTGCACCTGTGGTGCTCGAGCCCTCGGGTCCGGCTCCGGCCTCGGCCTGGGCGGCTGCATACATCGCGCCGCCAGCCTCTGATGCAATGCTGGACACCTTGTCCTGGGCCGCCTTGATCGCGCTCGAGTCGTTACCGTTGAGCGCCGACTTCAACTCCTCGAGGGCGGCCTCCAGCTCCGTGCGCTTGTCAGCGGGCAACTTGTCGCCATTCTCGGCAAGGAACTTTTCCGTGGCGAATTGCTGGCCCTCGGCCGAGTTGCGGATCTCTGCGTCGTCGCGACGCTTGCGGTCCTCCTCAGCGTGCGCCTCGGCGTCCTTCATCATCCGGTCGATCTCGTCTTTTGACAGGCCCGAGCCGCCGGTGATCGTCATGCCCTGTTCCTTGTTCGTCGCGAGATCCTTCGCCGACACGTGCACGATCCCGTTCGCATCGATGTCGAAGGTGACCTCGATCTGCGGGACGCCACGCGGCGCCGGCGGCAACCCGGTCAGTTCGAACATGCCGAGTTTCTTGTTGTACGCCGCGATGTCGCGTTCGCCTTGATAGACCTGGATCTGGACGCTGGACTGGTTGTCATCGGCCGTCGTGAAGATCTCCGAACGCTTCGTGGGGATCGTCGTGTTGCGCTCGATCAGCTTGGTCATGATGCCGCCCTTGGTCTCGATACCCAGTGACAGCGGCGTGACGTCTAGCAGCAGCACATCCTTGACCTCGCCCTTGAGGACGCCGGCCTGCAGGGCCGCACCCACGGCGACGACCTCGTCGGGGTTCACACCCTTGTTCGGCTCCTTGCCACCGGTCAGCTCCTTGACAAGCTCAGTGACGGCAGGCATGCGGGTGGACCCGCCGACCAGCACCACGTGATCGATCTGCGCGACGCTGATGCCCGCATCCTTGATGACGTTCTGGAACGGCGCTTTGGTCCGGTCCAGCAGGTCGGATGTGATCTTCTGGAATTCAGCGCGCGAGAGTGACTCGTCGAGGAACAGCGGGTTCTTCTCGGCGTCCTGCGTGATGTAGGGCAGATTGATCGAGGTCTGCTGGCTACTCGAGAGCTCGATCTTGGCCTTTTCAGCCGCCTCACGAAGCCGCTGCATCGCCATCTTGTCCTTGGTCAGGTCGATGCCATGGGCGGCCTTGAACTTGTCGACCAGCCAGTCCATGACGCGCTGATCCCAGTCGTCGCCACCCAGGTGGTTGTCCCCGTTGGTCGCCTTCACCTCGATCACGCCGTCACCGATTTCGAGCAGGGACACGTCGAACGTTCCGCCGCCGAGGTCGAAGACGAGGATCGTCTGCTCCTTCTCACCTTTGTCCAGGCCGTACGCCAGCGCCGCCGCGGTGGGCTCGTTGACGATGCGCAGCACGTTCAGCCCGGCGACCTGTCCGGCTTCCTTGGTGGCCTGGCGCTGGGCGTCGTTGAAGTACGCGGGGACGGTGATGACCGCGTCGGTGATGGTTTCACCGAGGTAGGCCTCCGCGTCGCGCTTGAGCTTCTGCAGGACGCGAGCGCTGATCTCCTGCGCGTTGTAGGACTTACCGTCGATGTCGACCTTCCACGTCGGGTCGCCCATGTGGCGCTTCACCGATCGGATGGTGCGGTCGACGTTCGTCACGGCCTGCCGCTTGGCAACCTCGCCGACGAGGACTTCGCCGTTCTTTGCGAAAGCGACGACGCTGGGCGTGGTTCGCGACCCTTCGGAGTTCGCGATGACCTCCGGCTCACCGCCGGAGAGGACGGCGACGGCGGAGTTGGTGGTGCCAAGGTCGATTCCGACCGCTCTTGCCATGGTGAGTTGCTCCTTCTACATCGTTTGGACGGGTTGTTCGGGTAGCCGTTTGCCCGCCGACGATTCTCGTCTCGGCTCTTGGCTCTGTCAAAAGAACTGAGTCTGGTCCGCTCAAGTTCCCCATACGGGTGTGATGTCCGTCACACGATTGCCGGTCTCGCAGGCCGGCTCAAGCGGCGCGAGTCCGATTTCAGCCGGTTCCAGGCAGATCAGGCAGTTTCAGGCAGTTTCAGGCGGTTCAGGCGGACGCAGGTCCGGCGCAGGCCGGCTCGGGCCGACTTCAGTGGAAGATTTCGGCCACGCTGCCGTGCAGGACATAGTCACCGGGGACCGCGGTGGTCATCCGCGTGTAGCCGAAGCCATCGCTGGACAGGGTCGCGGTGTGCCCGATCCGTCGCACCGGGTCAGCCCGCAGGTATTTCGAGTAGCGCACTCGGACGCTGAAGGTGCAACGGCATGACGACCGGATCGTCAGGTTCGCCTGGCTGTAGGCAAGCAGCTGCTCCGGGGCTGCCACGATCGGGATCGGGTTGGCGACCCGATACAACACCCAGTCCGGGCTCGACCACACCTCGGTCAGGTAGGCGAGGTTGCCCGTCGAGACCAGCCCGTACTCCGGGAAGCTCTGCACGTTGTCCCGGGGCAATGCCACGTAGCCCACGGAGTTGTTGTCCAGCCAGATCTTGTAGGACGCCGCGCTCAAGGTCCGGCTCATCAACGTGCCGTTGAGCGCGTTGTCCTCCTGCGTCTCCCATCCGCGAGCAAGCATTGCGTGGTTGAGAAGCGCGGCATAGGCCGCGTGGGCCCCCTCGGCCACGACCTCGAGACGGAAGTTGGTCAGTCCGCTGATCCGATCGAGTTCATGGGTCAGTGGCCGGTAATACCACGATGAGGCCACCGGAGTGCTCGCGTCGCGGAGATCGGTGACCGTTAGGTTCGCTCCAGAGATCAGCACCGGACAGATCAGCAGGACGGCGATCCACACCTTGCGCCGGCTCGTCGCGACCACGGCCACCGGCAGGCAGAACCACATCATGCGGCCGAAGTTCGAGCCCATCCCGTTAGGGACGAGCGCCATCGCCAGACCGGCGAACATCGACACCACGATGATGGCGCGCACGGACTCCAGCGGGCGAGCGAGCAGGAACAACAGCAGGGCACCGATCACCTCGGCAAACAGCGTCCAGGAGAAGGTCTGCGGGCCTGGCGTTCCGAAGGCGACGGCGAGCAGACCGAAGCCGAGCACCACCGCCGCGATCGTCGTGGCGCTGATCTTGCGGTACTGGGGTGCCGCAACGAGTCCGCCGACGAGTCCCAGCGCGAGGAACGCGGCGGACACCGGTGAACTGAGGACGCAGACCACCGACACCGCGGCAGCGATGACGGGGCGCTGGCGACGCACGGCGATTACCGCCACGATGGCGACGGCGGTTCCGAACAGGAACGGCACGCGCCCGCTCCATAGATTGATCGCTGCCGCGACGGTCGCGATCGCCGTAGCTGCGACGGGGTGCGCCGTGCCGCGAAGTGCGACCGCCGTCAGCAGTGTGATCGACACGGCGGCGAGGGCTCCGACGAGCTCGGCGCTGATGGCGGCACACAGGTACGGGGTCAGAACCGAATAGTTGCCCGGCGTGGAGCCGCCGGCGAACCAGGAGAACCAATAGGTCAGGCCGACACCGTGCGAGACCGCCGAGGCCCGGGCACGGGCGGCCCACAGGTCGTTCACCCCGGGGCGGACGATCATGAACGCGGTGGCGTTAGCGATGGCGAACAGCGTGGTGAGGACGAGCGAGCGGGACAGATGGGCCGGCCGCAGCGCAGGAAGCATCCGGTCCGGTGAGCCCAGTGGCGCAAGCAGACGCTCAGCCACGGCAGTCATGGGGTCGATCGTCCCATAGGACGGTCTCGAGGCGGCACAGCCGGATCAGGCCACCCGCACCAGCGCTTCGATCGCGGCGGCGAGCATCGTGCCGATATCGCCGAGCATGTGACGACCGCCCTGCACGATCATCCGGCCGTCCACGACGACGGTGTCGACGTCGGACGCCGAGGCGGTGAAGACCGCCTGCTCCGGGCGAGACCCGGCCGTGCGAACCGAGTCGAGGCGGACCGCGGTGAAGTCGGCGCGTGCCCCCACCTCGAGCCGGCCAGCGTCGGGCCAGCCGATGCTGCGCTGGCCGTCGCAGGTCAGGGCCGCAACCAGCTCGGCAGGAGCAAAGCACCCCCGCCGCAGTGACACGAGTCGCTCGCCCATCTCGAGCGCGCGGGCCTCCTCGAGCAGGTCGATGACCGCATGCTGATCGCTGCCCAGGGTGAGCGTGGACCCGGCTTCGCGCAGCCGGCGCGCCGGGCCGACACCGTCGGCGAGATCCCGCTCGGTGGTGGGGCACATGCTGATGTACGTGCCCGCGGCGCCGAGCGCGGCCACGTCCGTGTCCGTCAGGTGGGTGGCGTGGACCGCGGTCGTGAGGGGCCCGAGGGCCCCGGCCTCACCCAGAAGCTCCGTCGGGGTTCGGCCGTAGGCACTCAGCGACTGCTCGTTCTCGGCGGGCTGCTCGGAGACATGGACGTGCAGCGCGCGCCCCGTGGCGGCCGCGACGACCGTGGAGAGCTGCTCGCGCGGCACGGCCCGGACGGAGTGGATCGCGGCACCAATTCTGACCGACGGGGTGTCGGAAAGGGCGGCCACCCGAGCGGCCCACCGTTGCGCGTCACCGTCACCGAACCGCAACTGCTCGCCCCGAAGTGGCAGCGCGCCGTCGGGGCCCAGCCCGCCAGCGACGTAACAGGCGTCGAGCAGGGTGAGCCGGACACCGGCCTCCGCGGCGGCGGCAATCACAGCCAGCCCCATCGCGTTGGCATCACGGTAGGGACGTCCATCCGGCGCGTGGTGCAGGTAGTGGAACTCACCCACACTCGAGATGCCGGCCAGCGCCATCTCGGCAAAGGTCGCTCGGGCCAGCGCGTGATAGGTATCGGGGTCCAACCGGCTCGCCACGGCGAACATGCGCTCACGCCACGTCCAGAACGTGCCCCCACCGTCGTGGGTACGGCCGCGAAGCGCCCGGTGGAACGCGTGACTGTGCGTGTTGGCGAAGCCGGGCAGCGTCAGGCCGGGCAGGGGAAAATCCTCGCGCTGCGACTGTGCCCCTGCCTGCACCGACGTGATCCGCCCGTCGGAGGTCTCGATGCGCACGTCCTCTTGCGCCCCGTCCGGCAGCCACGCATGTGCGGCGAAGTAACTTCGGGGACTCACGCGGCATCACCCAGGAGGTCCGCCAGTGCGGCGGCGAGCGCCGCCACGCCCGCGAGGCAGTCATCGCGTTCGGCGAATTCGGCCGGGGAATGGGAGACACCCGTTGGATTTCGCACGAAGATCATTCCAGTCGGCACCCCAGCGGCGGCAAGCACACCCGCGTCGTGTCCGGCCCCGGTCGCGAGGGCGGGCGGATCGCCCACCGCGACTGCCAGCCGCTCTCGCAGGTCCAGGTCGAACTCGATCTCGTCTGTCCAGGACTCCTCGACGAGGATTCCTGCCTCGGCGGAAACCAGGTCGGCAAGCTCGCCCACGACAGCGCGCACGCTGGACTCGAGCGGAGCCCGCGCGTCGATCCACGCGGTCACCAGGGAGGCAATCGCGTTCACCCCGTTCGGCTCGAAACGCACCTTGCCGCACGTCGCCACACCGGCATTGCGGCTGGCGGCCTCGCGTGCTGCGAGAACGAGGCGAGCGTAGGCCAGGGTGGGGTCGCGCCGATCCTGCAGCCGGGTAGTGCCGGCGTGGTTTGCCTCCCCCATGAGCTCGGCCCGGTACCTGCCGTGTGGCCAGATTGCCTTGGCAACAGCGACCGATCGGTCGAGATCGACGAGGCCGCGGCCCTGCTCGACGTGCAACTCGACAAAGGTGGACACCCGACGCAGCGCGTCCTCGTCGCGCCCGAGCGTGATGGCATCGCGCCCGAGCGTGGTGGGGTGCCCCGCGCGCGTCATCGCCTGCACCAGCGTGACACCGTCGGCGTCGACCAGGCCCAACGCCCGCTCCGGCGCCAGAGCCCCCGTCAGCAAGCGCGACCCAGCGCACGCGACGCCGAACCTCGCGCCTTCCTCGTCGCAGAAATTCACGATGCCCAGGGGGCGCGCGGGCGCGAAGCCGTTGGCCCGAATGACGTCCAGGGCCGCAAACGCCGAGACGACCCCCAAGGGTCCGTCGTAGGCGCCGCCGTCGGGGACCGAGTCGAGGTGACTGCCGGTAACGACCCCCGGGCTCAGGTCTGGATCGCCCCACCACGCCCATTGGTTGCCATTGCGGTCGACGGTAACGTCGAGCCCCCGCTGCCGGGCCGCCGAGACGAACCACTCCCGCAGCTCGAGATCAACATCGGTCCAAGCGAACCGGCGGTAGCCGCCGGTTCGCCTGTCGCGGCCGAGGTCCCGCAGGTCCGACCACAGACCGTCGAAGCTCACCGATGCTAGCTCGCCGGCTTGGCGAGGTCTCCGATCGACACCAGGTGGTATTTCGACGCTGTCGTCTGCGTGACGACGATGGCATCGGCATCCTGCGCGGTCGACTGCGCCAGCACGGTGAGCGGTGCCGGGACAGCGGTCTGCAGGGCGGCGAAGACGGCGTCGGAGGTTGTCGCTGTCGCTCCCTTGGCGAAGTACTGCAGCAGGACGCCGCTGTACTCGGGTATCAGGTCGATCGAGCCGTCCTTCAGGGCCGGGATGTACTTCTCTCGGCTACCGATGTTGAGCTGCGTGGTCACGGTCGCGCCGGCACCCTTCAGCGCCTCGGCGTAGATGTCGGCCAGGACGACGTTCTCGGGGAAGTTCGCCGACCCGACCTTCAACGTGACTCCCGCGGCCGGCTTCGTATTCGGCAGGGATGCGCCGAGTGACGCGAGCCATTGCACGGCGGCAGTGTCCGGGTCCTGCTTGTTGACCTCGACCTTCGTCCGCAGATCGATGAGGGCTTGCGTGTTCAACTTCGACGAGATGAAGTTGAGCACCGCGGTAACGCCGGGGGTCGCCTTCGACTTGTTGATCAGCGGCAGGACGTTCTGCGCACCGAAGTCGCTCTTCGGGTCGGTGAGCACGACGAAGTTGTTCGCCTTGATGGCCGGGTCGGTGGTGAAC
>JALYIL010000109.1 GCA_030775825.1 Actinomycetota bacterium
TACGGGTTCCGCAACTTCCATAACTACCGCATCCGGGCACTGCTCTACGCCGGCAAACCCAACTGGCGCGTCCTCGGCTCCATCATCGTCCAGTGACGCCTCCACCCCGCCAGAATCCGATGAGCCGATCAAGGCCCCCAGCGACTTGCGCTGGAGGCCTTGTATCATGGGACCTACGTTGTAGCGGGGGCAGGATTTGAACCTGCGACCTCTGGGTTATGAGCCCAGCGAGCTACCGAGCTGCTCCACCCCGCGTCGCAAGACCCACCCTACCCGCCGGCCTCGTGGCCGACCAAACCAGGGCTCTCATTTTGTCCGGCTTGGGGTGGGGGTCGGTGTCGGCGACCCGTACTTGCTCACGTACTGCTGCAGCAACGTCTGGAGCTGCTTCGTGGCAACCCCGATCGCGACGGGGTCACCGCCCTTGTAGGCGGTCTCGAGATCGTTGGCCGCCGCGTTGAGGGTAGCGAGCATGGCGGTCTGGCTTTGTGGCGCAGGTGGCGGCACACCCGTCGACGTCCCGGACCCTGTCGGCGTGCCCGTAGGTGTGGCCGACGTCGATGGTGCCGGCGTCACCGCCGCACCTGGGTTGCTTATCGATTCTCCGACCTGTGACTGGCTGAGGTTTGCCAGGGCGTCAGCGAGGTCGGCGGCGTAACCGATCTTGTCCCCGTACACGACGAGCACCCGCTGCAGCGTCGGGTAGCTCCCCTTACCCGATACAGCCTGCACGTAGAGGGGTTCCACGTAAAGGAATGCGTTGCCGATGGGCAAGGTGAGCAAGTTGCCGTGCACGACGCTTGACCCGCCTCCCGCGGCGTTGAACAGCGAGAGGTCCTTGGTGATGACCGAGTTCGTCGACAGGATGTTCGAGATCTGCTCGGGCCCGTTCGTCACGGTGCCGGTCGGAACCTTGAGCACAGTGATCTTCCCGTAGTTCGGGCCGGGGTCGCTGTCGACGCTGATGAAGGCCGCGAGATTCTGCTTACTGTTTACGATCATCGGGCTGGTGAGCTGGAACTGGGGCGAGTTGGAGGTGCCGTCCGGCGGCGCCGCAAGGACGTAGTAGGGCGGTTGATTGGCTGACGTGTCGTTGGGGTCGACCGGCACCGTCCACTTGTCGCCGACGTTGTAGAAGGTCACCGGATCATCGACGTGGTAGCTACCCAGCAGCGAGCGCTGCACCTGGAACAGGTCTTCCGGGTAGCGCACGTGCGACAACACCGACGCGGGCATCGACGACTGCGGCTGCACGATCCCGGGAAACGTCTTCATCCACGTCTTGAGCACCGGGTCCTGCTGATCCCATTGGTACAGCGTGACCTTGCCGGTGTACGCGTCCACGGTCGCCTTCACCGAGTTGCGGATGTAGTTGATCGTGTCATTGGGCTGGGTGGCGGTCTTTCCGGTCGCCGACAACGAGTTGCTCGTGAGGCTCGACAGCGAGTTGCGCTCGGAATAGGGATAGTTGTTGATCGTCGTGTACGCGTCGACCATCCACATGATGTGGCCGCTGGCGGAGTCGATGAATGGATACGGATCGCCGTCGACCTGCAGGAATGGCGCGACCTTTTGCACCCGCTCTCGCGGGTCTCGATTGAAGATGATCCGCGCACCCTTGGCACTGACCGAGCTGTTGAGCAGGAAGTTCGTCTGCTTGAAGTGCACCGCAAAGGCCAGGCGGGTGAAAAAGCTGCCGAGCGATACCCCGCCTCCCCCGGCATAGGTGACCTTCGCCGCGTCGTTGGCGTCGAACTCTTGCGGCGTGCCCTGCGCGCCGACGATGGAGTAGCTCGGGAGCAGCTGGCCGAAGTACGCGGCCGGTTGTGTGAGTTGTGCGAGCCCCAGGGTGCCCACGGGCGGGATGTTGCTCTGGGCGTAGAGAGCCTTGTTGTTGGTCACGTCGACGCTCGCCGCAGCCGCCACGAACCCGTAGCCGTGCGTGTACACCGTGTGCGAGTTGATCCAGTTGCCCTGGTTCCCTGTGAGGTTCGCGGCGGAGAGTTCACGGACACCGACGACGTAATCCTTCGTCTGGCCGCTGGCGTCGGTGTAGCGGTCGACCGCGAGTTTGTTGGCGAATCCGTAGACGTTGCGGACCTGCTGCTGCTGGGTGAACGTCGGTGAGATCTGGTTCGGGTCGAGGATCCGGATGTCGCTGACCGTGGGATTCGTGGACACGACGGCGGACGTCAGCGGAGACGGCGAGACGTTGTAGGTCAGGTAATTCACATTCGTCGTGGTTTGAATCCCGTAGGCCTGGCGGGTCGCCTGAATGTTGCGCCCGATATAGGGCTTCTCCTTCGCGCTCGCGTTCGGCTTCACCGAGACCTGCTGGATGATCGCGGGGTAGATGCCGCTGATGAGAATGCTGAGAACGAGTAGTACGGCGAATCCGATTGCCGGCAGGACCGCGCTGCGCAGCCACATGCTCGCCAGGACACCGGCGGCGATGAGGATCGCCAGCCAGAACAGGATGGTCTTTGCCTGCAGCGAGGCGTGCACGTCAGTGTAGGAAGCGCCGGTAAACGTGCTGCGACTGGAGAACACCAGCCCGTACCGATCTAGCCAGTAAGCGATGGCCTTCAGGGCCATGAAAACGAAGACCAGGGCCGTGAGATGCCGCCGCGCCGCAGGCGTGATCTTGGGACCGGGGGTCTGCAGGCGAATCGCGCCGGTCAGGTAGTGCACCGCGACCGACAGCACCAGCGCGAAAAGGATCGCGCTGAAGCCGAACCCGAGCATGACCCGGTAGGCCGGGTAGTCCCAAGCGAAGAACGAAATGTCCATGTGGAATTGGGGATCGGTGACACCGAAGCTGCCGCCGTTGAGCCACATCAGCCAGGTCTGCCAGTTGCCCTGCGCCGACATTCCGGCGATGAACAGCGTGAACGCCAACACGGCGGCGAGGATGACTTTTTTGCGCGGCTCGACCATGATGCGATAGCGCTCGAGGTTCTGCTGCTCGGTCGACATCGGTCGAAACGGCGGGCGCAGCATGTAAGCGATGACCAAGTTGCCGCCGATGATCAGCGCCATCAGGAAGCCGAAGATGAGGAACAGCCAGATTCGGGTCCACAGAATCCCGCTATAGACCTTTCTATAGC
>JALYIL010000110.1 GCA_030775825.1 Actinomycetota bacterium
GCTCGGCGGCGAGCGGGCCGCCGGCGTCGACCGCATCGGTTGCGGCGGGGGGGTCGGCGTCGGCCCTGACGGTATCCTCGATCGAGGACATGAAGGTCGTGGCCGAGTCCAGGGCGAAGAGCTCGTCGGGTTGCTTGCCGACCTTGAGCTGGCGCACCTCGCGCTTGAGCGCCTCGATGTCCGAGCCCACCATGCGCGTGGTCTCAATGCGCTCTAGCCGGATCTGGCCGCCGACCTTCTCCAGGATCTCGCTGCGCAGGGCCGCTACCTCCGCCTGCAGGTCGGCGAGTTCGGATCCGAGGGCTGTCTGGATCTCGTGGCGCACCATCAACTGCAGCCGCCGCTCGTACTCCAGACGCTCAGCGGCATCCTCAGCTCGTTCCACCCGTCCCGGCGATCGCAGATCGAGCTCCCGGCCCGCTTCGGCGCGCGGGCGCCTGGCGCCGAGCATCGGGTAGGCCGCGAGCAGCAAGGCCCAGAAGCCCAGCAAGGCCCCTACCTGGGCCCGCTTTGTCGTCCCGGCCGTGACGATCAGCCAGATCGCGACGACGCCCAGAGCCGCCGCCAGGATGGTGCCGAGCATCAGCAGCACCCGCCGCCTGCGGTAGCCGGACCGGCCGGCTTCTGAGCGTGGCATCGGCCAAGCCTAACGCCGGCCTCCAGCTCCGCCCGCCAGGCGGAAGACCCCATCAGCCGTACATGGGAACCTCACAGTCAGCGCCGACTGCGCCGGGCGACGCCCGGAAAGTCAGGCCCGCGAGGCTTTATCGCCGTCACGGCTTCCCGGGTCTACCCCGGCGCGTTCCAACAGCAGACCCGCCGCGAGCAGCAGCAGCGCCGCGCCGAGGAGCAGGGCCGCGACCCGGGCGTCGTGCGTCGCCGCCTTCACGGTGCCGGCGTTCGGGGCGACGCGTACGAGCAGGGCGGTCGCCGCACCGGCGACGCCCGCGCAGACCAGTGAGGACGCCTTGCCGAGAGCGACGCACCGGGCGATGACGATGGCGGCCATCGGGCGCGCATGCGGATCGTGGCGCACCGCCGCGCGTACCCGGCGCGCCGCGATGAACTCCGCAACGGCGAGGGCGACCAGGGGCACGGGCACGAAGTACTGCAGGGACGGGTAGGAGCTGTAGGAGAAACGCAACAGCACGTACATCGTGATGCCGATGAGCAGGAACGGAACGGCGAGATCGCCAGGGCCGGTACGGCGCATTCAGCTCAGCTCCAGATCGGCGCGGACGCGGACGCCGGCCAGGTCATCGGGCGCAAGCCGCGCAAGTAGCTGCGCCACCGAGCTCGCCCCCAGCTGCGCGTCGGGCTGCACGGCGAGCCACGGCAGGAGAACGAAGGCACGTTCGGCGGCGCGGGGATGAGGAAGGGTCAGGACCGGGTCGCGACTGGTGACGTCATCGACGGCGATGACATCGACGTCCAGCGTCCGAGGTCCCCAGTGGAT
Organism: Actinomycetota bacterium; assembly: GCA_030775825.1. Taxonomy (GTDB): domain Bacteria; phylum Actinomycetota; class Actinomycetes; order Mycobacteriales; family Jatrophihabitantaceae; genus JALYIL01. The sequence continues at coordinate 1,457 of JALYIL010000110.1, forward strand.
CTCGCGGCTGCGTTGCGCGGCGGCCTCAGCGACCTGCGCTCGCGACAGCCAGGTGACCGGCGTCGCCTGCGGGTCACGCACGATCAGCACTGCATTGAGAAAGTCATCCTGCGGCACCGGACCCCAGGGCGCCGTCTCGTACACCGGTGAGATGGCGACGAGCCAGGGCCGATGTGCGTCGACGGCACCCTGCAGCCTCGCAACCCGGTCACCGCTGTTCGACCCGATCGAAAGCACCGCGGTGCTCATAGCGTGCGTTCGCGTCGGATGCGCACCGCGACATCGCCGAAGGACAGGGGGATAGGGGCCTGAGGCTTGTGCACGGTAACGGTGACCGCGCTCACCCGCGCGTCCGCCAGACACACCCTCGCCAAGCGGTCTGCGAGGGTCTCGATGAGGTTCACCGGCTCGCCGGCGACGGCGTCATGCAATCCTTGGGCCAGGGCGCCGTAGTCGAGGGTGTCGGCGAGCTGATCGGTTGCCGCCGCCTGTCGAAGATCGAGCTCGAGTGCGACATCGACGACGAACTCCTGGCCGTCGGAGCGCTCGTGTTCGAGAACCCCGTGGAATCCGCGGACACGCAGTCCGGTGAGCTGGATGCGATCGGCCGCGGCGGTCATGGAGCAGCCGCCTCGATCGCGGCGATGGTCAGCGCGGCGTCCACGGACGGGCGAACGTCGTGGACCCGGACCCCCCACACGCCGCTGAGCGCCGCGTATGCGGTCAGCGCAGTCGTGGCATCCTCACGCCCGTCGACGGGACGCGCGATCCCGGTGCTGCCGGCGAGCAACCGCCCCAGGAAGGACTTGCGCGAAGCACCGATGAGTACCGGAAAGCCGAGCGCAACCAGGCCCTGGAGGTCGGCGAGCAATGCCCAGTTGTGCGCAGCGGTCTTCGCGAAACCCAGACCCGGATCGAGGATCAAGCACCCAGCATCGACACCCGCCGCCACGGCCGCATCGACCTGCTCGACGAGCGCGGCACGCACCTCGGCCACGACGTCGGTATAGTGCGCGAACTCCTGCATGTGATCGCTGTGCCCGCGCCAATGCATCAATATCCATGGGCACTGCGCGTCGCGAACCACCCTCGCCATCTCCGGATCGCCCAGGCCGCCGGAGACGTCGTTGACGATCGAAGCGCCGGCGGCGAGCGCTGCGGCCGCGACCGACGCGTGGTAGGTATCGATGCTCACCGCAATACCGGCGCCAGCCAGCTGCGCGATCACCGGCACGACCCGGCGGCTCTCCTCGCCCGCTTCGATCCGCCGCGCCCCCGGTCGCGTCGACTCCCCGCCGACATCGATGACATCGGCGCCGGCCTCGCGCATCTCCACGGCGTGAGCAACCGCGTCGTCGATCGACTCGTAGCGGCCACCGTCGGAGAAGGAATCAGGGGTCACGTTCAGGACTCCGACGACCACGATTCGGTCTGGGCGCCTGGGGATCACCGGCTGCACGTCAGCGCCCGAGAATCAGACTGAGCGCCTCGGCTCGGGTGCGCTGATCTTCCTTGAAGGTCCCGCGCACCGCGGAGGTGATCGTGCGAGACCCTGGCTTGCGCACGCCACGCATCGCCATGCACAGATGCTCGGCTTCGATGACCACGATGACCCCGCGCGGTTCCAGGCGCCGCACCACCGCGTCGGCTACCTGGGCCGTCAACCGCTCCTGCAGTTGCGGCCGGCGCGCGTACAGCTCGACGACCCGCGCCAGCTTCGACAAGCCGGTGATCCGGCCGTCCTCACCCGGTATGTAGCCGACCGCGGCGTTGCCGTGCCACGGCACCAGATGGTGCTCGCACGTCGAGTACAAGGGGATGTCCTTCACGAGGACGAGCTCGTCGTGGTTCTCGTCGAACGTCGTCTGCAGGACCTCATCCGGATCCACGAACAGGCCCGCGAATATCTCGGCGTAGGCACGCGCGACTCGCGAGGGGGTGGCGCGCAAGCCGTCGCGGTCGGGATCTTCCCCGATTGCGATCAGCAGCTCGCGAACCGCGGCCTCGACTCTCGGAAAGTCGACGTGGCCGGCCGGCTCACCTTCAGTTGTCACTGTCAGATGACTGACCGGGTTTGTCGTACGGGGTGGTCGGTGGGGGCGCCCACCCGCCGTAGGAGGCTCCGCCCTGCCCATACGGCGTGCCGTGGTGCTCGGTCGGCCCGAAGGAGCCCACCTCACCCACGGGAGCGGGTGCCGGCGCCTTGGCGCCGTTCGTGGCCGCCCCGTTCGTGGTCGCCTTGCGCAGCGACAAGGGGATCTCAACCGGTGGCCGGTCACTGGGGGTGCGCTTGCCGAATCCGGAGAACGTGTTGTGTGGCGGGCGCTTCCGGACATTCGCCAGGATGCGCTCCAGGTCCGGCTTGTTGAGCGTCTCCTTCTCGACCAGTTCCAGCACCATCGAGTCCAGCACGTCCCGGTACTGCATCAAGATCTCCCACGCCTCGTCGTGGGCGGCCTCGATGAGGTCGCGGACCTCACCGTCGATGCCGGCGGCAATGTCCTCGGAGTAGTCGCGCTGATGTCCGTAGTCGCGACCCATGAACGGCTCGGCGTCACCGGTCCCGTACTTGACCGCACCAAGCTTCGCGCTCATCCCGTACTCGGTGACCATCGCCCGAGCCAAGCCGGTGGCCTTCTCGATGTCGTTGGACGCACCTGTCGTCGGCTCGTGGAACACCAACTCCTCGGCTGCCCGCCCGCCGAGGGCGTACACGAGCTGGTCGAGAATCTCTGAGCGAGTCTGCGTGTAGCGGTCCTCCAGCGGTAACACGAGGGTGTGCCCCAGCGAACGGCCCCGCGGCAGGATGGTCACCTTGTGCACCGGGTCAAGGTTCGGCATCGCCCACGCGGTCAGCGCATGACCGGCCTCGTGGTAAGCCGTGACGCGCTTTTCCTTGTCGCTCATCGCCCGCGTCTTGCGCTCGGGTCCGGCAATGACCCGGTCGATCGATTCCTCCAGGGCGTGTGTCGTGATCAACCGGCCGTTGTTGCGCGCGGTCAGCAGCGCTGCCTCGTTGATGACGTTGGCGAGGTCGGCACCGGTGAAGCCTGGGGTGCGGCGGGCTATCACGCCGAGATCGACGTCCTGGGCGAACGGCTTGCCCTTGGCGTGCACCTTGAGCACAGCCTCGCGGCCTAGTACGTCCGGCGGTCCGACTGCGATCTGCCGGTCGAAGCGGCCCGGGCGCAGCAGCGCGGGATCCAGGATGTCCGGCCGGTTGGTGGCCGCGATGAGGATGACGCCACCCTTGACGTCGAAGCCGTCCATCTCGACCAAGAGCTGGTTCAGGGTCTGCTCACGCTCGTCATGGCCGCCCCCCATGCCGGCGCCGCGGTGCCGCCCGACCGCGTCGATCTCGTCGACGAAGATGATCGAGGGCGCGTTGGTCTTCGCCTGCTCGAACAAGTCACGCACCCGAGAGGCGCCGACACCGACGAACATCTCGACGAAGTCCGAGCCGGAGATCGAGTAGAACGGCACGCCAGCCTCACCTGCGACCGCACGGGCGAGCAGCGTCTTTCCAGTGCCGGGTGGGCCGTAGAGCAGCACGCCTTTGGGGATCTTGGCACCGATCGCCTGGAACTTCGCCGGGTTGGCCAGGAATTCCTTGATCTCGTCGAGTTCCTCGATGGCCTCATCGACACCGGCCACATCGGCGAAGGTGGTCTTCGGCATGTCCTTGTTGACGAGCTTCGCCTTGCTGCGGCCGAAGCTCATCACCCGGTTGCCGCCGCCCTGCACCTGGCTCATGACAAAGAACAGCACGCCGACGATGAGGAGGATGGGCAGCACGCTGACGAGCAGCGACACCCAAGTGTTGCTCTGCGTCACCGTCACCTTGAACGGGTCGTTCGCCTTGGCGAGGTCGTTGGTGATCGTGGTGTCGTAGTTGGCCGTGTACTGGGCGCTGATCTTCGTATAGCCCTTGAACGGAGTCTTCAGCTGGAGCTGGACGGTCTGTTCCTTGTCCTTCACCGTCGCCTGCGTCACATTGCCCGAGTTGATCTGCGAGATCACATCGGACGTGTTGACGCTGTGGTAACCCGAGCCACTCGACAACAGCGAGGGCAGCACGATAAAGCCGAACAGGATCACGGCGGCCCATAGCCACCAAGACCGGAGAATCCGCCTGCGGTTCATATCATTATCACGAACGGCACACCGTCCGCGTTCCTCCTGCTCAGACCGATCGGTTTCGAAGCCGACGGTACACGTCAGCCCCCATAGACAGACGGCCGCAGACGCCCGATGTAGGGCAAATCGCGGTATCTCTCAGCGTAATCGAGGCCGTAGCCCACGACGAATTCGCTGGGGATGTCGAATCCGACGTATTTCACCGGCACGTCCACCTTCACCGCTTCGGGCTTTCGCAGCAGCGCCACGATCTCGATCGAGGCGGGCTGGCGACTCGCGAGGTTCTTCAGCAACCACGAGAGGGTGAGGCCGGAATCGATGATGTCCTCGACGATGAGGACGTGCTGCCCGGAAATGTCGCGGTCGAGGTCTTTCAGGATGCGCACCACCCCGGAGGACGTCGACGAACTTCCGTAGGAGCTCACCGCCATGAATTCCATCGTTGACGGGCGCTCGAGGGCTCGGGCCAAGTCAGACATGAACATCGCGGCGCCTTTGAGCACCCCGACGAGCAGCGGCTCACGCCCGGCGTAGTCCGCGTCGATCTCTTTGGCGAGCTCGGCGATCTTGTCCTTGATCTCATCGGCGGTGACGACAACTGCCTCGATGTCGGCATCCAGTTCGCTCACGCGCGCCGCCCAAGTCGTTGGCTCACTCGACTACTCCTGGAGCTCGCTGATGTATGGGTGTGAGTTCGAGTCTCCCAGACGCCCGGATCGCTCGCAGACCGCCCGGTAGGTCCAGCGGGCCCTGCCCGTGCCAGTTGGTCACCAGCGCATCCAGGGCAGCGGTGTGCGCGGCGCTCAACGGCTCGGCGCCGTTGACGTGCGCCCACGCCCGGAGCATCCGGCTCCGGACCGCCCGCGGCGCAGCGGCCAGCTCGGCGACGTCGATACTCAGCGCCCGCTGGCCCGCTGGCAGCGCACGCGGCGGACTTGGCGCGGCGGCGCCGACCAGCTCCTCCAAGGCGTCCAGATCGTCTCGGAGCAGCTCGGCAGTACGGCCCAGGGCCGGCACCACGCCGCCTTGAAGCACCTCCTCCAGCAGGGGCAGAACCTCCCGGCGCAGCCGCACGCGCTGGTAGGAAGGGTCGGCGTTGTGCGGGTCCTCCCACGGCTGCAGCCCGAGGGCCGCGCACGCGGCTTGGGTGACACTGCGTCGCAGGCCGAGAAACGGCCGCAGCCAGTGGCCGTCGGCGGCCCGCATGCCGCTGATGGACCGCGGTCCCGAGCCGCGCCCGAGACCGAGCAGAACCGTCTCGGCCTGGTCATCGAGGGTGTGGCCCAGCAGCACGTGTGCCTCGTGCGCGACGGCGGTTGCCTGGAGGGCGGCGTAGCGCGAAGCTCGGGCAGCCGCCTCCGGCCCACCGCGCGTGCCGACCGTGACCGCTACGGTCTCGACCGGGTCGAAGCCCAACTCGTAGCCGATCGACGCCACCCGGGCCGCCTGCGCCGCAGAGGTGGACTGCAATTGGTGGTCGACGGTGATCATGCCCGCCGCCACGCCTGCCCGGGGCGCCTCGAACGCTGTCGCCGCCGCGAGCGCAAGCGAGTCGGCACCACCGGAACAGGCGACCAGGACGGTGCCATCCACCTGCGCCAGCGCCTGGCGAACGGCCCGCCTGACCTCGGCGACGGCGGGGTGCGGGCCCATCAGCGGTTGTCCCTCAGGCGTGGACGCGGGCGATCCATTGCCCGGGAGTGGCGATCTCGGCCTTCGTGGGCAGCGTCTCGCGCGACGTCCAGATGGCGTTGAAGTTCTCGATGCCGATCCGATCGACCACGGTGCGCACGAACGCGGAGCCGTCGACGTACTGGCGGGTCTTGGCCTCGAGGCCCAGTAGCTTGCGCAGCAGCCGGTCCAGCGGGTTGCCGCCCTTGCGACGGCGCTGCGCGAATCGCTCCTCGATCGCTTGCTGGGTGGGGATGACGTCCGGTGAGACCGAATTCATCACGAACTCTGCGTGTCCCTCGACCAGCGACATGAACGCCGTGACGCGGTCCAGGATGACGCGCTGCTCCGGGGACGCGATGACACTCATCACGCCCGAGCCGTCGCCCTGGCCGCGGACCACCTTCACGAGTTCACCCACGCCGGCGGCCAGCCGCTGGCGCAGGACGGCCGGGTCGGTCTCGACCGCATCGGTGAGCGCGCTCACCTCGTCGAGCATGTGCTGGCGCAGCCAGGGCACCGCCGTGAACTGCACCCGGTGGGTGACCTCGTGCAGGCAGACCCACAGGCGGAAGTCACGGGGATCCACACCGAGCTGGCGTTCGACGCTGAGCATGTTGGGTGCCACCAGGAGCAACTGGCCGCCCGGGCGGTCGAAGAACTCGAACTGACCCAGCACCTTGCCTGAGAGGAAGCCGACGACGAGGCCAACCTGCACTCCGGTGACCCGACCGCCGATGCCCTCGGCGATGCGCCCGACCCGGTTGTCGGCGGAAAGCTTGTCGACGAGCGGCGTCATGATCGCCCGCATGCCGCCGGTGTTGGCATCGATCCACCCCGGCCGGTCGACGACCCGGGTCACGGAGCTGACGGTTGGCTCGTCCAGCCGGGTGAGTTCGGCGACGTGGCCGGCCGCCTGCGAGGTCGCCTGGTAGAGCTCACCGACGACCTGGTCGGCCTCCTCGCGCGAGACCGAGGGCGGTGGCGGGCTGAAGCGCTTGGCCGAGCGCGCGGCGACATCCCAATCGATGAGCGAGCTCATGGCTCCACAGTACGGCCAGCGTCTGTGAGCTCAATTGCAACCGCAACCGGCAAGCGTGGCGGCGACGGCGTCCAGTGCCGCCTCCGCTGCGGCCGTCCCCGCCGAGCTGGCCGCGACGGCGTCGGCGATCACCGCGAAAACCAGCAGCCGGCCGGCCGCGTCGTGCACGGTGCCGGCCAGCGCGGAGACGCCGCTCAGCGTGCCCGTCTTCGCCCGGACCATTCCGGCTCCGGCGGCGCTCGGGGAGCCGGTCAGGTACCGGTCAGTCAGCGTGCCGCTCCAGGCCGCCACCGGTAGGGCGGTGATGACCTCGTGCAGCAGCGGATGGGCGTCGCCGACGATCAGGCGCAACACCGCGACCAATCCCGCGGCGCTGAGCCGGTCGGACGCGGCCAGTCCGCTTCCGTCGCTCAGCCCCGGTCCCGGGTCCGCGCCGAGGCCGGCGAGCACTGCCCGGATACTCGTGGCCGCTCCGGTGAACGACACAGCCTGGGCCGGCCCCGCGCTACCGGCGGCTGCCGAGCGTGCCAGGACCACCTGACGCGCCAGGCACTCCGCGATCACGTTGTCCGACTGCTGCAGCATTTGCCCGATGAGCTCCGAAAGCGGCGGCGACTGGACGCTGGCGAGGGTGGGGGCGCCCGCTGCCGCCGTGCCCCGGACAATGGGCACGTTCGAGGCCCCCAGCGCGGCGACGAGGTCGCGCCCGACGTTGAGGTCCGAGCTGGTGCTGCGGATCGGGTTGCCCGGCCCGGTCCCGCCCGCGTCTGCCATCAATGCGGTGATCGGGGCTGCGTAGTCGCTGGGCACGTCCTGCGCACTCCACTGGGGGGAGACCGTCGGGCCCGTGAAGAGCGAATCGTCCACCACGACCCCGGTCACCTGGACGTGCGCAGCGCGCAGCTGCGCGGCCAGATCGGTGATTCGCGCGGCGTTCGCGAAGGCACCTGGCTGCGTTCCGGTGGCCGCCGTGAGCGTCGGATCCCCGCCACCGACGATGACGACCGTCCCCGGCGCCGAGCCGGCGACCACCTTCGTCGTGATCCGGTACGCCGGTGATCGCACCGACAGCAGCGCCGCGGCGGTGAGCAACTTGGCGGTGGAGGCCGGAGCCGCCGCGGCGCTGCCGAGGTGGTCGTAGAGCGGGAGTCCGGTAGCGGCGTCGGCGACGTAGGCCAGCACATGAGAACCGAGGCCCGGATCGGCCAGCTTTGGCGCCAGCGCGAGCGAGACACCGGTCGCCGATGGGGTCGGTGGGTTCGAGGGCGGAGCGGTCGGCGGGGGGGCGTTGGTCGCCGCCGCCAGCGCGCTGGACGTTGGCAGGGGTGGCGGCCGGCCGGATCCCGTGCGGGGCAGCCGAACCTGCTCGGCCGCGAAGTAACCGCCGACGGCGGCACCCGCGGTCACCGCGAGGACGAGCACTGCAACGAGCAGCACGGTCCCGGTTGACCGGGCTGGCGACCGTCTCATCATGCGTCACACTAACGAGGGCCGCCGACTGGCTCGCCCGATTATCGCAGTTGCCCGCTCGTCACCACGGGGAAGGAGCGCACCGCCGTGGACTTCGACGTCCTGATCGAGATCCCTAAGGGGAGCCGGAACAAGTACGAGGTAGATCACTTCACCGGTCGCATGCGACTGGACCGAACGCTGTTCACCTCGACGCAGTACCCGGCCGACTACGGATACATCGAGGACACCCTCGGCGAGGACGGTGACCCGCTGGATGCTTTGGTCATCCTGCAGGGTGACCCGCTATTCCCCGGCGTTCTGGTCCGGTGCCGCGCGATCGGGATGTTCCGCATGACCGACGAGAAGGGCGGCGACGACAAGGTCCTCTGCGTCCCGGCGACCGATCCGCGCCTGGAACATCTGCGCGACATCCACCACGTTCCCGAGTTCGACCGGATGGAGATCCAGCACTTCTTCGAGGTCTACAAGGAACTCGAGCCGGGCAAGAGCGTCGAAGGCGCCTCATGGGTCGGGCGCGGCGACGCGGAAGCGGAGATCGTGGCATCCCGCAAGCGCCTGCTGGAGCAGCCGTTTCCCGGCCACCACTAGCAATGCAAATACTGAGCAAACACTGACGATCGCCGATGCGCAGGCCGCGAAGTCGTCACTCGACGGCGAGGATGCCCAACGGGTGATAGCTCAGGTAGCGATCGGGCAATGGCTTGGCGCAGGAAAGGCGCGGCTCGGTGTGCTCCTCGATCCTGACCGACACGTCGAGTAGCCCGTGCGGTCCGGCCAGGCGCACGCTCGCCAGTCCGCCGGTGGGCGGGCAGACCGAGACCAGCCGCAAGGCAGCCCGCTCCCGTATCGCGAGCTGGTCGTAGGCGAAGCCCAGCGCGGCTTGGGCGACCGGCGCAATACCCAACCGGCCGCGCAGCAGGCCGCCGATGACCTCGTCGGCATCTGCGGCGGCGACGAATTCCGCCGCGGCGAGCGGCGCCACCCGTCCGTAGAGCAGGCCGGCCGGTAGCACCAACACGTTGGCTGCGAACCGATGTCCCCCGAGATGACTGCACTCCCAGACCCGCCCGGGGCGGATCGCCTCGATCGCCGCGGCAACCGGGCGCCCGCGCAGGGCGCAGCAGGGGTCGCGCCTGCTGTGCGCGCACACCAGGTACAGGCGCTCGAGGTCGGCGGTCCCGGCCGACCCGTCCAGCGGCAGGTCGAGCAGCTCGGCATCCGCGCCGTAGCTACCCCAGCGAAGTACCTCAGATCCGGCCCTGGAGTCGGCCAGGGCCCACCTCCGGCGGCTCGCCGGGGCGGTCCGGCCCGGACGGCGAACCGCCTGCACCCGGGTCCCGGACAGGGCCGCTCGCTCCTCCAGTTCCGCCGCGATCGCTGCATCGAAATGCGACTCGCGCAGACCCGCCGGCCCCCATGGGCCCGGCTGCTCGACCATCAGCACCCGCGCTTGGACGAAGGCCGTACCGAGAAGCGGATCACCGCGTAGTTGTGCGGTCGGTGCGCACCGGTCGGCGGATTCGCGGGGGTCCGGGTGGGGGGCGTGGGTCACCGAGCTACCCGGCGCGCTCAGCCAGATGCAAGGCGACGACCCCACCGGTCAAGTTCCGGTACCGAACATCGATCCAGCCCGAGGCCGCCACGAGCTCAGCCAACGCCCGCTGCGCCGGCCACGCGCGGATCGACTCGGCCAGGTACACGTAGGCGTCGGGATTGGACGAGACCCGCCTGGCGATCCACGGGAGCGCACGCATCAAGTAGTTGAGGTAGACCACCCGGAACGGCTTGAACACCGGTTGGCTGAATTCACAGACCACCAGCCGCCCACCCGGACGCACCACCCTGGCCAGCTCACCCAGCGCCTGCCCCACATCCGCGACGTTGCGCAGGCCGAAGGAGATCGTCGCCGCGTCGAAGGCGCCATCGGCAAACGGCAGGTGCAGCGCATCGCCGGCGACGAACGGCACACCCACCCGGCCCTTGTTCGCGCGACCGGCACGCAGCATGCCGAGCGAGAAATCGCAGGCCACGGCGTAGGCACCCGACCGCCTCAACTCGGCGGTCGAGACCCCCGTCCCGGCGGCGAGGTCGAGCACCCGCTGGTCGGGACGGAGTTCCAGGCACTGCCTGGTGCGTCGCCGCCATCGCCGATCCTGCCCAAGCGAGAGGACGGTGTTGGTGAGGTCATAGCGTCGGGCGACGTCGTCGAACATCGCTGCGACATCGCGCGGTTTCTTGTCCAGGGCCGCCCTGGTCACCCGCCGGCCTCTGTCCGCGCTGTCCGCGCTGTCTGCTCGCTCATGTGCACCCATTCTGCCCGATGCCGCGCGGCCGTTTCCCGGCTGCATCACGGAGCTGGATCACGGAGCTGGATCACGGAGCTGGATCACGGAGTCCGTGCGGGCTTGGCGCGGCGAGCCTGCTCGGACAGGCCGGGCGAGGTCGTGGACAGTCGTACGGCTCCCGCGACGATCGCGGCCAGGCACACGATGTACCCGGCAATGTGGCCGATGCCATTGGGAACGTGTTCATGCAACAGGACGGCACCGAGCACGACGGCCGCGAACGGATCCGCCGCCTTGTTGGCAGGGAAGCTCGCGGCCAGGGCTCCCACCTGAAACGACACCTGGGTGAGCATCATCCCGAGCGTGCCTAGTACTGCGAGGCCGATCAGCGGGACGAGTCCTTCGGAGAAGTCGAGCAGTCCCTCGGCACCGTGATCGCCGAACTGAACCGCGATGGAGTTCACCAGCGCGCCGACCGCGCCGAACCACGCCCCGGCGACCCCGCCGTACACCCCGGCTCGCAGGACCGCGCTCCGACCGCGCACGAGAGCGCACAGCGCGCCGCCACCGAGCACCGCGATCAGGACGGTGGCTACGAGGGAGCGCGCCGTGGGCAGGCGTGCGGATCGAGGGGTCCCGAGCAGCAGGAAGAACAGGGTCAGCCCGCCGAGGATGGCGAGGCAGGCCAGGAAGTCCCCTCGGCGGGGACGTGTCCCGGTCAGCATCGATCCGAAGAACAGGGATACCGGCAGGGTCAGCACGAGCAAGGGCTGGATAAGCACGACCGGCCCGTTCGAGAGAGCGACGACCTGCAAGCCGAAGCCAAGGGTGTCGCCTCCGATGGACATCAGCCAGCGCGGGTCACGCAGGAGTCTGAGCAGCCCGCGCGGGTCAGCTTCACCGGTGCCGGTGTGGGCCGCCGCATGCTGGACGGCCGTCGATGCGCCATAGGCGATGGCCGAAGCCACGCCGAACGGGATCGCGACAATCAGTGACACGTCGGGAGCGTATCTGCGAAGCCGCCCGCGGTGCTGGTTTCACCAGGCCCGGCTCAACTGGCTAGCGTCAGCGCCGTAGAGGCGAAATGCGAGTGAACCCGCTCGTCTACCGGGTCATTCGCGGGATCCTCGTGCACGGTGATGTGCCGGTAGCGGGTGTCGCGCTGCGCGGGGATTCGGCCCGCGCCGCGGATCAACTCGATGAGCTCGGTGCGGTTGGACCGGTGCCGCGCGCCGGCAGAGGACACGACGTTCTCCTCGAGCATGACCGAGCCCAGATCATCAGCGCCGTAGTGCAGCGTGAGCTGTCCGATGTCCTTGCCCGTGGTCAGCCAGGATCCCTGCAAGTGGTTGACGTTGTCGAAGAACAGCCGGGCGACTGCGACCATGCGCAGGTATTCCAGGCTGGTGGCCTGTGTCCTGCCCCGCAGGTGGTTGTTCTCCGGTTGGTAGGTCCACGGGATGAAGCTGCGGAAACCACCTGTGCGGTCCTGGACATCTCTGATCATTCGCAAGTGCTCGATGCGCTCGGCATTCGTCTCACCGGTCCCCATCATGAAGGTCGCGGTCGACTCCAACCCCAGTCCGTGCGCGGTCTCCATCACCTCGAGCCAGATCTCGCCGGACTCTTTCAGTGGCGCGATCGCGGTGCGCGGGCGGGCCACCAGGATCTCTGCGCCCGCGCCGGCGAAAGAATCCAGGCCCGCGAGCTTGAGGCGGCTGATGACGGTGGCGTAGTCGAGGTTGGACGTCCGGCTGATGTGCACGACCTCGGAGGCGCCCAGGGAATGCAGGACTAGTTGCGGGTACTCACGCTTGATCGCGCTGAAGGTCTGCTCGTACCACTGCATGCCCAACTCGGGTGAATGGCCGCCCTGAAGCATGATCTGCGTCGCGCCGAGATCGACTGCTTCGCCGCACCGACGAAGGATCTCGTCGAGTTCGTGGGTCCACCCCTGCTCGTGCTTCGGTGCGCGGTAGAAGGCGCAGAATTTGCACGCCGTCACGCAGACGTTGGTGTAGTTGATGTTGCGATCGATGATGTAGGTCGCGACGTTGTCGGGGTAGCGCCGCCGGCGCACCGTGTCGGCAGCTTCGCCCAGGGCATGCAAGGGGGCATCCACGTAGAGCAGCAAGGCCTCATCGGGCGTGATCCGCCCACCTGCGGCAGCATGGTCGAGCAATTCCGTGATTGCACCCGTCATAGCGCAAGGGTACTTCTCCGCCGTCGCTCAGAGTTCGGCGAAGGCCGGATTCACCGCAGCGGGAATCACGCCCGCGGCCGCGGCGCGTCGGCCGAATTCGACGAGCCCGTCAACCTGCCGGTGTCCCAGTGAGAAATCCAACGTCCGGAAGTACGTTGCCAGGGTCGCCGCGTCGAACGCCTCCCAGCGTGAAGCCTGCGCCGCGACATCCTCGACGTGCGCTAACGCGTCGTCTCGACTCGTGACGAAGGCGCGGTGGACCTCCTTCACCAGACCTGGATTTGCCTCGGCGTACTCGCGCCGCGCGGCCCACACCGCAAACACCATCGGCAGGCCGGTCCAGTCCCGCCATACCTGACCGAGGTCATACACGTCCAGGTTGTGACGGGGAGCGTCGTAGGTGGCCCGCAGCGCGGCGTCGCCGATCAGCACCGCCGCATCGGCCTCGAGCAGCATCGAGGCCAGGTCGGGTGGGCACACGAAATAGTCCGGGTGCACTTGATGGACCTCGGCTAGCCACATCCGGGCGAGGAGCACCGAAGTCCTCGACGTCGACCCAAGCGCGACCCTCCCGCCGTCGAGCGTCTGGAGCGGAACCTGACTGACGAGGTTCACCGACAGGACAGCTCCATCGGAACCGACGGCGAGATCGGGCAGCACCACCAGGTCGTCGGCGTTGCGCAGGTACTCGACCAGCGAGATGGGCCCGATGTCAAGGTCACCTCGGACCAGCATGTCGCTGAGCCGGTCCGGGCTGTCCTTGGTGAGTTCCACGTCGAGCAGGGCGCCTGAGCGCACGAGGCCCCAGTAGATCGGCAGGCAGTTCAAGAACTGGATGTGGCCCACCCGCGGACGCGACGACGATGACACCCATTCGACCTTACGCGCGAGCGCGAAGACCCGGATCTCGCCCGTTAGGCTCGGGCGGTGAGTGACGACTTCGCGCTGGCGGCGGCGCTCGTGACAGACGCCGGGCGGCTCGCGGCCGCCATGCTGCAAGCCGGTCTCACCACACATCACAAGAGCTCGGTTTCCGACGTCGTCTCCTCGGCGGATCACGCCGCCGAGGACCTGGTCGTGACCCGGCTGCGTGCTGAGCGTCCCCACGACGGCGTCGTCGGCGAGGAGGGCGCGAACACCCCGGGCGAGCGAACGTGGTTCGTCGATCCGGTCGACGGGACGTACAACTTCCTGTCCGGGCTGCCGCTGTGGTGCTCGGCGATTGCGCTGGTGGATGCGAGCGGCCCCGTGCTCGGTGCCATCTATCACCCTGTCGCCGACGAGTTGTGGATCGGCGGTCGCGACTGCCCGACCGCGTGCAACGGGGTGCCGGTCGAGCCCTTGTCCGACCGGCCGCTGGCGGAGGTCTCGATAGCCAGCTACCTGCACCCGACCACGCTGCCCGACCAGAGCAAGCGACTGCCTTTGCTCAGGGCCATCCAAGGCGCCGCGACGCTTCGCATGCTCGGCTCCGGGTCCATCGAACTCGCATCCATCGCC
>JALYIL010000111.1 GCA_030775825.1 Actinomycetota bacterium
CCGACACCGTCACCGCACAGGGCCACTCAACCCGGACAAGACACGCGAGGAGCGGGGACTTCTATCTGGCCAAAAACGGGGACCTACACCTGGCCACCAGTGGGGACTTTTTCATGGCCACGGACACGCCGGCGCCGGTCTCGGTCTCGGAAGCTCGGGGTGTCGTCATGATTGCACTCGCACATGATGGTCGAAGGAGAACACGAGACTGAACGCATCGATGTCGATTCGTTGCGCCTCTTGTCCGCGGGCACCGCTGATGGGATCAGCGCTAAATAGGCGAACCTCTTCCACGAGCTCGACGCCCGGTACGCGTTGAAGCACGGTGTAGAGCTCGCCAGCCTGTACCGGACGCCCAAATGGCCAGCCTTGACCGTCCGGGCCTCCCCTTGCCAGGGGGCTCAGGAAGTCGTACAGGGACTCCAAAGCTGTTCGCTGAACCGTCTCTGGGTCGGCCCGGCGCGCTGCGCGGACCCGCGCTACCGCGGTGACTCCTCGATAACGGGGCGGCTCGACGGCTATCCGCGTGCCGATCAGCCGGACTTGTTCCAGTCGTTCGGCAATGCGTTGCAGTGTTTCTTCCTGGGGGACGAGGTCCTCAAACTGGATTCGCCCCGATTCCCTCGCCGCGGCGGGCACGACGAGGATCCGCACGGGCGCCTGCGGAGTGTTGGGATTCGCGCAGAAGATACGTGCCGCCTGGGGCGCCGCCTCGCGGGCGAAGTATGCGAAGTCTGACCGCGTTACCGCGCGTCCCCGGGCACTCAAGGCCATGGGCGCGCGGATCTTTGCCTCGTCAAGGGTCTCGCCGTCCGTGCCGCCTTGGGCGGCACGAGCGTTCTCCACCCGAGCAATGAACGGCACCGACGACCGCAGCGTCGAAACCGTTCCCGCAGGCACGTTTCCCGATCGGCCTCCGCCAACCGCGTATCCGCGAATGCGCACCGCGACGCCTTTCTCGGGCACTGCCCCGTAACGTCGCATGGCGCCGTCCGCGTCGCGTACCGCGGGACCGAACATGACCACGCCGCAGGTGTGATCGAGGATGAAGTGCCGATCACTTGTCGTACTGTCCGCGAAGCTTTCTACTTCCTCCCAGCTCTGCCATCCGTCCTCCGAGCTGGTCTCGACGACCACGTCCCCTATCCGGAGTACGGGACCTCTGGCCAGTTCAAACGTCTGGCCCGGAGTGCCTTCGGCCTCGCCCAACTCCTCTGCATCAACGATCTCGGCGTGGATCGCATCCTGAGCTCCACCTGCGGTGGAGGCGCCGAGCCGTCCAATGATCGGTGGGGTACGGTACGCCGGCTGGCCATCCTCGGCAGCCTTCACCCGAACTCTGAGCCACGCGGCTGCGTGCCCGCATACGACGCTGCGTGCGTGGCTGGCGGGCAGCTGAACCAGGACGGCACCCGGGGTGTTGAATCCGCCGGTTTCGTCGAGCGTTACCGAGCAATCAACCCACTCAGACCCAGTCCATGCCTGCCAGGTCAACGGCGGATTCTTCGGATCGACCCCGATGCCCTCAACACGTCCGTCGAATTGGACGCGGACAATACATCGGGGGACCGCGGTATCCAGGCCGAGGTAGAGGGCGTCGCCCGGCTGCGGGTCGTCGGAGAACATGCGGACCTCGACCCGTGAATTGAGGCTGTCCAGGATCGCGGTCGCCTCCGATTCCAAACCGCCGGGCACGACCAGGGCTTCGCTCAACTCGCAGGACGGGATCTCGAGATCGCGCAAAGTGGAGAAGATGACGGATTGTTCGTTGTCGCTTCGTAACGTCCCGACCCGGGTGCCCGCGCTGAGGGTTACGTCGTTGGGCAGGGAGCTACTGAGCCAGAAGGTAATGGGGACGGTAGCGGCGCTTGGCGGTCGCAGCCGAATCCCGACGAGGTCGAGGAACTTGATGTACATCCGGTCGGGGACGCGATTGAGCCGGTAGAGAAGCTGGTCGGTCATGAACGCGAACGTCTCGATGAGTGTCACGCCCGGGTCGGAGACGTTGTGGTCGGTCCACTCTGGACAGTTCGCCTGCACGTAGCGCTTGGCGTCGTCAACGAGGTCTTGAAAACGCCGGTCGTCGAGGTTCGGTGCGGCCAGCGACATGGCTCAGTCCTCCCGCTCGGCCGGAATCATGTAGAACGGGAACACCAAGTTCCGCCAGTCGCTGGTGTGGCGGATCTGATAGGTGATGTCGATGAGCAGCACGCCGGAGCGCTGGGGGTCCGGCCAAGCCTGGACCTCTGCGACCTCGGTGCGCGGTTCCCACATCTCGAGCGCGCGGCGGACCTCGTGCTTGATCTTCTCGATGTTCTCCTCGGAGATCGACTCGAAGACGAAGTCGCGCAGCCTCGAGCCGAACTCAGCGCGCATCGGGCGTTCGCCCGGATATGTCACCAAGATCAGACGCATCGCCTGCTCGATCTTGTCAACACCCGAGCTGAGCGCGATCCCGCCGCGGGAGCCTGCTCCGAGCGGGAACGTCCAACCCTGGCCGATCCGGTCTGCCGTTGTCATCGATGTCCTTCTAGTTTTATGGCTCTTAAGCGGGATGCCTAGTTCAGTTGGATGGCTTCGCCCTTGATCTCCACGACACCAGCCGTGTTGATCTTGACTTTTGCGGTTGCCGTTAGAGTCAGTTCCTCGCCTCCGTCAACGGTCACCCGGCCGGCTTGGCCGGCCCTGATGTTGATGGAGCCCGTGGGGCCGCACTCGATCGTTATGGCGCCGGCCGTGGTATTGCTCCGCGGCGGACTCGGTCGGCACACGAGGCTGACGGTGCCGCGGACCTGATCGAGGGCAATTGCGACCTGACCGTCGTCGGAGCCGATGAGCATCTGCGATTCAGAGGCCGGCGCCCCCGGAGTCGGTGGCATGTCGTCGACGAACACCAGCCGATTTCCCGACGGCGTCCGCATGCCTTGGCGCACGACCTGGGCGGATCCGCCGGAGGCTTTGACCGCCGGGCCGCCGAGGTCGTATCTGCTTTCGCCCGTGAGAACGCTGCCGATCACGTATGGCCGCCGGGGATCGCCGAATTCGAATCCGACGAGCACCTGATCGCCGACCGAGGGAAGGAACAAGGCCCCCGCGGCGGCACTTGCGCCCACCTGCGTGACTGGCGCCCAGTCGGTCTCGAAGTCCGGCGACAGCCAGGGAAGGGCGAGTTTGACCCGCCCGTTGCGATCAGGATCGTCGTTGTTGGTGACGACCCCGCAGACGACCGAGCGCAAGCGCGGCATCGTCGACGGTTTATCGCCGCCCGTCAGTCCGAGCAGCGATCGGTCTGTGCCGCAGTGGGCCTCGAAGTGGGTTCGATAACCTCCCTCGTCGGAGTCAAAGATGTGGCGTGCAGACGAGATCGTCCAGGTGCCGTTGAAGGTCTCGTCGACGCCGGAGATCTCTACGGAATTGCCCGGCGCGATTCGGGGATCGCCCTGTGCGTCTCCGTAGGCTTCGGCGAACGATCCGCCAATGCGCGCGGCGAGCGCCGTCGCAATTTCGGACGCCGCCAGGGATGCTTCGGGGCCCGCGGCGGCCGGGTGATCGACCACGGTGTAGCCAGAACTTGGCCGGGGCCCCAGGTCGCCGACACCCCGAGATGGGGCCAATGGTCGCGCTGGCGTGCTGCCGCCGAATCCCGCGACGCTGTCTGCCTCAGTGGTGGATAGCTTGGCGGCGCTACGGACCCGCGCCGTTTCCGCGACAGCCTTGCGGGCCTTTGGGATCCCACAAGCGAACTTCGACCTCGGTAGGCAGGGTGGACGCTGAGATTCTGGGGGCGAAACTCCACAGCTGGCCCGGCCAAGACAGGGTGACCGATGGTGCCGGCGGTTGCAGCGGCGGCCGTTGGAAATTGAACTTTCCGTCAACCATTCGGAGGTCGAATCCGATTTCGCGCGCGCGGCGGATCAGGAACTCCCAGTCCGTTTCGTTGATCTGACCGATGTGATCATGGGTCGTGGTGGACTGGTCGATGGCCCCGAGGGGCAGCTTGTGTGCCTGCGCGATCTCCTTCGCGATGTCGCTGTCCTTGCTGTTGAGGTAAGCCCGGCTGCGTCGATCGCGCTGCAGGCGGTGATCTCTCGAGTACGCGCGGATGAGGACTTCGCCGAGCAGGCCGCGGTAGCTCGCGCCGAGGGACGTGATCTCACCAATGAAGATGGGGTGGGCGGTATCGCTCTTTGGTCGCTCGGCCTTGATCACAATTTCTGATCCGATGTGCAAGCCAGACTCGCGCAGCGCTTGACCACTGCGATCCCGAAGGACGAGTTCGCAACTTGCTGGCGAGCTGGCCTGCAGATCGACGACGATCCGCGTAATTCTTTGCGCTACGGAGGCCAGCATCGGTGTGTGGGCCGGCCCGACGAGTAGTTGAGCCAGCCGGAGCAGGCTCCTCTCGGGCGCAGTCACGGCAGAGCCCGGGGTGATGTGACCGAGCTCGGTGGCGGGAGGTAGAGATCACGACCGGGGCGTACGCGCAGGGGATCGTCGATGTCGTTTGCTTCGGCGATGGCTCGCCAGTGGCGCGGGTGCCCGTAGGTCGCCGTGGCCAGCGTCGGCAATGAATCACCTTGCACGATCGAATGGCTGGAGCTGCCGGGCTCTGCGCGCGAGCTGGGATTCGTCGCCGGCAGATCTTCCCGGTTGAGCTGCAACGTCAGGCTGCAGGCAGCCCGAATGGGGGTGCCATCGGAGAGAAAGCGCTCGTAGGTGACGGTTATGGACTTCAACTTCACCGGATAGGACAGCGGCCCCCACTCGAACACGAGTGGCTCAAGTGCGCCGTCGGCGGAGTTCGTGTACGCCAAGCTCATCAGTCGTTCGACCGACGCGCGGGTTCTCGTGCCGATGAGGTACATGCCGTCCACAACGATGCCGACCTCACCCCAGAGAACCGCTTCCTGTGAGAGCACCACGCGCGTGCCTTCTGATTTGACCTCGGAAACGTCGTCCTCCTTAACGACAGTGTTCTTCGCTTCGGTCTTTGCCGTCGTCGACACCTTGATGGACGTCGGATTGTTGGCAAAGCGGATTTGTACGAACCGCCGCTTCTTTGACCGTAGCGTCGCCCGGCCCGACTCAAGGGATGTCGGTTTCGGGTTTGGCGCATCAGGCCGTTCGGGAGGCGCGGGCGGAGCGGGAGGTGCCGCTGCGGTTGGTGGTGCGACGCTCGCCGCCGGCACGGGCAGGAGGCCGGTCATGGCAAGAATCCGTGATGAATGAGTTCGAGCGTTTCGATCGCTACACCGTGGTGGGCGGCGGTCAGGGAGGGCCCCGACCAGCTCGTGGGAATGACACCGGTGAGCTCCCAGCGGGCGACCTCTTCATTCTGATCGTCGTAAAGCAAGATCGTGCCGGCCTGACCGTCGTATTGGGTGCCGTCGCCGGCGACCCAGGCTGACTTGACCTGGGAGAGCCAGTCACGGACGAGGCCACTGCTAATCTTCGCCATCGCCCGGGCCAGCTTCACTTTCGAATACGTGATCCTGTCGGGCATATGTTGGGTGTACGTGTAATCTCCGCCCGAGAGAAGCTCTTTCGTGGTGAATTGAACATCGAGTCCGCTGCACGACTGCCAGATCCCGAGGGGTGTACCGGAACCCACCGTGACTGAGAAATTCATGGCCAGCCCGTAACGAGGGCGGGGTGAACCGTCGGCGGCTCCGGACGCGGGACGCGCGACCGAGGGCAAGGGAATGCTCGCGCTCAGCGCATGGGACGTCATCGTGTTCTCCGGAAGGACATCAGATGGCGCCCTTGGCGCGCTTTACCTCGTTGTCGAGGAATCCTGAATGGACGAATTCGAGAGTCTCCAGTGCGACGTTTGCCGTCCCCCCGGCGTCGAATTCTTTGATGTCCCACGCGACTGGAAAGAATTCCTTCATTCGCCACTCGACGACCATTGACCCCAGTGAATCGACGAGTTGTATTGAGCCGCTCAATGGGGTGTGCTTGCGGGTCGTCTGGCTTAGCCACTGCTGTACGGTGCGGGAATCACTGCACGCCGCGCGTGACAGCTTGATCGGCGTGAACTTTACTACTCCTGGACTACGCCAGAGGTAGTTGGGGTCGTCGCTGGATCGGTATTCACAAAAGTCCCAGCGCACCGACAGGCCGGCTGCCTTTGCCCAGGTCCCGAGATCGTATTCGCTGTGGTCGATGAACACCACGAACTGGTTTCCCATGCTTACCGCGCCGGTGAGCTTTTCGACAATCCGTTGCCTGGTGTTTGCGGATGCTAATGACATTTCCTGGTTCTCCCTCAGATTCCGGTAAGGCGGCCGGAGCGCTCTCGCTCGAACGTCAACTCCGAGCGCAGCCGCGCGTGCAGGTGGTAGAAGAGCCGGTTTGCCAGGGCCGCGGCGTCCAGATCGTCTGCCATGACGACGTGCTTCTCGATGCGCTCACCCAGCTCGGTCAAGCGTTGCGAGATGCTTGCCACGTCTGCGGCGAGCGGGCTCGGGGCCAGACCAGCCTCGCCTTGCGGGACGTATGTTGAGGAAAACGGAGCGACGGCGTCAATCTGCCGTCCCGGGAGGGTCATGAGGCCGAGGTCGGCAGAGGGCGAGGATCCGAGCGGCGCGAGTGCGGAGAAGGCGAAAGAGCCGCCGGCGTCCAACGCGGGAGAGGTCCAGGATGCCGGTGGTAAGGCGTCTGATCCGGTATGCGTTAACGGTCGCGGTTCGAAACCGGCCCATGATGTCGGGTCTGGAAGCGGACTCTCCCACGCCGCAAGGTCCAGCCGGTCCGTGACGTTCTCGAGCGCTGGTTCGGCCGCGGTCCCAGGGACGCCGTGGCTTGACGCGTCGACCTCGGGCGAGTCGAGGGTGTCGACGGAACCGAGGGTGTCGAAGGCAGCGGAGTCGAGCGCGCCGTCGTCGAAAGCGCCGGCATCGCGCGCGTCGAGCGGGGCGCGTTGCACGCCCGAGACCGGAAGCGAGGGCATGTCAGAGGCTGCAAACGTCTGCCCGGCCGCGGGATGGCTAGCGTACGGCGCGCTCCATGCCGGTGGCAGCGCGGAGTATGCGGCAAAAAACAGTGGGGCTGCGCCAGGAGCAAACGAGCGGGAGGCGGGTCCGATGTGCCGGCTCTGGAGTCTGCCCCGGATTCCAGCTTCGACACCACGAGCGGCGCGTTCGAGGTTTGCGCCAGCATAGGAACTCTCGCTTGCCACCGGGCCAAGCTGCTGTTGCTGGACGACATGGGCGAGTTCATGCGCCAACAGTGCCTCAGATTCGGGTGTGTCAAGGGCGCCGGTAGCGGACGGGAGATAGATGTTGGCCGCTGCCGTGAATGCCCTGGCGTTGAGCCCGTTAGCGGCGGTGTCGATTGCGCTGCCCCGGAACACGCGAGCTGCCGGGATACCGGTGCCGAGAGCCGTGGAAAGTCGTTGGGTGAGGTGCGGGCTCAACCGATGTTCGGTGACCGTCGGCGACATGGCTGCGACCGCTGGTGAGATGGTTGCGACTGAGGGCGCGATGGCTGCGATGGATCCGCCGTTGGTCGGCCATCGATCCACCGACGCTCCACCGTCTGTGGAGTCTTTGCGAACTGGGGACGTGTGGGTGGCGGCAGACCCGGAAGCACTCGTGTCAGAGCGGGCGCGGCTAGCGGCTGCACTTCGCGAAGCCGATGGCGCCGGGGTAGCTGACGGCCCCGGAGTCGAGCGCGCGGGTGCAGCTGAGGTTGCCGACGGATCTGAGGTTGCCGTAGGGCCTGAGGACGCGGGTGAAGCCGGAGGTGCGAAAGCCGGGGGCGCGAACGTCGCGGGCGCAGCAGGCGCGGGCGCTGGGGCTGCCTCGGGATAGGAGCCAGCCGACGGCGAAGGAGCTGGGAGGGCGGAGGACGCCGACGGCACAGGCCGTGACCCAGCGCTGGCGGGATGTGCAGGCAGGCCGAGGGCGGCGGCTAGGACGCTCAATTGCTCGAACGCGGCAATCTCGGCCTGATTCACGCGCTGCTCTGAATCGGCACCGTGTTCGGAGTCGAGTGGACCGCCGGCTGAAATGGTGTTCGCGGACGCGGAGCCGTCCGATTCCGAGGGGTGCCCATCGATCGTCGACGAGTCCATCGTCGTATCCACGTGATCGTCGTGATCGTCGTGATCGTCGTGATCGTCGTCCGTCAGACCGGGGTGGGGTTCAAGCCGGTTCGGGTCGGCGTCGGTTGGCGAATTCCGGATAGGTTCGCCGAGCCCGAGTCGGGTTATCTCGGTGAGGCTTTTTCGCCTCAATGTGCGAACGGCTGGCGGAGCCTCGGGTGGTTCCGGTGTTTCAGGGGCCGGCGGTTGCGGGGGGCGTGTCGCTTCCTGCGACGCCTTCATCTGAAGATAGCGACGCTTGAAGCCGGCATATTGCTCGGCCGTTTGCGGGTTGTCCGGGTCGCCCCAAACAAGTGTGGCCGGCGCAGTATTCAGCTCGAACGAGGGCGGCGCCTCCGCCGGAGGGTTCATCGGTCCTGAGGCAGGGTAAGACACTGGGCCTTCACCGCCCTCACCGCGCTCTACGGTGCCTGAGCCGCGCAACGCGGTCTGTGAAGCCGGCGGGACGGAGGCCGCGTGTACGTTCGGTAGGTCCGGGCGATGCCAGGAACCCTGCTCGGGCTCCGGATTGGCAATCCGAGTCGCCAGTCGCCTGCGAGGAGTTTGACTGACTGGCCCGGGCTGATTGAGTTCGCTTCCCGCGAGCCGGGGCGATGATCGAATCGTAGCGACTGCCGTCGGCATCGCCCGGCGCGCACTTGCGACGCGCCGGTACGAGAGCGGAGTAGGCGGCAACGTCCTGACGCGCGCCGC
This sequence comes from Actinomycetota bacterium, assembly GCA_030775825.1. Taxonomy (GTDB): domain Bacteria; phylum Actinomycetota; class Actinomycetes; order Mycobacteriales; family Jatrophihabitantaceae; genus JALYIL01. Next base: position 8,801 of record JALYIL010000111.1, read on the forward strand.
GCCGAGATCCGCCGCTTCGTGATTCCGGTTGAAGGCGCGGCGAAGCTTCGACCACATGATTACTCCTCAAATCTGGGCGACACGGTCTGAGACCCTGTGGCAAAGCGATCAATCATCCCCGCAGGCCGTCGCCGGCCACATCGACGATGAACTCCGACCCGCATACCGGGCATTGCACGTCCGCCTCCGTGCTGCCAGGTGTGTTTGCCCGCTGGTAGAGCTCCTGTAAGAACGCGAGGTCTGATGCGAACAGGTTCTCCAGGATCACCGGATTGGGCCGAATCGTGCCGATCCGCTCCACCGTGCTGGCCAGGAGGAGAACACTCAGGTACACCGGATTGGCTCGCGTTCGCGGATCGGACTGCGCGTAGATCTCGTCGCCGGCTGTGGCAAGACGCATCACGCCCTCGCGGTGCACCACGCCTTCCCCGTCGACGTACCCGCGAGGCAAGGTGAACGGGTATCGCGTAACGAGGCTCGCCGGTGCCTGGGTTTGAATCATGCCGGAGTTATGCGGTCGCAGGTGAGAGTGACGGTGATCAGGGGAACGTCGGTTGCTCCGGCCTTCAACCCAGCGATGTCGCACTTGGAGATCCAGCAGTTCTCGAGCATCCAGTTGAACGGTGTCTGCTTGATCGGCTCGCCGGGGGCTCCGGGCATACAGATCGCCAGCGTGGCGTTGCTGCGGCAGGTCTGTACGCCCTTGATTGCCATCTCATGCCAGGCCCACATCTTCATTCCAGTGCCGTCCATGTCCAAACCACGCTTGAGAGTCACCGTGGGCGGCTTGACCTTGCCGAATTGCTTGGTGTGGTTCAGTCCGGAACTGTTGTCCGAGACTATGTACTCCGCGACCTCAACCTCGGACACAATGCCCTGCAGCTCGGAGAACGACGCGACTATGTTCATGGCTGTTACGTCGACCACGAACAGCGGGGCGCTCACCCACGTTGGATCATTTGCCATTTGTTGCAACTCCTCAAGGTCTATTCACGCCGATCAATTTCGACGTTGGTTACTCGGACAATTCCGCGCCCTGTGAAAACTGTGAGAGTCGGAAGACGACGAATTCCGCAGGCTTGACCGGGGCGATGCCGATGTCAACCGTGAGAACGCCGGCGTCTCGGCTTTCCGGTGGGTTGTTCTCGTCATCGCACTTGACGTAGAACGCCTCCTCGGGCGTTCGGCCGAACAGTGCTCCACTGCGCCACACTCCGCGAAGAAACATGATGATATTGCGGCGGACGGACTGCCACAGCAGCTGATCGTTGGGCTCGAACACAACCCAGTTGGTTCCGTTGAGGATCGACTTCTCAACGTAGTTGAACAGGCGTCGGACGTTCAGGTAGCGCCATTCAGGGTCACTTGAGAGCGTGCGGGCGCCCCAAACCCGGATTCCTTGCCCTGGGAATGCCCGGATGCAGTTCACCCCGATGGGGTTGAGCTGGTCGTGTTCGCCGCGAGTGATGTCACGTTCCAGTGAGAGAACACCGCGCAGTACTTCGTTCGCAGGCGCCTTGTGCACGCCGCGGGTGTCGTCCGTCCTCGCCCAGACGCCGGCAACGTACCCGCTGGGAGGAATGTGAATGGCTCGTCCGGATGCCGGATCCATGACCTTCGTCCAGGGCCAGTAGAGGGTGGCGAATTTCGAATCGTAGCCCGCCTTGTTCAGCCGCCAGTCCTTGACCGCTTGCGCGGTCAGACCGGGCGGTGCGTCGAGGAGGGCGACTCGATCACCCATCAACTCGCAATGGGCAATCATTGCTAGCTGCACCGCTTTTAGACCCTCGTCGTCCAGCGCTCCGTTCTGGTAGGCAGCCATCAGGTCGGGTATGGCGAGCATGGTGACGTCCTCGACGGCCTCCAGGCCTGCGAAACCCGTGCGGTCGGCGCTGTTGCCGACGTAGTCCTCTGGCCGGACCGGCTCGGTTGCGCCCTGGCCGGGTGTGTCTGGCGAAGTCAGTTGCATGACAGTGCCCTTTTGCGGGACCGCCAGTGCCGCTCCACGGACGTCGTCGAGGGTGACGAGCTTGGAGTTCTGGCGCAGTGCGGATGCCACGCTGTTCGGGCCCCGCCGAACTGTCACGTTGTCGAACACTTCCTCCTGCTCGCCGCGCTTGACGACGAGTTTGAAGTTTTCGTCGGTCGGCTCTGATGCGTCGTGGACCTCAACTGTGATCGCCGCGCCGGCAGGGCCGGGATCAAGCGCGCGCAGCGAAATCGACTTCTCCTCGCCGGGTGCAGGAAGTTGGAGCCGGGCAGTTCCCAGCGCCGGCTGGTCGGCCTGCCCGCCAGCGATCCCGCTGCCAACGCGGACTACGTAGGCCACGCCTCCGCCGTTGGAGAAGTATCCATATACGGCGTGTGCGAGGTAGCTGTCCTCGACGAACTCGCCGAAGGTGTCGGTGAACTGCGTCCAGTTGGTGACCAGCACAGGTTCGTTGAGGGGACCTTTCTCGGCGAACCCGACGAAGGCGGCAACAGCGGTGCCGACGCCTTCGACCGGCTTCATCCCCGAGGAGACTTCCTCCATGTAGACGCCGGGAGACAGGTAGCTCGGCATCGATCCTCCTCAATCTGTTCGGATTGCTCACTTTGGATTCGCTGGGAAACGTTGACAGCGAGTCGGGAGGACGGACAGCGTCAAGAGGGCAGTTGGACTGGCCTTACCAAGTTGCCCCTTCGGGCAACCCGTAGAGGCCCTCTCGCCCCCCGCATCGGCTTGCCTGGATGCAGCGCGGGAAGTCACGCTGGGCCGGTGCTCGAATCCGTTGAAGATGCACTCTGCTCGTTTCTGCGCAGCGCTGTCCCCGATGCAGCCGCCGTGGCGCTGGGCCCGCTACGCGTGGGCGGGGAGGACGGCGCGGATCGCAGCGGGCAGGCCCGGCTCCCTGACGCTCACCCGATAGAGGCTCCGGCTGAGGCCTCGAACGGTGTCCTCGTGGTCGTCACGCTCTACGCCGTTGAGGAGGACATGTCCGGGCGGACGCAGGGCACGCACTCGATCCGGGCGGCCGACGGACGGACGACGGCTCGACGCGCCTTCCCCCGGCGCTACGTTCTCCATTTCGGCGTCAGCGCTGTGGGCTCGAGCGTTCGCGAGGAACACAAGGTGCTCAGCCGCCTGGCCGCACTGCTGTCGGAGCATGATGCGATTCCACGCGCGTATGCCAACGCCGACCTGATAAGCGCCGGGGACTTGACGGTGCGTTTTGCCATGCCGATGCGCCCCAGCGATGTCGATCACGGTTACGACTCATCCACGTATCGAGAGCTGGCTCAAAATCATGGCCTTGTTCTGCGCGTGGCTGTCGTCGCACCGATGGCCGCGCCCATCGGCGGCGACCTGGCGCCGGCGCCGGATTCGCTGCGCCTGGGGGTCGGCCGTGGCGGTCTCGGCACGTTGAAGAACGCCAATGGTGCGCCGCCGGGACTGGCCAAGCGAGTGCAGGAACAGTGATCTGGGTGCGCGAGCGAGCTTGGCGATGGCGGACTTAATCATCAAGACCGGCGACCTGCTCCAGATCCCGGTGACGCCGCCCACCATCGTGCCGGTACTGCTCGCGCCGATCCCACTGACCGGGTCTAGCCGAGACGTCTTCGTTGCCGACATGCCGGCCTGTCTCCTGGGTGACGAGCTTCCGCTCGAGTTGCGCGAACCCCTGCCGTATACGTCGCCGCCCTTCGTAACTCCCGGAGTCGGCACCCTCGCCATTACCCTTGCCCCCGTGGACAGGTCACAACTCTGCCGCAACGGCAAGCCCTTCCTGTTGCGCGGCCAGCGTTTCGTTGCTCGGTTCAGCGTGATGACTCCCGCTCAGCAACCGACTCCCGCGGGGCCTGTGCCGGATCCCCTGATGACGAAGGTGTGGCCGGCCGGCTTCGTGACGACGAACACGAACGTGCGCTCCGGCTAGCCGTCCGGACCCTCGGCGCACTGTCACGATGGCGACACCGTTGCGCGACACACGCGATGACCTGCCTACGCTGCGACGTGCCGCAATCGTTCAAGGCAGCGAGGAGATGTTGTGAGGTTGGCAGCGACCAAGCGCACCGCTATTCAGGAGCGCATGAGCTGTCCGGTCGGCGCTTGGGTTCGCGCTACTCCACCCACGGTCTCAGCCGAGCTCATCGGCCGCGTCTCGGAGGTGGACGGTCCATTTCGATGTCTCACCACTGATATCGGTTTATCGGTGCTGGTGGCAGTCGACGATTGCCGGCACATCCCGGAGCCCATTCGCGACTGAGCCCGGCCCGGGGTGCCACGTATTCGGTGCCGCACGATCGTCGCGTGATCAAAGGTCCCGCGGAGGGGGGGCGGGGATCACTTACTGAGAAGCGAGCTTCCCAACGGACTGTGGCCATCGAAGCCGGGCAGAATCAGGAACGAGCCCGACGCGGTCGTCCTGGTCAACACGAACAGCTCATCACCAGCCTGCATGCGACTCATCGTCGCCGTGAATGTCCGCAGCGAGCTCTGGAAGCAGATAAACAGGACCCCGGGTGGGCTGATGATCGAATAGGAACGTCGTAGCATCGCCGGTACCCCGGTGGCCAGGGCGTTAGCCCGGCGGATGTGCGCGCCAGCGGGTATGACGTAGCTTCCGTCCGGGTTCTTCGCACCGAGATCGACGCGATCACGCGCGTTCTGCCCGTTCAGGGGTGCAGCAGTGGCGCGTCGGCGTCCGACGAGGGCCTCCTGCCGACCCACGCCCAACTGAGTGAAAGCGTCCAGGTCGACCTCCATCCGCCGGATCACCGCGATCGAGGCGCCGCGTAACGTCGCGGGGCTCTCGATCCAGACATCTGGTGACGTGTCGAGGTCGCCGGCGGGGCCCACGATGCCGTCGACGAAACCGAGCACGTTTCTCGGCGTCGGGGGGTGCCCGGGCAATGGCAGAGCGGCGCCGCGGCTTGCCGCCTGACTCCAGCGAAGCCTGAGTTGGCCTCGGCTCGCGTCGAGGACTCTCTCGAGGGCGCCTGGCAGCATGGTCGCGTCATTGCCGCAGAGTTGGATCAGGACGTCGCCGCCCCGAGCGGCTGGGGTGATCGCTTCACGGTCATAGCGCGGAAGCTCGTCGGCGCCCGGCATCGACCGCCCCATCCCGCTCACCAAACCGGGGCCGATGCCTACGGTGGTCGTGATGTCTGTCGCCGCGAGCGCCCACGGCCCGTGCGCCGACAACGCGATGATCGTAGTGCTGAGCCGGGTGAGCAGGGAGGGTAACGCGTCGGCCGTAACCAGGTCGAAGACAGCCACGAGCACGCTTGTCTGCGGTGGCTGCGGCCGGGAGATGCCCGCCTGAGAAGGGCCCAAGGGATTAGTGTTCGCCACGGTCGGTGTCTCGGCGTTGTTCCACAGCCGGGTGCGCGGGGTGGAATCTGCCGCTGCCAGGCCTATGGCGGATGTTGTCGCGGCTGCTAGACCGAGGAAGCGCCGCCGGCTCGTCGGCGTCTCATCAGAATTCATGATCAAACACTCTTGCACACAGCGCTTGCGTCGGTGGGGCTGATTGCCGAATGTTTACCGATGTACGCGAGCCGGGTCAGTCAGGACGCGACGAAGTACTGGGACATCCAAAGGTACTTATGAAGTGGGTCCGGGACCACGTCAATTCCGATGTCAGTATAAGCG
>JALYIL010000112.1 GCA_030775825.1 Actinomycetota bacterium
GGCCCACGCCGACCGCGGCTAGCGGGATCCTTGGGATGCGCGGGACGCGCGTCACGTCCTCGCCCCCGTTGCCCGGGACACGAAGCCGAGCCCAAGCGCGGCAGCGGCCACCACGAGGGCGATCACCGACAGGACGATCGGACCGGTGTTGCTCGCGGACGCCGTCTGAGCCGGTGCCGCAGCCTGAGTACTCCCGGATCCGGCCGCCGAGGAGGCCTGCCCCGCGGACAGTGTCAGCACGGGCGCCGGGTGATCGGGCTGGACCGTGCTGCCCGGAGCAGCCGTCTGGATCCACGACACCGTGCTCGAGTCGCTGTAGGTCTGGATGGCCTTGAAGGTCAGCGTCGGCGCGCTCGGCAGCTTCCCCGCCAGGACGACGAATTCACCGAATTGACCCGGCTTTATCCCCGCCGCGGGTGTGCTCGCCGTCCAGGTGATCACCGACACCACCTGCGTGATGTCGCCGTCATCGGTGTTGATCGGGGTAGCGAGCTTGACCGTGGTCACCCTGTCGGTCCACCCGGTGTGCGGTTCGACGAGCACCGAGGCGATCGGGGTGGCGGTGGGCAGCTGGACGGTGAGCCCCACCGTGGACGCCGTCACGCTCTCGGTCGGCACCCGGAAGGAGATGATCTGATCGCTGCCGCCCGGGGTCGCACCCGCAGCGCTGACCGTGACGTGCGCCGACGCCGGCGCGGCCACAACAGTGAGCACGGTCAGCACAGTCACCGTGGCCACCGTGGCGAGGGCACCTGCGCGCAACTTGTTCATCGAACGACTTCCCTTCCGGACCGGACAATCATCAGTGCTGAGCGCTTCTCATCAATAGGCGCCTTCATCAATAGAGGTGGATGGTGACCGCGGTGGTCGTCGCGTCGAACGCCGAGGTCGCGACGACGAGGGTGATCACCCAGTCGCCCGCGGCGGGCAACACCACGCCGCTGGAGCCGTAGAGTTCGGGCCCGTTGGCCGTGAGGCCGAGGTCGATAGGGCCGATCTGCTTCGCCGGCAACGTGGCGGTGGCCGTGACGACCGTGGGCGGCACCCCCGCGCTCACCTCGACCGTGGTGGCGACGGTGCCGTGGGTTCCGGGATCGATGGTCACGCGCACCGTGCGCCCGCCTCCCAGCGCGGCGGAGGCCGAGCGCGGCCGCAGGTGGACGACGGCCAGCGCCTCCTTCCCGCGCGGTTGGGCGACGAGCACCGAGGTGGCGATGAGAACACCGACCGCCAGGGCGATCTCGACGATCACGGCCCTGCGCAACCGCTCGGTCCCCGCCACGCGGAGCCCCCGTCGCTGCACCGTCAAGCGCGAGAAGTTGGCCACTGCGACGAGGCCGATGAACAGCACCACTTTGAGCACGACGAGCCAGCCATAGGTCGTCGTGAATATCGCGTGGATGGTGCCGACACCGCGCCACGCCGCATAGCTGCCGGTCACGGCGAGGACCACCACGCAGGTCAGGGCGACCGGCGAGAACACCCTCGTCGCCACCTGCACGTCATCCGGTTCGCTGCGCGGCAACACCGCTAACAGCAGCATGATCAGCCCGCCGACCCACGTCGCCATCGCCGAGATGTGCAGCATGTCGTCGGTGATCGAAAGCCAGTGCGGCGCGGTCGTCGCCGGGTGCCCGACGGCCGCGAACGTGAACGCCAACGCGCCGAGCAGAACTGCTCCCACGGCACCCTCGGCCCACGATCCTCGCCTGCCGGCGATGTCCTCGCCTTGCATGAGCCGGCCCAGCAACAGAGCCACCGCGCCCAGCAACACGAGCCGGACACAGTGGTAGTACCCGTAGTCGGTATGCAGGGTGCCGTCGAGCAGCGGCCAGGTCGTTACGGTGCTCAACCGAGTTCCCGCGGTGTAGGGGCCCTGCAGGACCAGCTCACCCAGTGCTGCGAGAGTAGCCACGCCCAGGCCCGTCCACACGATCTGGCGCGCCCGGCGATCCGCCCGCCCCTGCGGCCACGCGGCCAATACCAGCCACGACCCGACCAGCAGGGCCAAGCCCACGAAGGACATCCATCGGGCGATGTCGAACACGATGTTCGTGGTGTGGTCGACGCTCGCCCCGGCGGCTGACGCGGCACCGAGCACACCGTTGCCGACGACGAAGCGCACGGTTCCAGCCACTGGATGCGAATCCGCGGAGATCACCCGATAGCTCGCGGCATAGGTGCCGTCGCCGAGACCTGCCTTGAGCTTGTCGGCGATCTTTGTCCCGTCGCCGCCCGGGTGGTAGGCCGCGCCGGCGTCGACGGTGCGGCCGCTCTGGTCGGTCACGTGCAGGTAGCCGACGCTGCCCAGACCAACTGCCTCGTCGAAGGTGATCGTGACCAGTGATGGCGCGCTCTTCAGCCGCGAGCCGTCAATCGGATCGGAAGAGACCACCGTCGCGTGGGCCGAGGCGGTGCCCGCCAGGGCGAACGCCACGCCGAACAGCATGCAGAGCGCGACTGCGACCGCGAGAAGCCTGCGTCTCATCCGAGGTCGCTAGGCGGGCTGTGCTCGGGCGGATCCAGCCGCCCGAGCCATCAGCCGCTGACTGTCCCACCCCCGCAAGTCAGCCGCCCCGGTGGCCTCAACGAAACTCGACAGCCTCGAGGCATCCGTGCCCTCCGGGTTCGGAGGCTCGATGCGCGTCAAGTTTTTGTCAAGGCTCGCCAGGTCGACCTGTGTACTGTGCACCACCTAAACGGCACCTGAGGCGCGCGCATCCCGGGTGACGAAGTGCTCGGCGACGAACGACATCGTCGGGATCGTGCCCGCGGCCATGACCGCAACCATCCGCAGCAGCGGCCAGCGCAGCTTCAGGCCGAGCTGCAACGTTGCGATCACGTACACGAGGAACAGGTACCCGTGCACCACCCAGAGGATCGCATTGGGCAGGTCCATGTGCGAGACGTGAAAGACCTTCTGCAGGATCAAGGCGATCGTGCCGGCCACCAGAACGGTGCCGGTGGTGAACGCCATGATCCGGTAACGCTTGAGCGCTCCGGCGACCTTTGACTTCACCGGGGTGACGGCGGCGCTCATCGATCTCCTCTAGCAAGCCTGGCCAGGTAGTCGTTGTAGAGCGCGCGCTCTGAATCGCGCTCGGCGTGTCGGGCGTCGACGGCGGGAATATCGAGGGCGGGCATATCGAGGGCGGAAGGCATGATGTAGCGACGGTATGCGACTGGTTGCTCAACCGGGCCCGTGGCCTCAGCGTTGGCCTCAGCGTTCTTGACGACGGACCCGGGACCTGTGCCCGCGCCGATCTGATCGGGCAACGGGGCGCGCATGCGATCGCGCAGCACCCGCGCCCACATCACCGCGACGAAGGTGCTGAAGGCCCACCATTGCAGCGCGTACCCGAAGTTCTGCACGCTGAAGTGCTTGGAGTTCGAGACGTCGAGTTGCCAGCGCCCGAGCAGGACCATCGTGACGATCAGCGCGAGGCTCACCAGGTGGCCCACCAGCCACCCGGGGGAGACAGCGAATCGCAGCCTGCTGAGCACCCAACTACGGTACGTCACCCGTTTAAGGCGCCAGGTCGGTACCTTCGATCGTGAATCCGAACGAGCCGGAATTCGCCGCCCGCGACGACCCGCGG
>JALYIL010000113.1 GCA_030775825.1 Actinomycetota bacterium
GGTGGGTACTGCGAGGGCGCTTCTTGCGGGGGGACGACGCGCGGGGCGTGGCTGGTGTGCCCAGAACGCGAGAACCTCTTGCGCGGGGGATCCTCCTTTTTGCGAGCCACGGGGTCCATCCTGGCATCTCGTGGCGACGCAGCGATCCCATCGTCGCGAGCGTGACTGTCCTCTGCCGTCGCGGCCGGCGAGACGAGCGGCCGGGGAGGTCAGCGGCTGGATCGGCGATCAGCCACAATGGTCTACGTGACAACGACACAACAGTCCGTTGAACCGTCATCCGTCGAGCGCCGCCGCAATACACCCGACGCGGTGCTCGCCGCAGCGGTTGACCTAGCTCGCGCTGCCGTCGCCGAGGTCGCTGCCAGCTTCGAGTCCGAAGTGGGCGAGCACCTGGGCGTGACATCCGGCGAGGAGCGCGTCGCTACGCACGAGTTCGTGGCCAACGTGGCCGGGTACCGCGGCTGGCACTGGTCGGTCACGCTTGCCCGCGCCCCGCGGTCCAAGCTCGCCACCGTCGACGAGGTGGTCCTGCTCCCTGGCCCGGAGGCGCTCCTGGCTCCTGAGTGGATTCCTTGGCAGGACCGCGTGCGTCCCGGCGATCTCAGCCCAGGCGACATGCTCCCGCCCGTCGAGAACGACCCACGGCTCGTCCCTGCCTACGTACTGTCCGACGACCCGGCGGTTGCGGCCGTAGCGCTCGAAATCGGCCTGGGACGCGAACGCGTCATGTCGCGCGAGGGACGCCTGGACGCCGCCGAGCGCTGGTATGCCGGCGACGCGGGTCCCGAATCGCCCATGGCCAAACAGGCTCCGGCGCGGTGTGGCACCTGCGGCTTCTACCTACCTCTGGAAGGCTCGCTCCGGGCGGGGTTCGGGGTCTGCGGCAACGAGATCACCGACACCGATGGGCGGGTCGTGAGCGTCGAGTACGGCTGCGGCGCGCACTCGGAAGCCGGCATCGTCGCGCCGTCGCTCGCCGAACCCAGCGGTGACGTCTACGACGACGGCGATATCTACGTCTGAGTTCCCGGCAACGTCAGGCAGCTCAGATCGTGCGGCCCGCGGCGCGGTGGCGCCGCATGATCGAGTACCCGGCGAGGCCGAGGATCCATCCGGCCAGGCAGGTCCAGAGCCAGATCCGGTGCTCGTGGCGACCCAGCCACCCGTAGAACGGCAGCAGCACGACGAAGGCGGCGAACCACATCGCGGTCCCGATCGCGACGATCCGGCGCGCATTGATCTGGACTGCGGCGGGCTGCGCGAAGGTGCGCTTGTCCGCCATGCTGCGCAGCGTAACTACCCTGCCAAGGCGCGGGTAGCTTGACCGGGCCAAGCGCGGGAGGTGCCAATGTTCGACGAGCTGCGCCGGTTGCGCTGCCGGGCACTGGCGCGCCCGCTGGGCCCAGGCCCTGCGCCACAGGAGGTTCTGCGCCGCGCCGCCGGCTCAGATCGGCTCGTCGCGCTAACCGGAGCGTGGGCCTCGGGCGCGGCGATCATCGCCGGCGAACCGCTGTTCGTCCTCCCCGACGATGCCGACCCGAAGCTCGCGATGGGAAACCAGCCACAGGTCACGGCCGCCGAGGAGGACGTGGTCGGCGGCGGATGGTTCGGCTGGCTCTCCTTCGACGGACCGTCCAGGTTGGCCTTTTACGACCACCTGCTCCGATATCGCCAGGGCCAGTGGTGGTTCGAGGCGCTCTGGAGCGATGAACGCGACGCGCTGCTCGAAGCCCGCAGCCAGGAGTTGGCAGCCCTGCTGGACGGCGACGTCCGGCGCGACGTTGGCGCTGACTGGAGCGTGGGCTCGTTCGGCGGTATGTCGATGCCAGATCATCTCGAGTCCGTCGAGCGAGCCGTCGAATGGATTCGCGCCGGTGACATCTATCAGGCCAATATTTGCGGGCGCTTGCGCGCAGACTTCCGTGGCAGCGATCTAGGGCTGTTCGCCGACGCGTCGCGCGAGCTCCTGCCACGGTTCGGGGCATACGTCGACGGTGGCGACAGATCGCTGGCATGCATGAGCCCGGAACTGTTCCTGCGCCGCCGCGGCCGCGAGGTGCGCACCGCTCCGATCAAGGGCACCTGGCCACGCATCGATGCGCGAGGCGCCACCGAGCTGCGCCAGTCTGCAAAGGACGCGGCAGAGAACGTGATGATCGTCGACCTGATGCGTAGCGACCTCGGGCGGGTCTGCGAGATCGGCACGGTAAGGGCGTCGTCGCTGCTCGAAATAGAGCCCCATCCGGGCGTTTGGCACCTGGTGTCCACCGTCATCGGACGCCTGCGCAACGACGTGGACGACGGTGCCCTGCTCGAGGCAACCTTTGCCCCCGGGTCGGTCACCGGGGCGCCGAAACTTCGCGCCCTGGACGCGATCACCGAACTCGAAACAGGCCCTCGCGGCGCCTACACCGGGGCCGTCGGCTTCGCGAGTCCGTCGTGGGGCCTGGAACTCGCCGTGGCGATCCGGTCGTTCGAAGTGCGCGGCCATCGCATCGAACTCGGGGTTGGGGGCGGAGTGACCGCCGACAGCGTCCCGATGCTCGAATGGCGCGAGTGCCTGCACAAGGCAGCGCCCCTGCTCAGCGCGCTGCAGGCACAGCTAGCCCCGGAGGTTGCCACGGCGGCGCTGAGTCCGGATGAGGCACAGTTCGGAGGCGGCTTGATCGAGACTGTCCTGGTCGTGGATGGCACCGCGATCCGGCTCGCCGACCACCTGGCCCGGCTGGACCGCTCCTGCCGCGAGCTCTACGGGGCGGGCGTCGGGCCCGACATCGAGAGGCAGGCACTGGCGATGGCGCGTACAGCTGGGCCGGGACGGTGCGCTCTTCGCATCGTGACCACGCCGGCGCGGACGGTCACCATGACCTGCCGGTCGACAGGTTCTCGGCCGGCTTCGTCCGTGGTGCGCGTGCAGGCGCGAGCACCTGGGCTCTGGCGGCATAAATGGGCTGACCGCCGCTGGGTCGATCGCGGTCTGGCCGCGAGCGAGCGCGATGCGGCCCCGAAAGCTGATGTGGCCGCGAAAGCTGATGTGGCCGCGAAAGCCGACGTGGCCGCGAAACACTCTGCCTCGACCGGTTCGGAACCGGCGACACCCTGGGCAGATGCCGCGACCTCGCCGCTGTACATCGCCGAGGACGGCACCGTGCTGGAGACGAGCCGGGGAAACGTCTTCCTGCTGCGCGCGGACGGCTCGCTCGTAACTGCTCCCCTGCGCGATGACCTGCTGCCCGGCGTGACCCGCCGCGCCCTGCTCGATCTGGCCAGGGACGCCGGACGCGCGACGTGTCTGCGCTCGTTCACGCTCGCGGAGATGCGGGAAACGGCATCGTTCTGGACAAGCAGTCTCAATGGAGCCGTGCCCATACACGCGGTGGACCAGACTGAGCTGCCCCGACGGGACGAGGAGATCGCCGAGCTCACCCTCGGACTAATTCCACTGGCAGGTCGACCGTTCGTTAGGTAGACTAACGATTATGACGGCGGCCACGAGATCCACGATCTCCGAGCTTGCCGCGCAGCTGCGGCCTTCGCTGCTACGGCTGACGAGAATCGTGCGCAACCAGCGTGTGGACATGTCGATCACGTTGACGCAGCTGTCGGCCATGGGCACCCTCGCGAAGCATGGACGGATGAGCGCCGGTGAACTCGCCGCCTGCGAGCGGGTGCAGCCGCCTTCGATGACGAAGGTGCTGGCCAATCTCGAGGAACGCGGACTGGTTCAGCGCGAGTCGCACCCCACCGACCGCCGTCAGGCGATCATCGTGATCAGTGAGCCCGGTCTGGCCCTGCTCGAATCCGAGCGGCGCTCCCGCGATGCCTGGCTCTCGCAACGTCTAGCCCAACTGACCCCCGAGGAACGGACGCTCATCCGCAACGTCCTTCCCGTGTTCGACAAGTTGGCCGACCTGTGACGGCGGTCGCGGCT
>JALYIL010000114.1 GCA_030775825.1 Actinomycetota bacterium
GAGTTCGGCCTGTCCGGGCAGGAGCAGAATCCCGACCTCACCGGCAAGAGCATCCGCGGGGTGATCGAGCGCGCGCGTGCGCCGATGCCCGAGCCGGTGCAAGCCTTCCTCGACAAGGGCGTTGACTTCGTCCAAGCTGACACCTTGGACGAGTTGATCGAGCGCATGAACAAGGTCACCGACACACCGCTTCTGGATCCGGAGACCGTCCGGCGGGAAATCCTCGGCCGCGACCGCGAGATGGACAACGACTACACGAAGGACCTCCAGATCGCCGCGATGCGGCAGGCTCGGTCCTACCTGCCCGACAAGATCAGCAGGGTCGCGTCGCCGCACAAGCTCACCGACCCCAAGGCCGGCCCGATGATCGCGGTGCGCCTGAACATCCTGACCCGGAAAACGCTCGGCGGGTTGAACACCGATCTGTCCTCTCGCGTTCTCGGCGCGTCAGGCGAAGCGGTACCCGGTCTCTACGCCGCTGGGGAAGTCGCGGGCTTCGGCGGGGGCGGTGTCCATGGTTACCGCGCGCTGGAGGGGTCCTTCCTCGGCGGCTGCATCTTCAGCGGCCGGGCCGCCGGCCGGGACGCCGCGAAGTCGGTTGCCTAGCCTCGCGCCCTCACGGATTGTTCGCGAAGTACCGCTTGGCGCGCAGCGGGACGGCGCGGAAGGCCAGCTTGTTCAGCGGTTCGGCGACCTTCAGGAGCATCCCCGTCTTCTCCGTGGGCTCCAGAGCGATCGTCCACGTGAATCGGCTACCGGCACCGGATGCCTCGACGAGATAGTCCTCGGCAAAGGTGCGCACGAGTGCTCGGTTCGCCTGGGTTCCGTGGAACGCCTTGCGCCGACCGTCGTCCCACAAGAAGAAGCGTTCCCGCACCGCCATGAGCTTTCCCGGCAACACGACTTCGCGGCTGGTACCGACGCCGAAAGGGCGTGGCGAGGTCCAGCGCAACGAGTGCAACCCCAGCCCCCAGGCCGCGATCGCTTCGTCCGAGGTGAGTGACTGCCAGACGCGCTCCGGTGAAACCGCGAGCTCGACGGGATACCGGTAAACGAACGGTGCGCTGGAAAAGAAGCTCTCGTCGCAGGGTTGCAGGGGGTACCAGGTCATGACGAGCAGCATGCCGCATGTGCCCCCCGGCGCCTCATCCAGTTCGGCCGCCGAAATGCAGGTTTTACTTGCGCCTGGCAGAGTATCGCCATGGTCGAGACCTCAACGATGCACCTGGAAGATCCATCGCGCGGCTACGGCGAGAAGGTCGTCGCCGTCGAGCCGGGCGGTGTGGAGATCATTCCGCTGGCCGAGCGGCACGGCAGGCCCAGTCAGCTGCTGTGGACGTGGATGTCGCCGAACCTCGAGTTCGCAACTGTGTTCGTCGGCGTCATCGGCGTGCTGTTCTTTGGCCTGTCCTTCTGGATGGCCACGCTGGCGATCCTCATCGGCACCGCTGGCGGCGCGCTGTCGCAGGGAATCCTGTCGACCTGGGGGCCGAAACAGGGCCTGCCGCAGATGATCATCGGGCGCAGTGCGTTCGGCTTCATCGGCAACATCCTGCCCACCGGGCTCATGTCGGTCACCGCGGGCATCGGCTGGTTCGCGGTCAACAGCGTCAGTGGGGCCTTGGCGTTGAATACCTTGACGCATCAGCACCTGTCCAAAGTGCTGTCACTGGTAATCATCGTGCTGGTGCAGATTCTCGTCGCGTTCTTCGGCCACAACCTCGTGCACGTATTCGAGAGATTCGCCTTTCCGTTCCTCGCTGTCGTGTTCCTCATCGCGTCGGTGGACGTGTTCAGCAAGGCGCACGTCGGGGCGCACGCGACCGGCGGCCTGCCGACCATCGGGGCCTTCCTGATCGAGGTGGGCGCCGCGTTCGGCTATGCGGCCGGCTGGAACCCCTACGCCTCGGACTACACGCGATACCTCGCGCCGAAGACCAACTCGAGGGCCGTCGGGTGGTACGCCGGACTCGGAATCTTCGTCTCCTGCGCACTTCTGGAAATCGTGGGTGCCGCTTCCGTGACCGCAGTGGCCAAGCCGTCGAGCAACCCCACTGCTGACTTCACCGGGATCATGCCGAGTTGGATCGCGAACCTGACCCTGCTCGCGATCGCGCTCGGCGCGGTGTCGGCGAACGTGCTGAATATCTACTCCGGAGCAATGTCGTTTCTGGCAATGGGCATCCGGCTGCCGTTCGGATTGCGGCGGGCAATCGTCGCGCTCGTGTTCGGCACGATCGGGCTGTTCGTCGCGTGGTCCGGTCTGCACAATTCGGCACAGAAGTACGAGAACTTCCTGCTGGTGATCTCCTACTGGATCGGTCCTTGGCTGGGAGTGGTCTTCGCCGATCGATGGCTTCGGCGCGGCACCTCGATCGATGGGGTGCTCGACGACGCGGCGCAGCAGGGATCGGTCGAACACCCCGGCGCCATCGCCATGATCGTCGGCATCGTCGCATCGGTCTGGTTGTTCGCGAACCAGACCGACCTCGTGGGAATCGTCCCGCACCACCACCCCGCCTGGGGTGACATCACCTTCGAAGTCGGATTCCTCATATCGGCCGGCCTCTACTACCTGCTCTACCGACTGTCCGCGACGAGGCCATCGCGGCGATGAGCTCGTTCGACCCGCAGGCGTGGCTTTCGGTGGCGCTAGACGAAGCGCGTCTCGGCCTCGCCGAAGGCGGCATCCCGATCGGCGGTGCGCTGTTCGGACGGGACGGTCAGCTACTCGGCCGCGGCCACAACCGGCGCGTGCAGGACGGGGACCCGTCCATGCACGGTGAGACCGCAGCGTTTCGCAACGCCGGTCGACAGGCCTCCTACCGGGGGACGACGATGGTCACGACCTTGTCGCCCTGCTGGTACTGCAGCGGGCTGATCCGGCAGTTCGGTATCTCACGGGTCGTGATCGGCGAGGCGCGGACGTTCTCCGGTGGCCACGATTGGCTGGCCGAGAACGATGTCGAGATCATCGTGCTCGATGACGCCGCCTGCGTGCAGCTGATGACTGATTTCATCGCCGCCAATCCGGGCGTGTGGAACGAGGACATCGGGGAGGAATGACATGGCTTCGTCGGTACCCGGCTCGCCGGCGGTACCCACCATCGATCTGTCGCCTTGGTTCGCCGGAGGCGCCGCCGGACGTGCCGAGGTTGCCCGGCAGGTCGACCTCGCCCTGCAAGAGGTCGGGTTCATGCTGGTCACCGGACACGGCGTTCCGAACTCGCTGCGGGGCAGCGTCCGTGCAGCGGCACGGTCATTCTTTGCGCTGCCGGAGGCGACCAAGCGCCGTTACGCAGTGACCGTCGGGGGGCGCGGATGGCTACCGGCCGGCGTCGAGGCGAATGGATACGCCGAGGGAACCGAGACTCCGCCGGATCTCAAGGAGTCGTTCGCCGTGGGCGCATGTGAACGCACCGGCGTCACCGAGATCGATGACTATTGGTTCCGTCCCAACGTCTATCCGGCCGAGACCCCGGCGCTCGAGCCGAGTACGGTCTCCTACCTCGCCCGGATGCGTGCGCTGGCCGACGAGTTGCTGGTGATCTGCGCAGTGGCTCTCGACCTGGAAACGGATTTCTTCACCCGGCACACCACGCATGCCACGAACACGATGAACATCAACTGGTACCCGCCGGTCTCCATCGCGGGCGAGCCCCAGCCCGGGCAGTTCCGGATCGGGCCGCACACCGACTTCGGCACCGTGACGGTGCTCGACCGCGAACCCGGGCGTGGGGGATTGCAGGTGTGGAGCGAGTCGAGCGGTTGGGAGGATGCCCCCTACCACCCGGACGCCTTCACGATCAACACCGGTGATCTGCTGGCGCGGTGGAGCGGGAATCGGTGGAAGTCGAATCGACATCGCGTCTTGCCACCTCAGGCTGATGCTCCGGAAGAAGACCTCGTGTCGCTCGTCTACTTCTATGAGGCCAATCACGACACGGTCGTCGAAGCCTTGCAGCCACCGATCGGCAAGCCCAACTCCTACCCACCGGTGGTCTCGTCGGCGTTTCTCCGCGAGCGCTTGGACGCAATTACCGTGGGGTGATGCCCGGGCCGGTCAAGCACACCCAGTGCTTAGAAGGGTCCCGGTCCGGGGCTTCCGGGGTTCGTGGTGGGGCTGGCGAGCACGCATTGTCCGGAGCGAGTACCGGTGACGACGTTCGGGTTCGGGATGCGGGGGAACAGGGTGCCGCCCGGACCTTCGTTGTTGTCCCATACGGCGCTGTTACCGGTGCACGACAGGTTGCCGTTGAAGTGCCCGGCGGTGATCTCGATGGCGTCCGGGTCAGCGAGCTGGTTGTTAGTGATGGTGACGTTGCCGTTGATGCGCATGTCCTCGACGCCCATCCAGCACGACTTCACGCCGCTGATTGTCAGGTTGCCGTTGATCGAACCGAGTTCGTAGGTGCTGAAGGCGGGACTGCCGAACACGGCGAAGATGCCGGACGGCTCGCAGTTCACCCCGCCGCCGCCCCCGGTCTGCACCACGCTGCCGTTGATCCTGCTGCGGTGCACGACAACCCCCAGCGGATGATCAGCGATCAGCCACCCGTTCACGGTGCTCGAGCCGATCAGGTTGGGGTCGTCCATGCACGGGAACTCCTGCGGGTCACAGCCCAGGAAGAGCGTGGCGCCGCTCTGCACCGTCAGTGAGCCGTTGACCAGCAGCGGGGAGTGGGCGAACGCGGCCAGCAGGCCTGAGCCGGGAAGCAGGGTGAGCGCGCCGTTGATCACTGTGCGGCCGCCACTGACCACGCAGAATCCCGAGACCTGCGCGGGACCATTGGAGCTGGCCAGCACGCCCGGCGAGTCCGGGGTGCCCGAGCATGTCTGCACCGGCGTGGCCGATACTGCCGGTGAAGTCACGATCGCCATAGTCGCGGCGAGCGCTACGGCGGCGAGCAGGACGACGGGCCTGCGAAGGGGGATGTACATCGGATGATCCCTCCGGAAAGTGGCCGCGCGCATCCGGTGAACCAGGCGCGAAGGCCGAGTGTGGCCGAGCCTGCACCCTGAACGCGGCGGGCGCAAGGGCATGTCCATCATGTCCGCCAGTGTCCGCCAGTGTCCGCGGATGTCCTGCATGTCCATCAATTCCTACGCGCCGGCGATCTCGGCCCGGCAGGAAAGGCCGTTATGATCCCGCGTGATCGGGCCACGCGCGCCCAAGGCGTCGGCGTGCGGCAGGCTAGCCCTGAAGACAGAGTCGGAGGACCGAGGTGGCCAAGCAGGCACTTCCCGCCGCATTCAAAGACCTTCGATCGGAAGTGACCGCATGACGATGACCCTTCGCGACGGCCGCGCACTCGAGGTCGAGGTGAGTGGGCCATCGGACGGAGCGCCATTGCTGTTCCATCACGGGACGCCCGGTTGCGCCGAACAGGTCCACGCGATGCAGCGTGCCACGTGGGCGCGTGGACTGCGGTTGGTGTCCTACTCGCGTCCCGGCTACCGGCTCTCGACTCGGCAGCCCGGCCGTGCTGTGGTCGACGTCGCCGCCGACATGAGAGAGGTGCTTGATTCCCTCGGGGTCGAGCGGTGCTTCGTCGCCGGCTGGTCCGGCGGTGGGCCGCACGCGCTAGCGACCGGAGCACGGCTCGGTGAGCGGGTGCTAGGCGTGCTGGCGATCGCGAGCGTCGCCCCCTACGCGGCGGACGGTCTCGATTGGATGGCGGGGATGGGAGAGCAGAACGTCGAGGAGTTCGGCCTGGCCCGCACCGGCGAGTCCGCGCTTCGGCCCTACCTCGAGGCGGAACGGGAAAGTCTCAAGGATGTCGACGCCGCGGGCGTCATCACCGGCCTGTCAACGTTGCTGCCCGACGTGGACCGGGCTGCGCTGACCGACGAGTTCGGCGCGGACATGGCGGCCAACCTCCGCGGCGGAGTCGCGAGTGTCGACGGCTGGGTCGATGACGACATCGCCTTCGCCAAGCCGTGGGGCTTTGAGCTGGACGAACTGAGCGTGCCGACGTTCCTCTGGCAGGGCAGCGAGGACTTGATGGTCCCGTTCGCGCACGGCAAGTGGCTCTCGGAGCACCTGGCCGGAGCCCGGGTGCACCTCGAGCAAGGCGAGGGACATCTGTCGGTGGCGGTCGGGGCCCTGGACCGGATGCTCGACGAGCTCGTGGCGGTTGCGTGAGGCAACCGGTGGCGTGACCCTAGCGCCACCGTCTAAATGACGGGAGTGCAGGCGCTCAGCGCACGCTGCGGCTAACTGCCTTCGGCCGGGAGCATGCCGTAGGCACGAGTGGGCGTGAATCGCACGATCACGCGTCGTTCGGCGACCATCGCCGCGCGGAATGCATCCCAGTCCTCGTGGTCGCCGACCGCCGCGCGGTAGTGGTCGACAAGTTCCTCCACCGTCTCGTCGTCAGGCTGCGTGGCGACCGGGGACAACTCTGCGGTGCCCTCGAGTACCGCGTAGGCGTAGAAGTCACTGCGCGTGACATGCAACGCCGCCCACGGCTCCCGCTGGAGATTGCGGTACTTGGCCCGGTCGGCCGTAATCGAGATGCGCACGGTGCCGGTCTCACCGACGTGGTGCAGGATGTTGGACAGCTGCGGGCGTCCGTTGCCGCGAATTGTCACGAGCACGGACCGGCGATTCGAGCGCGCGAAATCAAGAGCTTGACTGAGTTCCATGCAGGCATCAACCGGCGGATGCCTGCGCCTCTTCCCGCACTCAGTCGAGACAGAACTCGTTGCCCTCGATGTCCTGCATCACCAGGCACGATTCTTCGTGGCCATCGGCGGGCAGCAGTCGCACGCGCACCGCGCCGAGCGTGACCAGCAGACACCGCTGATTGCTACCAGGCCCACCAGCAGAAAGGGGCCAGCGCTGAGGACACTTCGCGAACCCACTCCGCTGGCGACCGCACACGCTGAACCGCGGAGTCGATGGCAGACCTCAGAGCGGGTGTGCCAGGGCTTGTTCGATCGCGGCGCGTCCGAGGTCGCTGGAGAAGTAGGAGATGTGGTTGCAGTCGGCATCGAGCAGTACCGGAGGCTTGGCCCAGTGCTGACCGACCGAGCTGGCGCTGGCCACGCTGACGGCCATGTCGTTCGGCTCACCGGCGAAGACGGTGTCGAAGCCGACGTTGGCCAGTTTGGCGACGATTCGTTTGGCGCGCGCGTCATCGGAAGGATCCGGCCACGGCCGCGTACCCCGAATCGCGACGTACCGGAGCCCGGGATCCGCGTCATGGGCGAGGCCGTGGATGAACGCCGATGACGGGTTCATCTCATTGAGGGTGGTCTCGAGCTTCGCGGTCAGCTTGGTCAACGATCCCAGGACCTGGCCTGCGATCGCCAACGGACCCCCGAGGTGGAGGATGCCGTTGAGTCCGAGGCCGATGAGGGCCAGTGCGAGATCTTCGACCTTGGGCCAGGGTGAGCCGTCGTGTGGCGTACCGCAGGTGACGAGGCGCTCGATGACCGGTGCCCCGTTGCACTTTTCGATGAAGCATCTCGTGACGAGCCCCCCCATCGAGTGCACCATCGCCGTCACCCGAATGTCGCCGCCGACGGTGATCCCGACGTCGCTCAGTTTGTCGCCCAGATCGCGGCCGGTGTGCTCGATCGGAGTCTGGATGTTCTCGTAGTCGAAGGCGAGGACTGCGTCGAAGCCGTTCTTCAACGGGGTGGCTCCGGCGCCGGCTGCCGCACTCATCCCCAGCGTGTCACCCATGATGCCGTGGACGAGCAACAACACCGACCGCGCGCCGCTTAGGGC
>JALYIL010000115.1 GCA_030775825.1 Actinomycetota bacterium
GGTGATCTACGACCCCGACCTCGTGGCCAGCCTGCCGACCGAGCTTGTGGTGGCCTCCGGATTGAACGCGGTCGCGCACTGTATCGACGCCATGTGGGGCCCGCGCGCGGATCCGATCGATCAAGCGCTGGCGATGGAAGCGCTTGCCGCGCTGCGGATCGGCCTGCCCCGAATGTTGCTCGGCGAGACTGCGGCCGTTGGGACCACGCTCTACGGGTCTTACCTCGGCGCCGTCGCGTTCTCGTCCGCTGGGTCCGGTATGCAACATAAGATCTGCCATGTATTAGGCGGTATGTTCGCCTTGCCGCACGCGCCGATGCACGCCGTGGTGCTGCCGCATGTGCTCGCCTTCAATGGCCCGGCCGCCCCAGACGCGGCCCAACGGATAGGCGCAGCGCTCGGCGCGGACGATACGTCGGTAGGACTGAAGACGCTGCGGCAACGCCTTGGCGCACCGCGAGCCTTGCGGGATCTCGGCCTGCGCGAGGCCGACATCGCCGCGGCGGTGGGCGCATCCTGCCCGCGTTGCCGACCAACAACCCGCGAGCAGTCTCCCCCTCGTCGCTGACCGCGCTGCTGCACAGAGCTTGGTCCGGCGACAGTCCGCGATCGCAAGACTGACCCGATGGAGGACCGCTCATGACGCAGCAATCCGAGCCGATCGATCAGTCGGCCCGCGAACAACTGTTAGTCGACGCCGTGGTCGCCAGCTTCGGGCCGTCGGCCCGATCACCGACGAGGTCAAGGGCGAGCTCGCGCGCGCCTACGTCGTCGTCAACGCCGGCGCCGAGGTCACTGCCGATGACCTGATCGACTACACCCGCGACAAGCTCGCCGCCTACAAGCGACCGCGCAGCATCGTCTTCGTGCCCTCGCTACCCGCGACCTCCACCGGCAAGATCATGCGCCGAAAGCTCGCCGACAGCGTGCCCGACGCTCCGGCCTGGGCCCGGGCGGCCTGCCCCGTACCTAGTCGAAAGGCTCACTGCACCTGTCATCCGCCAGGACAATGTCAAGGGCAAACCCCCAGCGGAATCCAAACAGCGGTATACATCGCACGACGACACATCAGAGCCCGAAGTCAAGGGAGCAGCCTGAATGGACAAGACCGTCGCCAGCGCGACCGACGCGGTCGCCGACATTGTCGACGGTGCAAGTGTCGCGGTTGGAGGCTTCGGGCTCAGCGGTATCCCGTGGGTGCTGATCGACGCGCTCGTCGAGCAGGGCGCGACCGGGCTCGAGGTCGCGTCGAACAACTGCGGTGTGGATCGCGCAGGTTTGGGGCTGTTGCTGGAGCAGGGCCGCATCCGCCGCGTCATCGCCTCCTACGTGGGGGAGAACAAGGAGTTCGCGCGGCAGTTCCTGTCGGGGGAGCTCGAGGTCGAACTGACGCCGCAGGGCACCCTGGCCGAACGACTGCGGGCGGGCGGCTGCGGTATCGGCGCCTTCTTCACCCCGACCGGCGTCGGCACTCAGATCGCCGACGGAGGACTTCCCTGGCGATACCACCCGGACGGGACCGTCGCGATCGCGTCGCCACCGAAGGAGGTGCGCCAAATCCAGGGACGGATGCAAGTGCTCGAGGAGTCGATCGTCACCGATTTCGCCCTGGTCCGAGCCGCGGTCGCCGACACCATGGGCAACACCGTCTTCCATGCCGCTGCCCGCAACTTCAACCCCAACGCCGCGATGGCCGGCCGCATCACGATCGTCGAGGCCGAACGCGTTGTGATTGCTGGTGAGCTCGACCCGGACGCCATCCATCTTCCTGGCATCTTCGTGCACCGGGTCGTTGCCCTCACCCCCGAGCAGGCAACCCGCAAGAGCATCGAGAAGCGCACCGTCCGCCCAGCCCCGGGCAACGTCGAATGACCGCCAGTACGCCGGCCAAACGCGACCTGAGTTCGCGTCTCTCCCGCAACCAGCTCGCGGCCCGGGTTGCCGCCGAGCTGCGCGATGGCGACTACGTGAACCTCGGCATCGGCATGCCCACCCTGGTGCCCAATCACGTGCCCAGCGACGTGAACGTCGTCATCCACTCCGAAAACGGGATCCTCGGCGTCGGCCCCTACCCGTACGAGCACGACGTCGACCCCGACCTGATCAACGCCGGCA
>JALYIL010000116.1 GCA_030775825.1 Actinomycetota bacterium
CCGCTGGGGTGCTGGGGGGCGGGCTCGGGCTGGCTGCCGCGGTGGATGCGAACGCTGCCGGCTGGGTCGCGGTCCAGGCGATCGCGTTGGCGATCGCGGCCGCGCTACGAATGCACGCAACCCACCGCTTGGGCGGGGTCACCGGCGATGTCTTCGGCGCGCTAATCGAGGTCACGACCGCGGCCGTGCTCACCGGCGTGGCCCTCCTGGGCTGAGACGCCAGATTGTGCGGCCTCGGCAGCCGCCTGCGGCTTCCCCGCTGAGATCTGCCAGGACCGGCCGGATTTCCGAGCAATCTTGGCGGGGAAGGCGCAGATGTTGGCGAGGAAGGCGCAACGAAATCCGGCTGGTGGGCATTCGCACCACCAGCCGGACGTACCGCCGACGTGATGGCGGAAGCTAGGCCGGCGGCGACACCTCACCGCGCCACGCGCCGGTCTCCTGCGAACGGTTTTCGATGAAGTCCTTGAACCGCTCGAGGTCGGCCTTGACCTGATGGTCATCGACCCCGACAGCGGCGCCCACCTTCTCGACGACGCCCTCAGGCTTCCAGTCGAGCTGCACGGTCACGCGGGTCGCCTCGTCCGACAACCGGTGGAATGTGACGACGCCGGCGTGCGTGGTGCCGTCCGTGCTCTTCCACGCCACCCGCTCGTCGGGATGCTGCTCGGTGATCTCGGTGTCGAACTCGCGCTCGACGCCGCCGACCTTTGTCTTCCAATGGGTGTGGGTTGCGTCTCGCTGCTCGATGCTCTCGACGCCACCCATGAACTGGGGGAACGATTCGAATTGCGTCCACTGGTCGTATGCCTTGCGGACCGGGACGGCGACGTCCACGGACTTGGTCACGGTGGTCATGGGTAACTCCTTCGGATGGACATGCGCCCGGACTAGCGAGCGCCTCGATCCTTGGCCTACCCGCTCACGGGACGGCCTAACCACCGCAGTCGCGCCGCCGGGGGTGTTGCCTGGTCGCGAGTTAGCTCGGGGAGGCGGATTGGTTAGCCCGGATAGGCGGAGTGGCCGGCCGGCGGTGGGATCCGCAGGACGCGCTCGTCGGCGGCGACCGGCTTGCCATGCCCATCGCGGTTGGAGGTGGTCAGCCAGAGCGCGCCGTCCGGCGCCGCGATCACGTTCAGCAGGCGGCCATAGCGCTCGTGCAGGTAGACGGTGAACGTCGACAGCTTTGGCGCCGCGCCGGTGAGGGTCAAGGACGCGCCCAGCAGTGCTGTTCCATCAAGAGAGGTGACGTAGAACGTCCCGTCCACCACGGCGCAGCCGCCGGGCGAGGAGTAGGCAACGGGAAGCGAGCTCAATGCCGGCTTCGATGATCCTGACGGGTTCGGCCAACCATAGTTTGCTCCGGGACTCAGGACGTTGACGTTCTCGCGGCCGTTGAGTCCCTTGATGTCGACTGCGAGCAGCAGATCTGTCGTCGGGACCGTGCACAGGCCAACCACGTCGCGGTGTCCGCTGGCGAACACCGGCGAAGACGGGTATGGGTTGCCGGTTGCCGGTTGTCCGATCTCGGACACTCGCAACACCTTGCCGGCGAGGCTGGCCGAGTCGGCCGCCAGACTCGGCTCTCCGGCGTCGCCGGTGCCGACGTAGAGCTGGTTGTCGCTCCCAAACGTGATGCGGCCGGAATTGTCGCTGCCTCCGATGGGGATGCCGGTGAGCACCGGCGTGACCGGACCGTTGAGGGTGAAGTCCACGACGCGGTTGTCCGTCGCCGTCGTGATGTAGGCGAAGATCAGATTGTCCTGGGCGTAAGTGGGCGAGAGTGCGAGGTCTAGCAATCCGCCGCCGCCGCGGGTGCTCAACCCGGTGAGGGTCCGGACGGTGAGCACCGGGTGATTGGGCTGCGGTTGCACCTGGACGATGCGGCCGGTGGTGCGCTCACCGACCAGGGCACTGCCGTCAGGCAGGATCACGATGCCGTTCGGCGAGGTCAGCTGCGTCGCGACGACCGCGCCGTCAACGGGGCTGGCGCTGCTGGACTGCGGTGCCGGGCTGTTGGGAGCTCCCGGCGAGCTGGGGGCCGAGGGAATCGGCACGTTCGGGATGGCACTGGGTTGCTGACCCTCGCCGTTGAAGGATGGCGCCGGAACCCAGGTCGGCGCCCCCGCCTGTGCGCCGGCACCACATGCGGCCAGCGCCAGCATCGACGCGAGGGCGACCAGCGGGTAGGCGACACGGGGCATGCCCCCAGTCTGCATGCTGAAGATGAGCGCCCGCCGCTAACCTCGACCAGTGACGGTCGTCTGCCTGCCTGATGCCGAGGCAGCGGACTGCGTGGGTGTCCTTCCGGACGGCATCGACGTCGTGATCTGGAAGGGCACGGGCGCGCCGGTGCCCGGCATCGAAGGCGTCGAGGTACTGGTGCCTGGATACATGGGCCCCCCGGTGAGTAGCGAATCCCTCGAGGTATTCACCAGCCTTCGGATGATCCAGCTGGTTTCGGCCGGCGTCGACTCCTGGTTGAAACGCGTGCCGGTGGGGGTGATCCTGTGCAACGGCCGAGGTGTCCACGGCGGATCCACGGCGGAGTTGGCGGTGGGCGGCATCGTGAGTTCGTTACGCGAGTTCCCCCGGCTTCGCGACGCGCAACGAGCGCACCGATGGGAACGACACGGGAACACCGCCGGCCTCGATGGCACGCGTGTGCTTGTCCTCGGGGCGGGCGACATCGGCAGCCGGATCGCCGCCTCGGTGGCTCCCTTGGGCGCACAGGTGACCCTGGTTGCCAGGCACCCACGCGAGGGAGTCCGCGGGCTCACTGAACTCGCGGCACTGCTGCCTGAACATCAGGTGGTCGTGATCGCGGTGCCCTACACGACGCAGACCCACCAGCTGGTCGACGCGGCCTTTCTCTCCTCGATGCCCGACGGCGCCTTGCTGGTCAATATCGCCCGTGGAGCGATTGTCGATACTGACGCACTGCTGGCCGAATTGACCAGCCAACGCCTCCATGCCTTCCTCGACGTCACCGAGCCCGAGCCGCTTCCCGCCGACCATCCGCTCTGGAGTGCGCCGAACCTGCAGCTGACACCGCACGTCGGCGGCGGCACCGTCGGATGGCAGCAGCGGGCATATCGCCTGGTCCGCGAACAACTGATCCGCTTTCACCGCGGCGAGCCGCTGCACAACGTCGTCACGATCGCCGAGCAATACTGACCGGCGGATCCGCGAATCAGGGCATGGCCCGCGAATGA
Source organism: Actinomycetota bacterium (assembly GCA_030775825.1). Lineage (GTDB taxonomy): Bacteria > Actinomycetota > Actinomycetes > Mycobacteriales > Jatrophihabitantaceae > JALYIL01. The sequence goes on from JALYIL010000116.1 coordinate 3,216, forward strand.
GCGCGTGGCCCGAAGGTCAGCGCATGGCCCGAAGGTCAGCGCATGGCCGCAGGTCAGCGCCGGCGGCGACGCCGCGACGGAGCGAACTTGGGCGTCGGCGGCGCGACCTCGGGCAGATGACCCCCGCTGGCCTTCGACACTTCGGCAAGGTCGGCTACCCGCACGCACGGCAGGCGAACGGATCCGGACCGGCCGACGGCATAGACGCTCCGCTCGCCGACGGACAGGCCGCGAACCTCATCCCAGCGCATCGAGCGGCTCCCGAATGCCAGCCGCACGGTGATGCCCTCGATGCCGACGACCGTCGCGGTACGCGCAATGAAAAGCGCCGCGATGACGGGGATGAGCAGGAGCAACGTCTGGGGCCCAACCACCGCGGGCGCACCCTGCGCGCCTTGACCGGTAAAAGCCAGCGGGGCGACGCAGAACAGGAGAAACAGCACGAGCACGTAGGTCATCCGCGGCAGCCTGAACGTTCGGGCGGTGGCTGCGGACGGCTCGGACGGGCGCACCCCAGAACGGTAACCCGTAAGGTTTCGACTGTGAGCACCGAGCAACCGCCTGCACACCGCAAGCCCCACAGCTCCATCGTTACCGACGGGCTCGAACGCGCCGCCGCACGAGGCATGTTGCGCGCCGTCGGGATGGGGGATGACGACTGGCGAAAGCCGCAGATCGGCGTGGCGTCGTCCTGGAACGAGATCACGCCATGCAACCTCTCGCTCGACCGTCTTGCCAAGAAGGCGAAGATCGGGGTACGCGGGGCCGACGGGTTCCCGCTCGAATTCGGAACGATTTCCGTCTCTGACGGGATCTCGATGGGCCACGACGGAATGCATTACTCGCTCGTCTCCCGCGAGGTGATCGCGGATTCCGTCGAGACGGTTTTCCGGGCTGAGCAACTCGACGGTGGTGTGCTGCTCGCCGGATGCGACAAATCACTGCCGGGCATGCTGATGGCAGCCGCGCGGCTGGACGTCGCCGCAGTATTCCTCTACGCCGGCTCGACGCTGCCCGGGCGTTACCAGGGCCGCGACGTCACCATCATCGATGCGTTCGAGGCCGTCGGTGCGTGCCTGGCCGGGCGCATCACCCGCGAGGAAGTCAATGAGATCGAGAAGGCGATCTGTCCGGGGGAGGGCGCCTGCGGTGGCATGTATACAGCCAACACGATGGCCTCGGCCGCCGAAGCGCTCGGAATGTCTCTGCCCGGTTCGGCGGCGCCGCCGGCCCCAGACTCGCGTCGCGATCACTACGCCGAACGGTCCGGCGAAGCCGCGGTTCACCTCGTCGACGCCGGCATAACGGCGCGGGCGATCATGACGAAGGAGGCCTTCGAGAACGCCATCACGGTGGTCATGGCGCTGGGCGGTTCGACCAACGCCGTCCTGCACCTGCTCGCGATCGCGAACGAGGCCAAGGTGGATCTTAGTCTCGACGACTTCAACCGCATCGGCGACAAGGTGCCGCACCTGGCTGACGTGAAGCCATTCGGCAGGTACGTCATGACCGACATCGATTCTGTCGGTGGTGTGCCGGTGGTGATGAAAGCGATGCTTGACGCCGGGCTGTTGCACCCGGATGTGCTCACCGTCACCGGAAGGACGGTGGCTGAGAATCTCAGTGACATCGCGCCGCCGGATCCGGACGGAAAGATCATTCACGCCATGAGCGACCCGATCCATCGGACCGGCGGACTGACGATCCTGCGCGGCTCGCTGGCTCCCGATGGTGCCGTGGTCAAGAGCGCTGGATTTGATGCTGAACGCTTCGAGGGAACCGCCCGCGTCTTCGATCGAGAGCAGGCCGCGATGGAGGCGTTGGCGGCCGGACAGCTCAGGCCGAACGACGTAGTGGTCATTCGCTGGGAAGGTCCGAAGGGCGGCCCGGGGATGCGCGAGATGCTGCAGATCACCGGCGCCATCAAGGGAGCCGGCCTCGGCAGGGACGTGCTGCTCCTTACGGATGGGCGTTTCTCTGGTGGAACGACCGGCTTGTGCATCGGCCATATCGCACCGGAGGCGGCGGCCGGAGGGCCAATCGCCCTGATCGAGGACGGCGACCGGGTCCGCCTGGACCTTGCCGCCCGAACCTTGGACCTTCTGGTTGAGGCTCCTGAACTGGAGCGTCGGCAGGCCGAGTGGAAGCCACTGCCTCCCCGGTTCGACTACGGGGTGCTGGGCAAGTACGCCAAGCTCGTGGGCTCAGCCGCGTTCGGAGCGGTGTGCGGCTGAGCCCACGAGCATCCTCGAGCCCGGATGGGCAACTGTCAGCGGCCGAAGTCCTCAGTGAGCCAGAGCTTGTGACGAACGGTGTCGAGCTCGACGGCAACGCCGACCTTGTTGAAGTTCGGATTCAGGATGTTCAGCCGATGGATGTCGTTCGGCGGGGCCTCGTCATACATCATCGTCTGCGCTGCCAACGCGCCCGACAGGTTCATCGCACCGTTCCACGCGATGTTCTCGCCGAGAGAGATCCAGTGAAAGCCGGTCGCCGAGACACGCGCTCCGAGCGATTGCTCACCGGGGAGCTGGTGCGACAGGGTGTTGTAATCGGCCATGACGCGGTTGTGCCGGGTCGCGCTCGTCACCAGAGGTCCATACATTTGCAGCGGCGCGAGCCCGTGGGCGTGCCGTTCGGCGTTCATGCGGTAGAGGACGTTGGCCGCGATGTAGGACTCGGTGCTGGGTGCCGCCGTGGCCGATTGCGGTGCGGGCCCGATCGTGGAGATCAGTAACGGTGTCAGGGCGACGACGGCTGCGATCAGGGTGCGGCGAATGGTGCGGTGCGCCATGGGTGACCTTCCAGGTAGTCAGGGATGAGTTCGCCTCAACCCGGCCCGCGGCCCCCGCCTGCGCAGACCCTACCTGGGTTAACATCGACCACACAATAGATAAATCGGGCGAACCCTGTGATCTCGTTGGTGGGATGAGCCACCCCGCTGGGTTGAACCGGCTCGGCTCGACCGGGTAAGCTGCGTGCGTGCGTGCTCTTGTACTTATCCATCGGCGCGTTGTCGAGACGACCTAGCACAGCGGTCGTATCACAACGCGCTAGCCCTTCGTGCATTGCACGAGGGGCTTTTTGTTGCTGAGTTCTTGGTCTACCAAGCCCAGCCACCACGACTGCCAGAGAAAGGTCCCGCATGACCGAGCCGACTATCACCGGAGCGCAAGCGCTGGTTCGTTCGCTCGAACAGGTCGGCGCGGACGTAGTCTTCGGCATTCCGGGGGGCGCCATCCTGCCTGCCTACGACCCGCTGTATGACTCCACGAAGGTTCGCCACATTCTCGTTCGCCACGAGCAGGGTGCCGGGCATGCCGCGGAGGGTTACGCGCAGGCGACGGGCAAGGTTGGCGTCTGCATGGCCACGTCCGGGCCCGGAGCCACCAATCTCGTCACGCCGATTGCTGACGCTTACATGGATTCCGTGCCGATCGTTGCGATCACCGGCCAGGTCGGACGAGCGTTCATCGGCACGGACGCATTTCAGGAAGCGGATATCTCCGGTATCACGTTGCCGATCACCAAGCACAACTTCCTGGTGCAGCATGCCGACGACGTTCCCCGGGCCATCGCCGAGGCCTTCCACCTGGCCGGAACCGGACGGCCGGGGCCGGTGCTCGTCGACCTGCCCAAGGACGTCCTGCAGGAACTGACCACCTTCGCCTGGCCACCGCGGATGGATCTGCCCGGATACCACCCGGTCACGCGCCCGCACAGCAAGCAGGTTCGCGAGGCCGCTCGGCTGATCGCGGCGGCACGCCGACCCGTGCTCTACATCGGGGGCGGTGTTCTCAAGGCGCGCGCGACGCCGGAACTTCGGCAGCTCGCCGAGCTGAGCGGGATACCGCTTGTCACCACTTTGATGGCCCGTGGAGCCTTTCCCGACAGCCACCGCCAACATCTAGGCATGCCCGGCATGCACGGCTCGGTGTCGGCGGTCACGGCACTTCAGAAGGCGGATCTGCTCATCGCGCTGGGCACCCGATTCGACGACCGGGTCACCGGCAAGCTCGATACCTTCGCACCGAATGCCGCGATCATCCACGCCGACATCGACCCCGCCGAGATCGGGAAGAACCGGGTGGCCGACGTTCCGATCGTGGGCGATGTCCGGGAGGTGCTGCTCGAGCTGGTGCCCGCGCTGGAGGCGGAATTCGCGGCCGGGAGGCGGGCGGACCTCACCGCGTGGTGGCGTCAGGTGGACCAGTGGCGTGACACCTACCCGCTCGGTTACGCTGAGCCCACCGACGGCACGCTTGCCCCGCAGTACGTCATCGAGCGACTGGGCCGGATCGCGGGGCCCGAAACTATCTTCGCCGCGGGAGTGGGCCAGCACCAGATGTGGGCCGCGCAGTTCATCAGTTACGAGAACCCGTACACATGGCTTAATTCTGGCGGAGCCGGAACGATGGGGTACGCAGTTCCGGCCGCGATGGGTGCCAAGGTGGGCTGCCCCGACAAGTTGGTGTGGGCCATCGACGGCGACGGCTGCTTCCAGATGACGAACCAGGAACTCGCGACCTGCGCGATCGAGAAGATCCCGATCAAGGTCGCGGTCATCAACAACGGGAATCTGGGCATGGTGCGCCAGTGGCAGACGCTGTTCTACGAAGAGCGCTACAGCAACACCGAACTCGGGACGCACGCATCGGCGGCGGGCGGGGCCGCTACCCGCATCCCGGACTTCGTCAAGCTGGCTGACGCGCTCGGCTGCATCGGCCTGCGCTGCGAGAGCATGGCCGACGTCGACCAGACGATCGAGAAGGCGATGTCGATCAACGATCAACCCGTGGTCGTCGACTTCACCGTGGGCAAGGACGCCATGGTCTGGCCGATGGTTGCCGCCGGGGCCAGCAACGACGACATCCAGGCCGCGCGTGACATGCGACCGGTCTATGAGGAGGACGAATGACGCTGCACACGCTGTCTGTTCTCGTGGAGAACAAGCCAGGCGTTCTCGCGCGCGTCTCCGGCCTGTTCAGCCGTCGGGGATTCAACATCGAGTCGCTCGCAGTCGGGCCGACCGAGCACGAGGAGATCTCGCGCATCACGATCCTGGTCAGCGTCGAAGGGACGGTGCTCGAGCAGGTCACCAAACAGCTCAACAAGCTCGTCAACGTGCTGAAGATCGTCGAGCTCGACGAGCGGCAAGCGGTTCAGCGCGAACTCCTGCTACTCAAAGTGCGCGCGGACGAGACCAACCGGCGCGATGTCCTGCAGATCGTCGAGCTGTTCAACGCCAAGGTTGCCGATGTCGGGCCCGAGTCGGTAATTGTGGAGCTGTCCGGACGGCCGGACAAGCTGGATGCGATGCTGAAGATGATGGAGCCCTACGGTATCCGCGAAATGGTGCAGTCGGGCATGGTGGCATTGGGTCGCGGCCCTCGGTCGATGACGCAGACCGCATTGCGGGCTGTCGAACGACCGGCTTAACACAAGCGTCGATGAACACACTCAGTAGTCCAATGAGTACCAACCGTTGAGAGAGCGAGTGACGCCAGCATGAGCGTGGAGATCTACTACGACGACGACGCCGACCTGACGATCGTCCAGGGCCGCAAGGTTGCCGTCCTCGGCTACGGGAGCCAGGGCCACGCCCACGCTCTGTCACTGCGTGATTCCGGTGTGGACGTGCGAGTCGGGCTGCCCGTCGGATCAAAGAGCCGGGCCAAGGCCGAGGACGAAGGGCTGCGAGTCCTCACTCCGGCCGAGGCATCAGCCGAAGCCGACTTGATCATGGTGCTGGCGCCCGACCCCGCCCAGCGCAAGCTGTACGCCGAGGCCATCGAGCCCAACCTCAAGGACGGGGATGCGATCTTCTTCGGCCATGGGTTCAACATCCGCTTCGGCTACATCAAGCCTCCGGCGGGTGTTGACGTAGCGATGGTCGCGCCTAAGGGCCCCGGCCACCTGGTGCGCCGGCAGTTCGTCGACGGCAAAGGTGTTCCCGTCCTCGTCGCCGTCGAGCAAGACGCTTCGGGCAAGGCATTCGCGCTCGCGCTGTCTTACGCCAAAGCCATCGGGGGCACCCGGGCCGGCGCGATCGGCACCACGTTCACCGAAGAGACCGAGACGGACTTGTTCGGTGAGCAAGCCGTGCTCTGCGGCGGGGCCTCGCAGCTGGTCATGTACGGGTTCGAGGTGCTCACCGAGGCTGGGTACCAGCCCGAGATCGCCTATTTCGAGTGCCTGCACGAGCTGAAGCTGATCGTTGACCTCATGTACGAGGGTGGCATCGCCAAGCAACGGTGGTCTGTTTCGGACACGGCGGAGTACGGCGACTACGTCTCCGGTCCGCGGGTCATCGATGCCCACGTCAAGGAGAACATGCAGGCGGTCCTAGCCGACATTCGTAGCGGAGCCTTCGCCGAGCGTTTCATCGCTGACCAGGACGCCGGTGCGCCGGAATTCCGCGCCCTGCGAGCCAAAGGTGAACAACACCCGATCGAGGACACCGGGCGAAAGCTGCGCGGTCTGATGTCATGGGTGCAGACCAGCGACGACGACTACACCGAAGGCACTGCGGCCCGCTGAGGCGCCGCGGCCCTCGTCTAGGCTCGAAGAATGAGGCTTGCGGTAATCCCGGGCGACGGGATCGGAATCGAGGTCACAGAGCAGGCACTGCGCGTGCTGAACGCCGTACTGCCCGACGTCGATGCCACTGCATACGACCTCGGCGCGGCGCGCTGGCACCGCACCGGTGAAGTGCTTCCCGATGCCGTGCTGGAGGAATTGCGCGGGCACGACGCCATCCTGCTCGGCGCGGTCGGTGACCCGTCGGTGCCCTCCGGAGTTCTGGAGCGAGGTCTGCTGCTGCGGCTGCGCTTCGAACTCGATCATCACGTCAACCTCCGTCCGGCCCGGTTGTACCCAGGCGTATCCACCCCCCTGGCCGGGGATCCGGAAATCGATTTCGTTGTGGTGCGTGAGGGGACCGAAGGGCCGTACGCCGGAAACGGTGGCGTCCTGCGCAAAGGGACCCCGCACGAGATCGCCACTGAGGTCAGCGTCAACACTGCGTTTGGAGTTGAGCGCGTCGTGCGTAACGCGTTCATCCGCGCGAACGCGCGGCCACGCCGGCACCTCACCTTGGTACACAAGACCAACGTGCTGACCAATGCCGGCGATCTCTGGTTCCGTACCGTCCAAGCGATCAGCGGCGAGTTTGCCGACGTCACGGTTACCTATAACCATGTGGACGCGGCGACGATCTACCTCGTCACCGATCCGGGGCGCTACGACGTCATCGTGACCGACAATCTGTTCGGCGACATCCTCACCGATCTCGCCGCGGCGATATCGGGAGGCATCGGCCTAGCCGCCAGCGGCAATCTCGATCCCAGCAGGCGCAATCCTTCGATGTTCGAGCCGGTGCACGGTTCGGCTCCCGACATCGCGGGGCAGGGGAAGGCGGACCCCACCGCCGCGGTGCTGTCGGTGTCGATGCTGCTCGAGCACATCGGTGAACATGATGCGGCTGCACGGGTTGAGTCCGCCGTCGCGGATGATCTCGTGTCTCGCGACAGTGCGCACCCCGGCTCGACCGCTGATATCGGTGAACGGCTGGCTAAAGCCGCAGTGGGCTGAACGGGCGGGCTCGACTCGTTGGCGGGGTCGCTACGTTTGTGGCAGACTCGGCGTGTGCACGTGAACTCGCTCATTATCACTTAGCGCGCCGGACCCAGCTCGACTCCGACGCGCAGACCCTCCGCATTCCGCGGGGGGTCTTTTGTTTGGCCCAGAATTCAGCAGTTACCACCCCGCAGTCAGCCGGAACCAGAGGACAACCCATGCAGACCGACGAGTTCCATGTCTTCGACACGACGTTGCGCGACGGCGCCCAGCGCGAAGGCATCACCTACTCCGTAGCCGACAAGCTCGCGGTGGCACGGCTGCTCGACCAGCTGGGGGTCGGATTCATCGAAGGGGGCTGGCCCGGTGCCATGCCCAAGGACACCGAGTTCTTCGCTCGGGCCGCAGACGGCGAGTTGACTCTCAAGAACGCCGTGCTGGTGGCCTTCGGCGCGACCCGCAAGGTGGGCGTCGCCGTGCACGAGGACCCGCAGGTGCGCGCCCTTCTCGAGTCGGGCGCGCCGATCGTGACGCTCGTGGCCAAGTCGGACCTGTGGCACGTCGAGCGCGCCCTGCGCACAACCGGGGAGGAGAACCTCGCGATGGTGCGCGACACCGTCGCGTTCCTGCGAGCCGAGGGGCGCCGGGTGTTCCTCGACTGCGAGCACTTCTTCGACGGGTACAAGCATGACGGTGACTACGGCGTGCGCGTACTTGACGCCGCGGCCGCGGCCGGAGCCGATGTCGGAGTCATGTGCGACACGAACGGCGGCATGCTCCCCATGGGCATCCACGACATCGTGTCCGACGTCAGGCGTCGCGCCGGCATCCGGCTCGGTATCCACACCCAGGACGACACGGGTTGCGCAGTGGCGAACACCCTCGCCGCCGTGGATGCCGGCGCGACACACGTCCAGGGCACTGCCAACGGCTACGGCGAGCGTGCGGGCAACGCCAACATCTTCGCCGTGATCGGGGGCCTGGTGACGAAGATGGGTCTAGACGTACTCCCCGACGGTTGCCTCAGCGAGATGCAGCGGGTATCCCACGCAATCGCCGAGATCGCCAACCTGGCACCGGACGCGCACGCCCCGTACGTCGGTGCATCAGCATTCGCGCACAAGGCCGGGCTACACGCATCGGCCATCAAGGTGTCCCCGGAGCTCTACAACCATCTCGACCCGACTCTGGTCGGCAACAATCAACGGATACTCGTGACCGAGATGGCCGGGCGCGCGTCGGTCGAACTGAAGTCCCGTGAATTGGGCGTCGATGTCACCGATCGGCCCGAGGTCGTGAGCAGGGTCGTCGAGCATGTGAAAGAGCGCGAGGCCGCCGGCTGGTCCTACGAAGCGGCGGACGCATCATTCGAGTTGCTGCTGCGCGAGGAGTTGGACGGCCCGGATGTCACCGAGCCGTTCGTGGTCGAGTCCTACCGGGTCATCGTCGACCGGCGCGAGGACGGAGCGATGGTGAGCGAGGCGACCGTGCGGGTACGTGCCGGCGACGAGCGGATCATCTCGACCGAGCAGGGCAATGGCCCGGTCAATGCGCTGGACCGCGCCTTGCGCAAGGCGCTCGGGCGCGTCTACCCGAGACTCGGTGAATTGGAGCTGACCGACTACAAGGTACGGATCATGCCCGGCAAGCACGGGACCGATGCGGTAACCCGGGTGCTCATCGAGACCTCCGACGGCCAGCGGGAATGGACCACAGTAGGGGTTCACGCCAACGTCATAGAGGCTTCCTGGCTGGCTCTGCACGACGCCGTGCGCTACGGCCTACTTCGCGAGCCGCGCACTGCGTGATCTCGTCGGGCTGGGCTGCAGCGCAGCGAGCACGCACGTGTCGCAGCTGTGCGCACAGTTGGTACCTCGCCCGTCGTGGTCACAGCCACCGTGTTCGTAGCCGCCGTGTTCATAGCGGCGCTGTTCGTGGCCGCCCCGTTCGTGGCCCTCGGCCTCGCTCACCTGCAGTTCGTCGGGGTCATGCTCATGACCGCAACCGCAACCGGTCTGCGCGCCGGCCCGGGGGCCGATCGAGGCCTCGATGGCGGCATCCAACCGCTGCTCGGCGAGATCGACCTTGACGCTGTGCGCGATTCCCCAGGCCGCCAGCGCGAGCAGCATGGCCACGCTGAGCGATACCGCCGAGAAGACGCGTACCGCCCCGGGGGAGCTGCCCGTCGTAGCAACCACACCGACCGCGACGAAGAGTACGGCGAACAAACCTACTGTGGCGGCGAGATGGCGCCGCTTGTCGACTGGGATGGCGGACAGGGTTGAACTCACGTCTACGAGTATGCCCGGCCCGGTTGCGGCGCTCCCGGTAGCCTTGTGCATCGTGCGCATCGCTCGCTTCGTCCATCCTGGTTCGCCCTCCACCCCCTCAGGCGTCGCGTGGGGGACTGTCGAGGGACCCCGCAACGCCGGAATGGACGCTCTGACCGTCGCCGGTATCGAGGGCCATCCCTTCGGATCGATCACCTTCACCGGCCAGCGGTGGGCATTGCCCGACGTGCGGCTGCTCTCGCCCATCCTGCCGAGCAAGGTCGTCGCGATCGGGCGCAATTACCCCGAGCACGTGAAAGAGATGGGTGAGGACGAGCCGCCGTCCGTCCCGCTGATCTTCCTCAAGCCCTCGACCTCAGTGATCGGCACCGGTGACACCATCCGGTTGCCGCGCGATTCGGCCCGGGTCGATCACGAGGCCGAACTGGCGATCGTCATCGGCCGCCCGGCCAGGGATGTCCCTCGTGAAACGGCGATGTCGCACGTGCTCGGCTACACGGCCGCAAACGATGTGAGCGCCCGTGATCAGCAGAAGCAGGACGGGCACTTCACGCGGGCGAAGGGGCACGACTCCTTCTGCCCGCTGGGTCCGTGGATCGAGACGGTCTTCGATCCGAGCGACGTTCGGGTCAGCGCGAGGGTCAACGACCAGGTGCGGCAGGACGGGCGGACCAGCCAGATGATCCATGACATCCCGACGATGATCGAGTTCATGTCCGGTGTCATGACCTTGCTACCGGGTGATGTGATCCTCACCGGCACTCCCGCCGGCGTCGGGCCCATCGTCGACGGCGACACCGTCACGATCGAGATCGAAGGGATCGGGGCACTCACGAACCCGGTGCGGTGGAAATGATCGAGGGCGTACGGGTCCGGTTCTGTCCGTCGCCAACCGGCAATCCCCATGTGGGCATGGCCAGAACCGCCCTGTTCAACTGGGCGTTCGCGCGTCACCACGGTGGAACGTTCGTCTTCCGGGTGGAGGACACCGACGCGGCTCGCGATTCCGAGCAATCGTTCGAGCAGCTGGTTGATTCGCTGCACTGGCTCGGGCTCAGCTGGGACGAGGGGCCCGAGATCGGCGGCCCCTACGCGCCATACCGGCAAAGCCAGCGGCGCGGGCTCTACGCCGACGTCGTCGCCAAGCTCGTGGCGAGCGGGCACGTCTACGAATCGTTCTCCTCGGCACAGGAGATCGAAGCCCGGCACAGGGAGGCCGGCCGCGATCCGAAGCTCGGTTACGACAACTTCGATCGCGAGCTGTCCCAGGCGCAGGTCAATGCGTTTCGGGCTGCGGGGCGCGAACCGGTGCTGCGCGTCCGGATGCCCGATGAGGACATCACCTGGACTGACCTGGTACGTGGCGACGTCACGTTCGCGGCGGGCTCGGTGCCTGACTATGTCGTCGTTCGTGGCAATGGCGATCCGCTCTATCCGCTGGTCAATCCGGTCGACGATGCGCTGATGCAAATCACACACGTGCTGCGTGGTGAGGATCTGCTCCCCTCGACGCCTCGGCAGATCGTGCTGTACCGGGCGCTGATCGCGGTGGGCGTCACGGATTTCGTCCCACAGTTCGGGCACTTGCCCTACGTCATGGGCCATGGCAACAAGAAGCTCTCCAAGCGTGATCCCGAGTCCAACCTGCTTGGTTATCGCGAAGCCGGTTACGTGCCCGAGGGGCTGGTGAATTACCTCGCCCTGCTCGGCTGGTCGATTGCCGATGATCGCGACGTGTTCACCCCGGCGGAGCTGATCGCCGCCTTCGACATCGCGGATGTGAAGGCCAATCCCGCCCGCTTCGACCCGAAGAAGTGTGCGGCTATCAACGCGACCCACATCCGGATGCTGGCACCGGAGGATTTCGCCGACCGCTTGGCGAGCTACGCACGGCAGGCTGGGTGCCCCCCAGATCGCGGCGTGCTCGAAGCCGTCGCGCCGCTCGTCCAAGAGCGCGTGCAGACGCTGGTGGAGGGCGTCGACATGGTGCGCTTCCTGCTCGTCGACGAGGCCGGGTTCTCCGTGGATGAGAACGCGGCGGCCAAGCACCTCGGTGAGCCCGGCCAACTGGTGCTCGCCGCGGCGATCCCCGTCCTCGAGACGCTGGCGCAGTGGTCGGCAGATTCGATCGAACAGGCCTTGAAGAGCACCCTCGTCGAAGGGCTGGAACTCAGGCCGCGCGACGCTTTCTCCCCACTGCGGGTCGCGATCACCGGCAGCACGGTCTCCCCGCCGCTGTTCGAGTCGATGGAGATTCTCGGCCGCGAACGCTGCCTGGCTCGCTTGCGCGCGGCCCGCGCCTAGGTGCGCTTGCCCCGCCAGCCGGCAAAACTGTAACGTGTTCTTATTCTGTCGCCTAGACAGTCGAGCAGCCTCTCGATCCCGGACGGTGCCGCGTGACCGCTCAGCTCGCCGATACTGAAACTGGGGCAGCCCAGACGTTCGACCTCACGAACCCCGTCAACGGCGAGGTGGTCGCAACATTCCCGGTGCATACCCCCGAGCAGGTCACGGCAGTCGTGGCGAAGGCTCGCGAGGCCCAGGCCTGGTGGGATGGCCTGGGGTTCGACGGCCGCAAGAGACGAATGAACCGCTGGACTTCCTACCTCGCCAAGCACATCGACGAGATCTGTGAACTGGGCAACCGCGAGACCGCCAAGCCGCCCGGAGACGTGCTGTTCGAGTTGCTTGCCTCCCTCGAAGACATCAAGTGGGCGGCGGCCAACGCCGAGCGTGTCCTCAAGGAGCGCAAGGTCAGCCCTGGGCTGGCGATGATTAACTTCGAGGCGCGCGTGGGGTACCGGCCGCTGGGCGTCGCGGGCATCATTGCGCCGTGGAATGCCCCGCTCTACACGGTGCTCTGCGGATTGGCCTACGCCCTCGCGGCGGGCAATGCGGCCGTCGTCAAACCCAGCGAGTTCAGCGCCGCCACCGGCGTCTACGCCGTCGAGTCGTTCTTCCGGGCCAATCCTGACGCGCCCGCGGGTTTGGTCGCCTGGGTCAGCGGGTTCGGCGACACCGGGGCGGCGCTGTGCACCTCCGGCGTGGACAAGCTCGCCTTCACCGGGTCGGTGGCGACCGGGCGCCGCGTCATGCAGGCATGCGCGAGGACCCTGACGCCGGTGCTGCTCGAGTTGGGCGGCAAGGACGCGACCATCGTCGACGCTGATGCCGATCTCGATGCCGCGGCCAAGGCAGTCGTGTGGGGGAGCATGTGGAATGCCGGGCAGGCCTGCGTCGGGGTCGAGCGCGTCTACGTGGTCCGCTCCGCACGCGACCAGTTCCTCGCCAAGGTCAAGGACTACGCCCTCAAGGTCAGCGTTGGCCAGGGTGAAACCGACAGCTACGGCCCGATGACGCTGCCCACCCAGATCGAGACCGTCCGTGCTCACGTCACCGACGCTCTCGATCGTGGTGCCCTGGCACTTGTCGGTGGCCTCGACTCGATCAAACCTCCCTACATTCATCCCATCGTGCTCGTCGACGTCCCCGAATCCTCGTCAGCCGTGCAGGAGGAGACCTTCGGTCCGGTGCTCGTGATCAACACGGTCGCCGATGTCGATGAGGCAGTCGAGCGGGCCAATGCCACGAGGTTTGGCCTCGGCTCGTCGGTGTTCGCCAAGGCCAGCGGCCGCAGTATCGCCGACCGGATCCGTGCCGGCGGGACGACGATCAACTCCGTTCTGACCTTCGTCGGGATCCCGTCTTTGCCATTCGGCGGTGTGGGCGACAGCGGTTTCGGACGCTTTCACGGCGACGACGGTCTGCGCGAGTTCAGCCGGCCGAAGGCGACGACGCGAAAGAAGTTCAACATGGGCAAGGATATGCAGTCGTTCCCCCGGGAGCCGGACGCCTACAAGATCATCAGCAAGGTATTGAAGCTGAAGTTCTCTCGCCGCCTGCCGGGTGTACCCCGGTAGGTTTAGTGCCTGTGGAAAGGCATGTAGCTCGCAGAATTGCTGAGCGGCGTCGCGGGGCTGGCCCTGTTGCGGACGATGTTCGAGAGCACGGATAGTGAGGCCTGGGCCCGCATCACCGAGTTCCGGCGGCTGCTCGAGGCGGCACCGGCCGGTTCACACGCGTCAGCTCCAATGACGGGGCGTAGCAAGGGCGCTGGGTATGCTCGGCGCCGCGGGCGAGGATGGGTTGAGCACATGGCTAAGCAAGCGCGGTCCCTGACCGGCAAGGTGGTCGTCATTACCGGCGGCGCACGCGGGATCGGGGCGGCGACGGCGAGCGCTCTGATCGCCGCGGGTGCCCGGGTGGCGATCGGCGATCTGGACGAGGATTTCACCCGGCGCGCAGCGAAGGATCTGGGTGCCGGGACGCTGGGCCTTCGCTTGGACGTGACTGATCATGAGGGCTTCACCGCATTCCTCGACGAGGTCGAGCGCGAACTCGGGCCCATCGACGTGCTGATCAACAATGCGGGAATCATGCCGCTCGCCCTGCTGGAGGAAGAGGCCGATGCCACGACGGCAAGGCAGATCGCGATCAACCTCGCGGCGGTCATCCACGGGACCCGCGAGGGGATGCGGCGCATGAAGCAGCGCCGCAGCGGCCACATCGTTAATGTCGCGTCCGTCGCCGGCAAGGTAGGCGCACCCGGCGGAGCGACCTACTGCGCCACCAAGCATGGCGTCGTCGGCCTGTCCGAGGCGGTGCACTATGAGCTGCGCGGTACCGGGGTCGACATCAGCTGCGTCATGCCCACAATCGTTCGGACTGAACTTGCGGCCGGTCTCAAGCCAACCCGGCTGAGCTCGCAGGTCGCACCGCAGGATGTCGCGGACGCCATCGTCGCGACCCTGCGCAGGCCCCGCTTCGATGTATTCGTGCCCAGATACCTAGGAACCGTCAACGGGCTGGTGCGCGCGTTGCCGCGCGGCGTCGGTGAGTGGGTGCTATGGGTCAGCGGGTCCGATCAAGTGCTCACTTCGGCAACCCACTGCGCTGATCGGGCCGAGTACGAGCGCCGTGCGGCGGCGAGCGCACCAGGCACCCGGCGCTAAACCTTCTGCGAGGCGCGAGCCGCCGCGATCGTGCCGAGTGCGCTCGCTGGCATGGGCCGTCGCTAGTTCGTGGAGCTTTTGGTCGGGTTCTGCGCGTCCGGTAGAGTCTGACGACGGCCCTGCTGGTGAAGCCAGACGGGTCGTTCCCTTGGGGTATGGGGTAATTGGCAGCCCAACTGATTCTGGTTCAGTTAGTCTAGGTTCGAGTCCTGGTACCCCAGCGCAGTACCGAAGTTTCTGGGGCCCCATCGTCTAGTGGCCCAGGACGCCGCCCTCTCAAGGCGGTAGCACGGGTTCGAATCCCGTTGGGGCTACAGCATTGAGGCCTGTTCTATGCGCAGGGCCAGGGCGGTGTCAGAGTCGATGCCTACGTAGCTCTGGGATGTGGAGGTCAGCTCGGTACGGCGCATGGCGTTGCGTGTTCTGCCCTCGCCCCGAGTCGCGCCGCTGACCACGGGCCTCGTGATCGTTCTGCTCGGCTGTGCCGGGCTGCTCGACCTCGCTCCGCAGGAACTTTCGCGGTCGTGGAATGGGCGTCGACGAACGTGCACAACCTGGCTCGTCATCCGGTTGCTGCGATGATCGCCAGCGCGTTCGTCGTGCCGGGCGTGCCCCGGTGCAGATCGCGATTGTCGCCGTGGCGTGCACGGCACTTGAACGCAATATCGGGGCGCGTCGGACAGTGCTCGTCGCGCTGAGCGGACAGGTGCTCGCCACGCTGCTGACCGAATACGGGGCCGAAGTCGGCGCGTCACTTCATCTGTCGGCGACATCTCCGGCTGACCGCCCTGACGCCGGCGTCTCCTACGTGATGTTCTCGCTACTCGCGGCGAGTCTGCTGTTGCTCAAAGGCACGCCACGGGTTCTCGGAATCTCCGTAATCGTGGCCTGGGCTTCGATCATGTTCGTGAGGTCACCGGGCATGACGTCGGCCGGCCACCTACTGTGCATCGCGCTCGGCCTGGCAACGATGCGGCTGATCGGTGGCAGAGTTGTCGGACGGCGGCGGTCCCCTGTCGTTGGTGCCGTGAGACGCGCCAAGGCGATCCGCTCACGGGCGTCGCTCGACGCTCGCACCCCACTGGCTGTCCAGGTCCACAATTCCGCCGGGCTCCTTCGGCTGGGTGGGTAGCCGCCGAAACGATACCAATTCGATCTTGTCGAAGCCCACTGGGTCAAATACCTAGTGGGCGCGCGGCTACCACGACCCCGCAAGAATCGGGGCAAGATAGATCACTAGGTGTAACGCAAACCACCCAAGAATGGTTACCGCGAGGGTCATCGAGGTTAAGCGTACGTCTGCGACTGCCTGTGCGACCTATCGGATGATCTTCTCAAGCATATCGTCGAGGCTTGTACTCGCTTGATCGCTGAGCACGGTTGCCCATCTCGACCTTCACCAGCGCACGTGGCTCATCAGCTACGAATCGTGGCTCAGCGCGTTCGAATTGTCGCGCAGGGAAGCTTCACGAACCAAGGGGGACGAAGAGGTGAGATTCGGATGTCCACCACAGCCCGGTCGGGTTTGCGCTGACACTGCGCGCGAGCGATCCCGACACCGCGCGACCATCCGGGGTCCGCTGCGCGCCCGTTGGCTCGCCCCGTGTGATACGACGTGACGGTACCTATGGCAAGTACGCAGAGGACGCCGAGGGAAAGCGCGCCCGCCCCGAGCGTCCAGACATCCCTCGCCCGTCGGACGACAGCCAGTGCCTGCGTGAGCATCGCTACCGATGCCGCGCAGAAAAATAGCGTACCCGGAACGAAATAGCGGTCCGAGTAATCGCTACTCACGCCACTGAGCACAGCAATGGGTGCGTAGAAGCAGATGCTCATCAGGTAGAGCACGGCCACTGGAACGAGCTCATCCCTCGATCGGCGCCGCGCCAAGCAAGCGGCGGCCACGATCAGCAGGGCGCCCCCGAGGAGAGCGGGCACTAGCATGCCATGGACGTCGGGACGCGAGATGTGCTTCCACCCCAGCAGACCATCGCCGACGACGCGCCGCAGGTATCCGCTCGACATCGCCTGCAGGTGGATCTCGGTGTGCAACTTCTGGCCGTCAACACGTGGCGGAGCTCGGAGGATAACGGCGAGCTGCACGACAGAGGTGAGTGTTGCCAGGCCTAGGACAATTAATGTCTCCCGGCGGAACTGGATCGCTGCCCGGACGGCGACGAGTCCGAAAACGATCAGTCCGAACGCCCCGCTTCCGCACGCAGCGATGACGACGATGCAGATCAGGGCCCACCCCAGGCGAGTCCTCGGTGTCCACAGCAGCGCGATGGCTGCCCCGAACAGGAGGAACCATTGCAGATTGGCAACGGAGTCGCTTACCTCAGGAGCAACGGGCAGCGCGGCCACAACCACGGCGAGAACAGCACGGGCGCTTCGCGCAGCCAGGTATCCGCGTGTTGCCACGTAAGCGGTCAGTGCGACCGAGGCCTGGACGGCGGACGCGGCTGCGTCCATGCCAACGCCGTGCCACGACAAGGGGAATTGGACCACCACAGCGGCCAGTACTCGGGGGACGAGGTGCCAGTACCCGGCGTAGGGCTGCAAGAGCGAATGAAGTCGACCCTGTGTCAGGGCCTGCTGAAGGAAGATGGAGCCATCCTCGGCCCACACCGTTCCCCGCCTGCCCGCCATCCAGCCGACCCGGAAATAGGCGAGCGGAACGCACACGACCAACACGGCCGCAACCTCGAACCATCTGACCGGGACCAGCGCGTACGGGAACAGCCGCTGTGTCCACCGCTCACGTGCTGACCCCGAAGTGGGCCGCCCTTCTGCCGGTGCAAGAGCCCTCACGTCACAGCGTGCCGTCCGCGACCGCCTGCGTGACCCACGGGATGACCTCGTCGAGCATTTCGTCCAGGCTCGTTGTCGCTTCGTATCCCAGCACGGTCCGCGCCTTCTCCACCGAAGGAACTCGCTTTTGCACGTCGTACTCATATGCCGGGTCGCTGATCAAGGTCAACGGAGCGTCACCCTTGATCTTCTTCCAGATCACAGCGGCCAATTCGCGCACGCTGGTCGATTCCTCGGTGGAGATATTGAAGTCTTCGTTATAGGCAGACTCGGCTTCCATGCAGGCGACGATGCCCTTGGCTAGGTCGCCACCGTAGGTGTAGTGGCGAATCTGGTTGCCCTCGCCGAGGATGTGCAATGGATCCTGACCTTTGACGACCTTCTGGACCAGGTCGGGAACCACATGGCTCATCGCGAGCTTCACGTTGCCGGAGGCAATCTCAACGTCGCCGAGCGCACGACCCTCGCCGATTCCGACACAGTTGAACGGGCGCACGATCGTGTATGGGAGTTGGTACTGATCCCACGCGGCTTTGGCGAAGTACTCTACGGCTAACTTCTGGAACCCGTAGGACGACAGCGGCGGTGCGATCTTGCGTTCGTCGCCTTCCACCGATGGCCAGTGCTCCGCCGATTCGAACACCATTGAGCTGGAAAGGTAGGTGACTTTCCGAAGGCGTCCTGACTTGTGTGCAGCTATCGCCGCATCGCATTGCGCGGCCATAATGCGTTCATTCGTCGCGAGCAGATCGTAGGCGTAGGCATGGAAGTAGGAGATGCCACCGATCAGCGCGGCGCCGGCGACGAAGTGATCGCAGTCAGCCAAGAGCGAGGTCATGAGGTCAACATCGCGGGCATCGCCCTCGGTGAAGTGGTAGTTGGGATGCTCGTCATAGGACTTCACGATCTTGCCGTACTTGGAGTAGTTGTCGATTCCCACCACGCTGTAGCCGCAGCGCAGGAGTTCCTCGACGAGGTATCCCCCGATAAATCCGGCGGATCCGCTGACGAGAACCTTTTTCTGTTCGGCGTCTGTCACGAGTTCTTCTTTCTGGATAGTTTGGCGGTATTGTGGGAAGCGATCGATGAGCCCGCATCGATGACCTGTTGCCTTGTCAGTCGAGGGCCGAAGGCGAAGAAATACCACCGCAGGTAGCGGGGGATCCAAGCCGCCAGTTTGAAGTTCGACGCGCCGGTCGTGCGGTCGAGCCAGATCGTCGGTACCTCGGCCACAGGCAGCCGCAGCCGTCGCGCTTTGGCTGTCAGTTCCAGGCCGATCTCGAAGCCGCTACGGCTGTCGATGTTGACCTCGCGCACGAAGTCGGTCGAGTACGCCTTGAAGCTGTTCGTAGCGTCGCGCGTGCCCACTCGGGCGAACAGGCTCAGTGACGTCCCTGCCAGGCGCGACAGCGCGCCCTTCAGCAGCGATCCCCCCACTTGCTGGCCGCCCGCGGCATACCTCGATGCGGCCGCCACCACGACGCCACGCTCGACCAGGCGGGCGAGGTCGTCGATCTGTCGCGGGTCGTCACTGCCGTCGGCCATCGTGACGATCGCCACCGGACTTTTCGTCTGGTCGAAGCCGTATCGGATTGCGTTCGCCGGTCCCGGACCGTACGTGTTGATCAGGAGATGGAGCCTGGGTTCACGTTCGGAATAGGTGGTCACCACCGGAACGGTGGTGTCTTCTGCGAAGTCGACCACGACCAGGACGACGCAGTCAGATTCGACCGCCTCGAAGATACGATTCAGCACGGAGACTATGCCGTCACCCTCGTTGAAGGCCGGGATGATGATCGAGATCTGCGGTGTCATATCCGATTCCCCTGGCCCCGCAGGTTCCAGATGTCGATAACCGGCTTGTCGGTCAATAGCTGGGCATATTGTTGGTGGGGCGCTGCGACGATCAAGACGTCTGATTGGGAAAGCACAGTCTCCAGGGACTCGAGGGACGGATCGACGCTCACATAAGGATCCGTGGTCAGAACTGCTTTGGCGCGGAACTGGAGAATTCTTTTAAGCTTGTAGGCCAGGCTCGAGCGGATGTCGTCGGATTCGCCTTTGAACGCCGTGCCCAGGATCCCCACCGTCAGAGCGTCGAGTTCGTAGCGAGACTCGAGATGGGAGACGAGATACATCGGTAAGCCCTCGTTCACCAGCATTGCGGAGTGACCGAGGACGAATCGGTTGTCCGTGAATGCCGCGAGCTGCATCGTGTCCTTCAACAGGCACGGTCCGGCGGCGAACCCCGCGCCAGGCATGTCTGCTGCCCGCGGGTAGTCCACAGCCAGAGCCGTACGGATGCGGTCGAAGTCGAGACCGTTGTCGTTGGCCATCATGAAAAACTGGTTGGCAGCGGCGAACTTGATGTAGCGCCACGAGTTGGTGAAGAGCTTGGCCAGCTCAGCCTCTTCCGGCTCCAGTTCAACGATGGTGCTGGTCAGATGAGAGAACAGTGCCGCTGCCCGTTGGCGAACGCGATCGGTGCGCGCCGCGACGATCTGGGGCAAGGAGCGCAACTCCTCCATCGCCTTGCCCTCCGCAATGCGCTCGGGACAGAACGCGACGTCGAGGGAAAGGGAGCGCTCTCGCACAAGCCGCTCCACCCGCCGGGTTACTCCCGGGTATACGGTGCTCCGCAGGACCAGCATCTGCCCGTCATGCATGTGAGGAAAGCATTCGCCGAGTGCCGCCGGGACAGCGTTGGCATCGGGATTGAGATGTTCATCAACGGGTGTTCCGATCACGATTACAACGACGTCCGCGCGCGCCACGACGCTCGGTTCTGCGGATGCGCAATACATCCCACGTTCAAGCGCACGCCGCAACACCTCTTCGGCGCCGTCCTCACGGAAGGGAAGTTCGCCTGAGTTAACAGTCTTGACTGCCGACACATCCACGTCGTAGGAGCACACCCGCAGGCCACAGTCGGCGAAGGCTATGGCCAAGGGCAGACCGACGTGCCCACACCCGCCGACGACCACCACATCAAGGGGCCCCTCGGACACATCGGTCGAGATACTCATATAGCGCTCCAACACAATTAACAGGAAAGCAACAGCCACATGATATTCGGACCCGTCTCAACAACGATCCGGCCCTCAGCTGCCTGGGAGGAGCGCCGAGATCTTTTCGTGCCGCCCGGGTTCGACGCTCACAGTCCTACCGCGCGGCCAGTCCTACCGCGAGGCGTCGCGTCGTTCGACCGCGGCGACATGCCGACGATCGTATCGGGCCGCGCAGCGTCAGAATCCCACCACGGGTGCAGCCCGCAGATTCCGGCCGAGTCAGGTCCCTCGAGCCATCAGTGCCGCGCAATGCTCACCGATCATCATTGACGGTGCATTCGTATTGCCGCCGATGATGCTCGGCATGATCGAAGCGTCAGCGACCCGCAGACCCTCGATGCCACGTACCTTCAATGACGGGTCCACTACCGCTCGCTCGTCGATTCCCATCCGGCAGGTTCCGACCGGGTGGTAGACGGTCGTCGCCCGGTTTGCCAGTTCGCTCGCCAGCGCGCCTCGATCGGGCAAGCCCAGGCCCGGCGAGAGTTCGGCGGTGACTCCCGGCGCGATGATCGGATTGGCCATGACCTCGCGGACGAGCTCCATCGCGTCCAGGAGCAGATCCCGGTCGTCCCCCGCGGCGAGGTAGGCCGGATCGATCCGCGGCGCCGCTGTCGGATCGGCGCAAGCAAGCCGGACCGTTCCGCGGCTGCTCGGATAGATCAGCGTCGCCATGATCGTCAGGGCCGATCGCTTGTCCACGGTGTGGCGAATCGGAGCATCCTGATTGGGGAATGGATACGACCAGGGCAGGGCGTGGAGTTGGATGTCGGGGATGTCGCCGGCCCGGGGGCTGCGGACGAAGCCGACGCCTTCGAACACGCTACGACCCATCCAGGTGTCACCTCTGAGGGCTTCTTTGATGACTCCGGCACCGAAATGAACTGACGTGCCCCGGTGCAGTGCGGATTTCATCAGGTAGGTCATGGGAACGAACATGTGATCGTGCAGGTTCTCGCCCACCGGCAGGTCTGCCTTGACCTCGATTGCATTCTCGCGCAGGTGCTGGGCCGGGCCGATCCCGGAGAGCATCAAAATCTGCGCCGAGCCGAAGACGCCGGCGCTGAGCACGACCTCGCGGGTGGCGTTGATCGTTTGCGTCCCGGATCTCGTGATGAACTCCACGCCCGTGGCACGCGAGTTCTCGATGATCACGCGGGTGACCGTTGCGGCAAGGACGGTCTGGAGGTTCGGTAAGCCGTGATTGTCGAGGTAGCCAACTGATGAGCTATAACGCAGTCCGCGGTGCACGCTCTGCTGGAAGACGCTCGCGCCTTCCTGGCTCTCGCCGTTGTAGTCGTCGTTCTTCTTTACGCCCGCGGTCTCGCTGAGGGCCTCGATGAAGGCTTGGCCCGCGGGGGTGAGGTCCTTTTGGCGGGTGACCTGGATCGGGCCGCCTGAGCCGCGAAAATCGTCGGCACCGTCCTCCCAGCTCTCCATACTCTTGTAGCTGGGCAATACGTCGTCGTAACTCCATCCGCCGCACCCCTCTGCCGCCCAGTCGTCGTAGTTCTTTCGATTGCCGCGCACGAACAGCATTCCGTTGATCGAGCCGGAGCCACCCAGCACCCGGCCTCGCACCTGCGGGATGGTGCGGTTGTTCGCGCTCGCCTGGGGCACGCTGTAGTAGCCCCAGTCGAGTCGCTTCTTCAGTTGCGGGATGTTGTGGAAGACAGCAATCATGCCGGGCTTGCGTACCAGGCGGGTCGTGTCCGGACCGCCAGCTTCCAGCAGCGCCACGCTGGCGCCGGTGTCGGCGAGCCGCCGGGCCAGCACGCACCCGGCGCTTCCGGCGCCCACCACTACGTAGTCGACAGTCTGATTCATTTCGCCCCTGAGCCCGCAGTCAGACGGAGCAGTTGCTCCAAAACTGAAACGTGTTCCAGTTTACCCGTTTTCCGTCATAGGGGAAGAGGCCGCCTCGTCATCGTCCGTGTCCTCGTCCGAGTCGGTAGCGAGCGAGATCCCCAAAATTCATTCCGTTGTCACAGCACCCCCCCTACACTCGCGCACACCTGACGAGACGGAGGCGTCATGCGCCGCTGGGCCGAGTTCGTACTCAACCATCGCAAGGCCGTCGTCGGGTTCTGGGGCGTCGTTCTGGTCCTAGGCATCGCGTTGGCGAGCAAGACGACCGGCCGCCTGACGGTCGACTTCTCGTTGCCCGGACAGCCGGGCACCGTAGCGGCGCAACAGATCAAGCAGGCCTTCGGCAGCGGCGGCGATACCAACCCCTACCTGGTTACCGTCACGATGCCTGCGGATCAGACCATCGCCGGCCAGGAGGCACAGGTCGCCCGCACCTTTTCCGCGGTGGCTGCCTCGGTGCCGAACGTGCGAGTCATCGACGAGGCGAACACGGGCGACCGGGCATTTCGGACGAAGGACGACCGCACCGCATATGCCATGGTGTTCTTCCGGTTCAACCCGTCGCCGAGTCAGAAGTTGTTGACCAACCCGATTCGGGACGCAGCCGATCGGGCCAAACCTCCCGGGGCGACGGTCGGAGTCACCGGGGAGGACCCTCTCGCGACGGGTGGAAACAGCAACGGCGGCCCCGGCGTGCTCGGTGAGACGTTGCTGGGGGCGGTAGGTGCGCTTGCCGTCCTGGCCTTTGTATTCGGCTCTTTCCTCGCGTTGCTCCCGCTCGTGGTCGCCGCGGTTTCCATTCTGGCGACGTTCGTCATGCTCCTGCCGATCACCTATCTCACGCATGTGTCGTTCATCGTGCAGTTCCTCGTCGCCCTGGTCGGCCTGGGCGTCGCGATCGACTACTCGTTGTTGTTCGTGACTCGGTGGCGCGAGGAACGTGACCACGGGCGAGACAACCATGAGGCAGTCGCCGTCGCGATGACGACAGCCGGGCATGCCGTGATCTTCAGCGGCGTCACGGTGGCGATCGGGCTGCTTGCGCTGATCGTGTTGCCCGTGCCGTTCATGCGCAGCATGGGTTACGGTGGCGCGCTCATTCCACTCGCAAGTGTGCTGACCACGTTGAGCCTGACCCCGGCAATCCTAGGCGGTATCGGGCCGAAGGTGGATTGGCCCAAAATCCGTCACGAGAATCGTGCCAGCCAGGTCTGGAGCAGGTGGGCGGCCATGATCGTCCGGCGCCGATGGATCGCCGCGATCGCTGCACTGGCCGCACTCGCCGCCCTCATCGGCGTGTTCTTCGGGATCAAGATCGGCCTGGCATCCTCGGCCTCCCTCGCCAAGAGCGGGCCGGCCTACAGCGCACTGCAGACCCTCGAACGCGGCGACGTCTCAACCGGCGCGCTGACGCCGATAGAGGTTCTCGTGCACAGCGACCAAGCCGCGGCCGTCGCCGCACAGCTCTCGAAGGTCAGCGGTATCGATCACGCGTTGGTGCCCTCCGGGCCTGGCGGTACGCGGGCCGGATTGACCGACGTGGTGCTCATTCCCAACCAGGAGACGGTGAACTCGAAGAGTGTCGACGTCGTCAAGCGGGTGAAGAGTGTTGCGCACGGGTTGCCGGGAGTAATCGGAGTTACTGGCGTGGGCGCCGCCCAAATCGACTTCATGCACGCCGTCTACGGCGACTTTCCGCTGATGCTGACCGTGATCGCCCTGCTGACCTATGTCCTGCTGGTACGCGCATTCCGGTCCTTACTGATTCCCCTGAAGGCGCTCTTGCTCAACCTCATCTCCCTGGGCGCCACCCTGGGCGCGATGGTGCTGTTCTGGCAGGACGGTCACGGCTCGCGCGCCATCTTCGGTATACATGCGACGGGCGCCGTGACGTTCTGGATCCCGCTCATGACCTTTGCATTCCTCTTCGGCCTGTCGATGGACTATGAGGTGTTCATCCTCTCGCGCGTGCGCGAGGAGTACGACAAGGCGAAATCGACCAATGCTGCGGTGATCGAGGGGATCGGACGCACGGGGCGGCTGGTGACCAGTGCGGCACTCATCCTCTTCCTCGCCTTTGCCGCGCTCGCATCCGGGCCAGGCACTGACTTGAAGACGCTCGCAACCGGTCTGGGCATAGGGATTCTTCTGGACGCCACCATCGTGAGGTCGGTGCTCGTGCCCTCGCTGGTGTCGCTGTTCGGCTCGTGGAATTGGTACCTGCCACGCGGAGTTGCTCGCGTGCTGCGCGTCGAAGCGTCCTCGCCCCATGTCGAGCGCGACGTGGAGCTGGCAGGCGCGCCCGCGAGGTAAGCCTCAGCCGTCAAGTGGTGGCGAAGATGTCATTCAGCGTGACGGTCTGCAGGTTTCGTTCCCGGATCAGCTCCAACAGCCGCGGATACGCTTGGGTGATGCCGAGGTGATTTGCGTGGCCGATGACGATGCGCCGCGCAGTCAGCCACTTGCGTGCGTTCGTCATGATCTCATCGGCGGTCAGGACGCTTGAATCAGCCAACGATCCGTACCACATCGCGATCGTGGTGTACCCGAGTCCAGCGGCGATGCGGTCCACCCGATCGTTGTGAAAGCCGAACGGCGGCCGCAGGAACGGGCGGCTGGATATACCAAATGTGTTCTTGAAGAAAGCCTCGTTGCGGGTTATCTCATCTGCGATATCCGAGTCGCTCAATCCGCGCAGGTCCGGGTGTGACCAGGTGTGATTGCCGATCTGGACTTGTCCACTGTCGATTAGCGGGCGCAGCGTCTGCGCGTGTTCGGTCCAGGACGGATTTCTGCCGTTGGGAAAGAACGTCAGCCGCACCCCTGTGCTCTTGACGAATTCGAGATACGCGCGGACGACGGCGGAGTTGGTGCCGTCATCGACGGTCAAGGCCACCTGATTCCCCGTTCCGGGCAGCATGCTGATGACCGTTCCGGGCTGTGTCTTCGTCGAGCTCAGGCCAGGGGCCCCCGAGAACGCACGGGTGGACGGATGCGGGGCAGCGCTCGGAGGGACGCCTACGTTTGCTTCGCCGGCCAATACGGTGCCCGCCGACGCGTTGCCCGCTGGGCCCGAGCCGGAGCCGGCCAACTCCGTGTAAGCCACCACGGCCGCGACCGTACTCAATGCGATCGACGCCAGGAACGCACGCCGCCCGAGCGGCGTGGCCCCCGGCAGGATTACCGGTGCACGCCGGGGTACTTGAGCCCGAGACGAGCTGTACCGGACAGGTTCACTCCACGTTGTTTCGTACCGGTGCGGCTCGCGCCGGGAAGCCTCGCGTCGGGAGGCGGGTACCTCACGCCTGGAAACGGGTACCTCACGCCTGGAAACGGGTACCTTGCGCCCGGAAGCAGAGTGGCTTGGTTGGTAGGCCACGAGCCACTCGCCCTCCCTGCCGTTCGATCCAAACAGCGAACGGAACCTTAGCCCCTGCGTGATCAAGAGTGCTGCATATAAGCCACATTTCTCGTCCAAACCTTTTCCTTGATGGGACAACTGCCGTTATCGGCGTATCAGGCCACCTGGCCGGCTGCTCCTGCTGTGATAGCCCGGCGACATTGGACCGCCGGCATGGAGGGGAGAACGACAATGTGGACACAAGATGACTTTCCCGGCGCCGGCAACGTTCCATGGCAGTTGCTGATCCGTGCTCGTCTCGTTGACGAGATCGATGCCGCGCTGGCCTCAACAATCGTGCGGGCAGTCGCGAAGGTCGGGTCGCGGGAGCAAGTGGTCGAGCTCGCCCGCGCCGCACACGCGGGGTTGGCTGGGCGCGAGGAAGCCACCTCAGAACAGCGCGTTGCCGCCATCGACGCGGCAGCTGAGTTCGACGACTGGTGCGGCAACGGTAGGCACTGGCCACGACCGCACGGCCTCGACGAGCTCGGCGATCCGGCCACCGTCGTGGTCTACGCGGCGGCTCGTCAGCTCGTCCAGGCTGGCGCGAGCGCCAACCTGCAGAAGTCCCTGGGTCCCGTTCTCGGCGCCTGAGGTTTGCAGCTTCGCGAGTGCGACCGCCGCCTACGCTCACACTCGCGCAGGTGCCTCATTCGCAGATCACCACCGGGATCTCGCGGTCGGTCCAGCTCGCATATGTGGCGAAGTCGGCGTCCATCTCGACCAGGCGCGGCCACAACTCGGCTCGTTCATCGGCGTTCGCGACCCGGGCCGCCATCTGCCGGGTTCGACGACCGATCCGCACCTGAACCCGAGGATTCGCCTCAACGTTGGCAAACCACTGCGGATTGTTGGGCAAGCCGCCTTGCGAGGCGACCACAACGATGCGATCGCCGTCATCGAGGTACACCAGGGGGACCGTGCGGGCCTGTCCTGTCCTGCGTCCAACCGTGGTCAGCAGGCAGACCGGCACGCTCTTGCGCATGGCGCTCCCGATACGCCAGTTCTTGCCCAGCTGGCCGCCGCTGATGCGATACAACCGCGCGTGCGCCGCTGACATGGCCTTGATGATCTTCGCGGTGGCCGGCTTGTCGAGTCCTTTGGGCCGGGGCTTGGTGATGCTCGGGCGCGGATTGGTCATCCGCAGATTAGAACGGGTTCCACACGTGCCACGCAAGGTCGTGGCACCCTTGGGGTATGTGTCGCAACATCAAGACTCTGCATAACTTCCAGCCCCCGGCGAGGTCGGACGAGATTGGCGCCGCTGCGCTGCAGTACGTCCGGAAGGTCAGCGGAACGACGAAGCCTTCCGCGGCGAACCAGGCTGTGTTCGACGAGGCGGTCCACGAGATCGCACACATCACCGCGCATCTGCTGGAGTCGCTCGTGACTACCGCCCCGCCCCGGGACCGCGACGTCGAGGCGCTGAAGGCCCGCGAGCGCAACGAGAAGCGCTTCGGAGTCGCAGAGAGCGCAACGAGAAGCGCTTCAGCAATCGAGGCCTGAGGCTGAATCTAGGCCTGAGGCTGAATCTAGGCCTGAGCCGGCGCCCACCGATTAGCGGTCAGGCGCCAACTGGGGATGTCGTCGAGCGACTGCATGGCCTCATAGCTGCGGACGTACCCCGTCTTGGAAATGCGCCATGCTCCGTCTGCGCAGCGCCGGTACGTGTCCTCGTAGAAGGCGGCGCCGGTCAAAATGAGCCGGTGCTCAGTGATGATCACCTTGTCTTCCAGGTACCACGTCCCGGACGCGGTGTCGCCGTCGATGGTGATCTCCGGATGGTGGCACTGATGAACGGTGATGATCGCGCCGGTGCCCAGTGCCTGGCTCAGGTACCGCACGACCGCATCGCGTCCATCGAAGTTCAGGCGCTGTCCGTAGGAGGCCGCGACGTCCTCGGTGAGCGTGTCCGCGAACTCGTCCCACATCTTGAGGTCCAGCGTGCGCAGATAGCGGTACTTGAGCAGCCGAAGCTGCTCCAACGCAACCAGGTCCACGACTACCTCCCGTGCCCGCATTCCCGCCGAACGTTCGCAGCATAGTGGAACACGTTCTAGTAGGTGTGCGAGGGCGTGGCGGGTGCTCGCGGCAGGATGACTGCCATGCGGGTCAGAGTCGTCGGAGCGGGCATCGTAGGTCTGGCGACTGCATGGCGGATGCGGCAGTCCGGCCATGAGGTCGACATCGTGGCTGCAGAGATAGGCGAACAGACGACGTCCGCGATCGCCGCCGCACTCTGGATGCCATATCGTGCGCTGCCCGAGCGGGAGGTGGTGCGCTGGGCTGCTCGCGGGCTCGACGTGCTGAGCACGATGGCGACTGATCCCCGGACCGGCGTCGACCTGCGAACAGGTCGCGTGCTCTACCGCGAGCGGACACCTGATCCGTGGTGGGCGGAGGCTGCCCCACCGCTTCACCGACTCGACCAAGCGCAGCGGCCGGCCGGATTCGCCGACGGCATCGAACTGACAGTCCCCGTCGTGGATACGCCGGTCCATCTGCGCTGGCTCGTCGATCAACTTGAACGCGTTGGAACCCCCGTCACGCGCCGGCATGTCGGCGCACTCGAGGAGGCGGCCCGGGACGTGGACGTCGTCGTCAATTGCGCAGGTCTCGGGGCGGGAGCTCTCGTTGGCGACCACGATTTGCACCCGGTGCGCGGGCAGGTACTTCTTGTCGAGCAGGTCGGTTTGCAGAGCTGGGTGCTGGACGAGACCGACCCGGTGGACCTCACCTACGTCGTGCCGCGCCGCGACACCATCGTTCTGGGAGGGACCGCGCTGGCCGGCGACTGTGATGACGCGGTGCGCCCCGAGACGGCAGAGGCGATCCTGCGCCGCGCGGTCGGGCTCGTCCCGCGGCTGGCGGGGGCGAGGGTGCTCGGCCATCAGGTCGGCTTGCGCCCGGCGCGCTCAGCAGTGCGCCTCGAGCGCGACGGCGACGTCATCCACTGCTATGGCCACGGGGGAGCCGGCGTGACTCTGGCCTACGGCTGCGCGCAGGACGTGGACGAACTGCTCAGCCAGTCACGCAGGTGTTCATAGATCACCGGGTCGCCGAGCAGGTGAAAGTGGGTCCTCCCGCCAAGGTGCAGACATCGTTCGATGTTGAAGGCGAGAGTTCGCGCCGGACCGTTGCCCGTCGCGCTCGCGTGATCGACCAACAGGTCACCGAGGAAGGGCAGGCCCCCCGTAGGTTTCCTGCTCAACGTTGCGCTGACCGAGTAGTACGCGACGTCCGGCAGGAATGCCACGTCCGTGCAGTGGTCGAAAACGTCCTCGACCTCGAAACCGGACCAGTCTGCTTCCAGCAGGGCCCCGTGGCGCAGGTCCTTGATACCTACGCTGCGCCGATTGAGCCACGTGGCGAACGGACGCGTCTCGGGCACCTTTGCCATGGCATGAGTGCCGCGATTGACGAAGCGTTCCAGGGGCGCGCCCAGGTGTGGTGCGCCCAGACCCACGACGTGGCGCAACTTACGCACCCAATGGTGGTCGGCTTCCACCGCCTGGTGTGCGGCGCTTCGGGCGATGAGGCCACCCATCGAGTGACCCACGATCGTAATGTCGGTTATCGGGGTCGGCCACAGCCGCACGAGCTCGTCTAGCTGTTCGGACAGTTCATGGCCGTTGGCTGAAATGTGCAGCCCGGAATTGAACGACACGTACAGCGGCGTCCAGCCACCCTCCTCGCGCAGCAAGGATCCATAGCTCACCGTCCGATCTCCCCATGTCCGCTGCGCGCGGAATCCCCACGACACTTCGCTCTCGCAGAGGCCGTGGAGAAAGACAACGACGCGCCCGGTCGCCGTCGTGCCGAGATCGTGAACGACGTTCGCAGGGACTCGCCGTAGCGGCCCGTCATGCGTGCGCAGGCTCATCCCCGGTGCGAGCGCTGGGCGCTGGGCGGCGAGGCGATCGCCCCAGAACCCGTTCAGCGCGCCTAGGGCGAACCGGCCGCGGGGATCGTCGTGCACGGAGCGCGCCGATGGCTCGATCCTGGCCTGCGCGGCGAGACCGAGGGCGCTCGGAAGCACCCGGACGCCGAGTCGGGTGGAGGAATACGCGATGGCCGAGACTGCGTCGTGAAGCAGCTTGGCCGGGATCGCGGGCGTACCGATCATCGCGAACATCCGTCCCGCCGCCGCTCGGTGAACGTCGCGCACCAGCTCGGCAACCTCGCCCAGCGCAGTGCCCACCACGCCGCCTAGGTCTCGTGCCTCATCCGCGCGCATACCGCACCTTATGCACAATCCTCGACCCGCGCTCGCTCACCGACTCGTTCGCCGCACCTGTCGCCAGGCTCACCCCGCGCAGGCTCGTCGCACCTCGCGGCGAGTGGCAAGCTGGACGGGAAGGCGCCGTTGCCCACAGCGGCTCTCGGCTCTGGTGAAAGGCCATTGTCATGACTCTGCCCGCCGGCGTTGCGACCGAAATGTTCATCGACGGCAAATGGGCACGAGGTTCGGGCGGCAGCTTCGCCGTGCTGAACCCGTCGACGGGCGAGCCGCTGTGTGAGGCGCCGCGAGCCGGGCTCGACGACCTCGAGCGCACCCTGGCTGCTGCGGCGGGAGCCCAGGCCGGCTGGGCCGCGACTGCCCCACGCGAGCGCGCCGAGGTACTTCGCCGGGCCTTCGAAATGATGATCTCCCAGCGGGAGGAGATCGCATATCTGATGTCGTTGGAGATGGGCAAGTCGCTCACCGATGCTCGCGGCGAGGTCACCTATGCGGCGGAGTTCTTCCGGTGGTACAGCGAGGAGGCGGTGCGCATCGACGGCCAGCTCCGCACCGCGCCGTCCGGAGCGAACAAGATCCTCACGATACGCCGACCGGTCGGTGTGGCCCTGCTGCTGACGCCATGGAACTTTCCCGCCGCGATGGCGACCCGCAAGATCGGCCCCGCGCTGGCCGCCGGCTGCACGGTCGTGTTGAAGCCGGCGGAGGACACGCCGCTGACCGCGTTGTTGCTGGCGCAGATCCTCAGTGACGCGGGCGCCCCGGCCGGCACCGTGAATGTCCTGACCACTGATCGCCCGAGCGAGATGGTCGAAGCGGCGCTCGCGGACCCGCGGGTGCGCAAGCTGTCGTTTACCGGCTCGACCGGGGTGGGGCGGACGCTGCTGAAGCAGGCCGCCGAGCGCATTGTGAACACCACGCTCGAACTCGGCGGAAACGACCCGTTCATCGTCCTTGACGACGCCAATCTCGACGCCGCGGTCGACGGGGCCATGCTCGCCAAGATGCGCAACGGCGGCCAGGCGTGCACCGCCGCGAATCGTTTCCTGGTCGCCGACTCCGTCGCGGACGAGTTCGGAGGCCGCCTTGCCCAGCGGATGGCGGGTTTGCGTATGGGCGCCGGCACTGACGAGGACACGGAACTCGGTCCGATGGTCAATGCCCGAGCCGTGGATGGCATCGCCGACAAGGTCGAGCGATCAATGGCCGCGGGGGCCCGAGCGCTGATCGGCGGCGAGCGCGATACGCGTCCTGGCTTCTACTATCCAGCCACGGTTCTCGCTGACGTGCCTCGCGATTCGGCAGTCGCGACCGAGGAGGTCTTCGGCCCGGTCGCGCCGATCATTCGGGTCCGTGACGAAGACGATGCGCTCGCCATCGCGAACGCATCGGAGATGGGATTGACCGGCTACGTCTACACCGGATCCCTGGCGCGGGGCCTGCGAGTCTGCGAACAGTTGGAGGTGGGCATGATCGGCCTGAACCGGGGGGTCGTCTCCGACCCCGCCGCACCGTTCGGAGGGGTCAAGCAGTCGGGCCTCGGCCGTGAGGGTGGCTACGAAGGCATCGATGCTTACCTCGAGACGATCTACATTGCCACCAGCTGGTGACCGCGCGGTTGCAGTGGGCTAGTCGCGCCGGGAAAGGGTTGCGCTCAGCCGCCGAGCCGCCGCCACCAGGATCGGGGCAAATCGCGGACCCGGTGCGCGGCCCACCCGTTCGATCGGTCCGGAGATGGAGATAGCGGCCAGCAGTTCGCCATCGACGGAGATCACCGGTGCCGACACCGATGCGACGCCGGCCTCGCGCTGGCCCACCGACTGCGCCCAGCCTCGCCGACGCGCGTCGGCGAGGGCACGCGGCGTGAACTCGGCGGCGGCCAGGATCTCGGTCAGCGTGGCGGGATCCGACCACGCGCACAGCACCTGTGCACCGGACCCAGCGGTGAGCGGTAGCCGCGAACCTACCGGAACGGTGGTGCGCA
This sequence comes from Actinomycetota bacterium, assembly GCA_030775825.1. Taxonomy (GTDB): domain Bacteria; phylum Actinomycetota; class Actinomycetes; order Mycobacteriales; family Jatrophihabitantaceae; genus JALYIL01. The sequence goes on from JALYIL010000116.1 coordinate 35,469, forward strand.
GGCCGGCGGCCCGCTCGGCCGCAGCCACGCACACCCGGTCATTTCCCTCGCGGCGATACAGTTGCGCGCTCTCGCCTGACTCGTCGCGTACCCACGCGAGGACCGGTTCAGCGGCGATGATCAGCGGGTCCGGCAGTGCCGCAGCGAGCTCTCCCAGACGCGGTCCGAGAACGAAGCGGCCGGTGCCGTCGCGGGCAAGCAACCGGTGGACTTCCAGGGCAACGGCCAGCCGATGCGCGGTCGCGCGGGGGAGCCTGGTGGATTCGACCAGCTCGGCAAGGGTGCACGCAGACTCGGCCGCAGCTACGAGGATGGCCACAGCCTTGTCCACGACGCCGATCCCGCTCTGGACACGCACTGAAGGTGCGCTGCTATCCTGTCCCATACAGCGATACTAATATCTCAAATAATGAGATAGCAAACGAAAAAGAGGTCCCCATGGGGAAGACGCTCGCCGAGAAGCTCTGGGACTCGCACGTGGTTCGCAGCGCTGCCGGAGAACCCGATTTGCTGTTCATCGACATGCACCTGGTGCACGAGGTCACGAGCCCGCAGGCCTTTGACGGACTGCGGCAGGCTGGCCGCGCCGTGCATCGACCCGACCTGACCCTGGCGACCGAGGACCACAACGTCCCCACCCAGGACATCTTCGCGCCGATCGCCGATCCGGTCAGCCGAACCCAAGTCGAGACGTTGCGCAAGAACTGCGCGGAGTTCGGCGTCCTCAACTACCCGATGGGTGACCGCGAACAGGGCATCGTGCACGTGATCGGCCCGCAGTTGGGACTCACCCAGCCAGGTATGACGATCGTCTGCGGCGACTCGCACACCTCGACGCACGGCGCCTTCGGCGCACTCGCGTTCGGAATCGGCACCAGCCAGGTCGAGCATGTCTTGGCCACCCAGACCCTCCCGATGGACCGGCCGAAGACCATGGCGGTCACCGTCGACGGACAGCTACCGCCTGGAGTCACCCCGAAGGACGTCATCCTCGCTGTCATCGCGCAGGCCGGCACCGGCGGCGGCCAGGGCTACATGGTGGAATACCGCGGCAGCGTCTTCGAGCAGATGTCGATGGAAGGTCGGATGACGGTCTGCAACATGAGCATCGAATGGGGTGCTCGCGCGGGGATGATCGCTCCGGACGAGACGACCTTCGCCTACCTGGAGGGCCGTGACCATGCACCGCGGGGTGATCAGTGGCAGGCCGCGGTGGAGTACTGGCGGAGCCTGGGCACCGATGGTGACGCCGAGTTCGACGCCGAGATCGTTCTCGATGCGGCGACGCTGAGCCCCTTCGTGACGTGGGGCACGAATCCCGGACAGGGTGCTCCACTGCGAGAGTGCGTCCCGGACCCGGCGGACATTGCCGAGGAAGGCGATCGCGTCGCGGCGGAGAAGGCGTTGGGCTACATGGGCTTGGCGGCCGGAACGCCGCTTCGCGAGATCAGCGTGGACACCGTGTTCGTCGGCTCGTGCACGAATGGCCGGATCGAGGATCTGCGGGCAGCTGCACAGATCATGAAGGGGCGCAAGGTGGCCGAGAACGTACGAATGCTCGTCGTGCCCGGATCCATGCGCGTGCGCGCGCAGGCCGAGGCCGAGGGACTGGACTCGATCTTCACCACGGCCGGTGCGCAGTGGCGCCAGGCGGGATGCTCGATGTGCCTGGGAATGAATCCCGACCAGCTCGCACCCGGAGAGCGCAGCGCGTCTACCTCCAATCGCAACTTCGAGGGACGCCAGGGCAAGGGTGGGCGGACCCACCTGGTATCGCCGCTCGTCGCCGCGGCCACCGCAATCACCGGGCACCTCGCCAGCCCCGCGGACCTCTAGGAGTCAGCATGGAGAGATTCACCGTCCATACCGGGATGGCGGTCCCGTTACGGCGCAGCAACGTGGACACCGATCAGATCATCCCGGCCGTGTACCTCAAGCGCGTCACGCGAACCGGTTTCGAGGACGGCCTGTTCAGCGCGTGGCGAAGCAGTGAGGCGGACTTCGTCCTGAACCGGCCCGAGCATCGCGGCGCCACGATTCTGGTCGCAGGCCCGGACTTCGGAACCGGAAGCTCGCGCGAGCACGCGGTGTGGGCCTTGTATGACTACGGCTTCCGGGTGGTCATCTCTGCCCGGTTCGCGGACATCTTCCGCGGGAACTCGCTCAAGGCCGGTCTGCTCACCGTGGAACTGCCCGAGAAGGTTGTTCGGCGGTTGTGGGATGACATCACCGACGATCCCGCAACCCTGGTGACCGTCGACCTGCTCGAGCGCGAAGTGCGTTGGAGCGGTGAGCTCCATGAGTTCGAGCTCGACGACTACGCCCGCTGGCGTCTGCTGGAGGGGCTGGACGATATCGGGCTCACGCTGCGCCACACCGATGCGATCGAGGACTACGAGCAATCGCGCAAACCCTGGTTGCCCGCAATCACAGCCTGAACCCGTCACCTGCGTGCCGAATATCCTTGCCGGTAAGGGGATTCGGCACGTAGTACTCACTCGTGCGGCGTGCCGCCGTGGGACACGTGATGAGAAAAGTCTTGCGACACAAGCCGAATTCGTTGTTGTCGGCAGGGATACGCCTTACGGTGTCGAGCGAGCGACCCGCAGAATTCCAGTTGGGTCGACGACACCCGTCCAGGGAGGACATGTGCCAAACAAGGCTCAGTTCATCGAAATGCTCGCCGATCGGTTCGACGGCGATAAGAAGCGTGCAGCCGCCGCGCTCGATGCCGTGATCGACACCGTGTACGCCGCCGTGGCCAAGGGTGAACGTGTGGCCCTCACCGGCTTCGGCATCTTCGAAAAGCGTGAGCGTGCCGCCCGAATGGCCCGCAACCCCGCTACCGGCGCGGCGGTACGGGTGAAGAAGACTGCCGTCCCCGCCTTCCGCGCCGGGGCAGAGTTCAAGGCGATCACCAGCGGGGCTCGCAAACTTGCCAAGAAGGCGGCTGCGCCAGTGCGCAAGATTGCCCCGTTGGCAGCAACCCCGGCCGCAAAGGCGCCAGCCACTAAGGCTGCGGCGAAGAAGGCGCCAGCGAAGAAGGCGCCAGCGAAGAAGGCGCCAGCGACGAAAGCTTCTGCGAAGAAGGCTCCTGCGAAAAAGGCAGCGCGCTAGTCGGACGCGTCCGCGGTGGGCTTCGGCGAGCACCTTCGCCCGAGCCCGCCGCCGCCTTTTGCCCGGTGTGCCGCGCGTTCATCGGGACGGCGACGCCTCGTAGTAATCGGCGGCGATGATCTCGCCGTCTGCGGCGGAGAGGACCCAGCTCGCGCCCTTGCGTGTATCGGCGTGCTTCACGCCGGGCACCAGTCGTTCGATCACCGAGGGAATGCTCACTCCCTGGCTGCAGAGCACAGTTGATGAGAACGGCTTGGCCAGCAAGGCGAGCACCGCCGCCTCGGTCGCCGACCCCGCCGTGGAGTAGGCCTCGTCGCCGAACACCGGGTCGACCTGGACCGTGGTGTCGAGCAGGGCCGCCAGTGGCTGGACTGTCTGTATGCAGCGGATCGGCTCGGCAGAGATCACCTGGTCGGGGGCAAAGCATCGCAGGTACCGCGCGAGGTGTAGCGACTGCCGGATCCCCGTCTCATCCAGTGGCCTGAACCTGTCCTCGCCCACCCAATCGCGTCGCTTGCCGGCTCGCCCGTGCCGCGCGAGCACCAATACCGAATCGGGCGCCGGCAGCGCCGCAAAGTCGTTCACGATGCCACGGTCCACGTCATAGGTCAGCTTCTTGCGGGCCTTGCCCGGAGACAGCCAGACGACGTCGTCGGCCTCTGAGTTAGGGGTGAAGGCCCCGCCGAGGTATCGCATCGTCCAGTAGGTAACGGTTTTAGGAGCCCTACCCACGACGTATCGCCCTCGACCGATCCGTCGTGACACGGCGACTCTCGCCCCGAGTTCCTCGCCTACTTCCCGCACGGCAGCATTCAGCTCGCCCTCATGCTCGGCGAGCTTGCCTTTGGGCAGTGACCAGTCGTCATATCGCGGACGATGTATCAACGCGATCTCGACGGCCTCGGGGTGACCGCGCCATACGACACCGCCCGCCGCGGCGATCGGCGCTGTGGAGGCCACCGCGGTTACTCGCCGCGGTCCGCGAGCCGCTTCATCAGCAGCTCCTGCAGATCGACCAGCTCGCTGCCGCCAGTTCGCCGCCACTGATCGTTCGGCTGCAGATCCCAGGCTGCGACGTCGGGGGCGAACGCCGCGTCCAGAACGCCGCGAATGTGGGCGCGGGCGTGCTCGTCGGAGACTTCGCACAGCACCTCGACCCGCCGGTCCAGGTTCCGGTGCATGAGGTCCGCCGAGCCGATCCAATACTCGGGCTCCCCGTTACCGCCGAAGTAGTACACCCTGGAGTGCTCGAGGAAGCGCCCGAGGATCGAGCGGACCGTGATGTTGTCCGACAGGCCCGGCACGCCCGCGCGGATCGTGCAGAACGTGCGAACCAGCAACTGTACCCGGACGCCGGCTCGGGATGCTCGGTAGAGCGCGTCAATGGTCTGTTCGTCGACGAGGTGGTTCGTCTTGAACTGGATGCTGGCCGCACGGCCGGAGCGTGCGTAGTCGATTTCGCGTTCGATGCGCGCGATCAAACCGGCTCGAATGCCCTGCGGGGCAACCAGCAGCGAACGGTACTGCGTCTGACGCGAGTAACCGGTGAGAACGTTGAACAGGTCGGTGACGTCCGCGCAGATCGCCTCGTCTGCCGTGAACAGGCCCATGTCTTCGTAGAGCCGCGCGGTCTTCGGGTTGTAGTTGCCGGTCCCGATGTGGGCGTATCGCTTGATCTGGTTGCCCTCCTGGCGGACGACCAGAGCGGTCTTGCAGTGGGTCTTGAGGCCGACGACGCCGTAGACGACGTGACAACCGGCTCGCTCAAGCGCCCGAGCCCATTTGATATTCGCCTGCTCGTCGAAGCGCGCCTGGATCTCGACCAGGGCAACCACCTGTTTGCCGGCCTCCGCCGCATCGATCAGCGCGTCGACGATCGGCGAGTCACCGGAGGTCCGGTAGAGCGTCTGCTTGATCGCCAGCACATGCGGGTCAGCGGCGGCGAGTTCAATGAACCGTTGGGTGCTGGTGGCGAAGGATTCATAAGGATGATGCACGAGGACGTCGCCCTCGCGCAGCGTCGCGAACACCGACTTCGGTGTCCCGCCTTCGGCGAAGCGGGGATGGGTCGCCGGGACGAAGGGACGGTCCTTCAGATTCGGGCGGTCGATGTCGTAGACCTGCCACAACGCGCTCAAGTCAAGCAGGCCCGGCACCCGTTGGACATCATCGGGAGAGACGTCGATCTCGTTGACGAGCAGATCGAGGACCTCGGCATCGATGTCGTCGGTGACCTCCAGGCGGACGGCGGGCCCGAAACGGCGACGGGCCAACTCCCGTTCCAGAGCCTGCAACAGGTCCTCGTCGCGATCCTCCTCCACTTCGAAGTCCGCGTTGCGGGTTACCCGGAACAGGTGGTGTTCCACGACCTCCATACCGGGGAACAGCATCGAAAGATGCGCCGCAATGAGGTCTTCCAACGGCAGGAACTCCGACTCGGTCGCGGTCTGGGAGACGACGACGAAGCGGGGAACGTTGTTGGGCACCTTCACCCGCGCGAAGCGCTCGGTGCTGCTGTCGACATCGCGCACGAGGACGGCCAAGTTCAGCGATAGGCCGGAAATATAGGGGAATGGGTGGGCCGGGTCGACGGCCAGGGGGGTCAGTACCGGAAAGACCTTCGACCGGAAATATTCGGCCAACCGGCCCTTCTCGTCGTCGTCAAGGGCGTCCCAGCGCCGAATGTGGATTCCTTCCACCGCGAGCCGCGGCGCGACGTCGTCGCGGAAGTAGCGGGCGTGTCGAATGGACAGTTCCCGGGTCCGTTGCGCCAGAGTGGCCAAAACCTCCCGGGGGGAAAGGCCGTCGGCGGACTGGACCTGCAGCCCCATGTCGGCACGCCGTTTGAGACCGGCGACCCGGACCATGTAGAACTCGTCCAGATTGCTCGCGAAGATCGCCAGGTACTTCAGCCGTTCAAGCAACGGCTGGTGCTGGTCCTCGGCCAGCGCCAGGACCCGTGCGTTGAACGCCAGCCAGGACAGCTCGCGGTTGCTGAAGCGGTCGCCCGGCAAGTCCGGCGCGGGGCCGGAGACTTCCTCGAGGTCGCCCTCGGGCACGGAATCGGTCGGATCGATCTGCGCCCGTACCGAAGATTGAGATGGGAGCAAGCTGTCGACCGGGGTCGGCTGCACCGCGGTGGCGGCGTGCGGACCGGTCATCTGGACACGTCCTGTCTAGTCGAGGTTGGCGCACAGCGGCGACTGGCTTGTCGGCGCCGTTGCGGCCAGCGTTTGCGGGCCTACGCCGAGCTCAATCGCTCGGGCCAGGTCCACTTCAGTATCCACATCCTGACGCAATCCTGGCGTTGCGACCAGCGCAGCCGCCGTCGTCGCGTGCCGCGCGGCCGACCCCGGGCCGAACGCGGGCTCGAGCAGGGTCCCTGGAGCGGAAGTCAGCAAGGTGGTGCCAGTGGCGTCGGCGTCGGCTACGAAGGCACGCGGGCTCCGTTCGGCCAGCCTGAGTGCGGCGCCGAGCTCGTCTGGACCCAGGGCCGGAAGGTCGCCGACCAGGGCGGCAACACCGTCGGTGGGCCAATGCCGTGCCGCATGCAGGGCACCCTCGCGTAGCGCCGCGTTGAGCCCAGGTTCGACCTGGACTAGCAGAGCGTCCACCCCCGCGACCTCCGCATCGCGACGATCCACGACGACGATCACCCGGGCCACGTTGGGCGCTCGTTTCGCGGCGGATATCGTGTCCGCCCGGATGGCCAGAACGAGGCGCCCGTGCGCCGCGGGATCGTCCATCGACTCAGCGAGGCGAGACTTTGCCTCGGGCAGCGACTTCGCCGGGATGAGGACTGTCCATTGCACGAGCCGATAGTACGGACCGTTAGTGGGCGGCCTGCCATACGGCAGACTCTGGGTCGAGCGACAAAGAGGAGAACGTTCCGTGCCGAGGCTGGAAAAGCTGCGCCGAGCTGGTCATGGGGAGAAGCTCGGTGCCGTATGGCGCATCGTGTGGCTCATTCTCTACTGGCCGTGCTCTATTCTGATCAAGAGCGAGTACCGCCACATCGACCGGATACCGCAGAGCGGCCCGGCGATCCTGATCGTCAACCACGTTTCCCACGTCGACCCGTTCCTGGTTGCGAAGATGGTCATCGACGCGGCGCGCACGCCGCGCTTTCTCGCCAAGGATTCGATCTTCGGTGTACCCGTCGTCGGCGCGGCGATGCGCGGGATGGGCCACATCCCGGTCAAGCGCGGCACGGCTGACGCCCGGCAGTCGCTGGCGGCCGCCGTCGACGCGCTGGCGTCGGGCAAGATCATCGTCCTGCACCCGGAGGGCACCGTCACCCGTGACCCGAACGGCTGGCCGATGGCTGCCAAGACCGGTGCCGCTCGGCTGAGCATGTTAGCGCCCGATGTCCCGGTGATACCGGTGGTCCAATGGGGCGTGCAGAACTCGATCGACCTCTACCGCAGGCGGGTCCGGCTGGTGCCGCGCCCGCGCAACACGATCTCCATCGGCCAACCATTGGATCTTTCCGAGTTTCACGGCGCCGTGCACAACATTCGCACCTTGCGCAAGGTCGCCGATGTCATGGGGCGCCGCCTTCGTGAGGACGTTGCCGTGCTGCGCAACGAGCCCGCGCCCACGGGGGAGCTTTACGTGTGGGCCCGCAGCGCCGACGCGGGCTCGGGCGAGGCCGGTGCGGGATGAGGACGGCCGTCTTTGGAGCAGGTTCGTGGGGCACTACGTTCGCCAAGATCCTCGGCGATGCCGGCAACGAGGTGACGTTGTGGGCGCGGCGGCCCGAACTGGCCGAGGAGATCAACCGTAGCCGGTACAACCCGGCCTACCTGCCCGACATCCGGCTTCCGGACGCGATCATCGCCACCCATGACCCGGTCCGGGCTCTGCGCGATGCCGAACTCATCGCATTCGCCATTCCGTCCCAGTCGCTGCGTGGCAACCTCACCGACTGGGCAGCGGACATGCCGCCGCAGGCCACGCTCGTCAGCCTGATGAAAGGGGTGGAACTCGGGACGGCGAAGCGGATGAGCGAGGTGATCGCCGAGGTGAGCGGAGTTGGCCTGGATCGGATCGCCGTTGTGTCCGGTCCGAATCTCGCCCGGGAGATCGCGCAGGAGCAGCCGACGGCGACGGTTGTCGCCTGCATCGACGAGCAGCGTGCGATCGCGGTCCAAGGTGCCTGCACCGCGCCGTACTTTCGGCCGTACACAAACACGGACGTGATCGGGTGCGAGCTGGGTGGGGCAGTCAAGAACGTGATCGCGCTGGCGTGCGGTATCGCCCAAGGCATGGGGTTCGGCAACAACACGCTGGCCTCCATCATCACCCGAGGCTTGGCCGAGACCGCCCGACTCGGGATCAAGCTCGGCGCGGACCCGATGACGTTTGCCGGCCTCGCCGGCCTCGGCGACCTCGTCGCCACCTGTTCCTCGCCGCTGTCGCGTAATCGAAGCTTCGGCGAGCGGCTGGGCAAGGGGGACACCCTCGACCAGGCTCAGGATGCCACCCGCGGCCAGATTGCCGAAGGCGTGAAGTCCTGCCGCTCGGTGCTGGAACTCGGCCGTCGCCACGAGGTGGACGTGCCGATCACCGAGGCCGTCGAGGCAGTGTGCTTCCGAGGCCTCACGCCTGCGGTGATGGTTGATCTGCTGATGTCGCGGTCAGTCAAGAGCGAGATCTGAGGTGGTCGGTAAGGTCGGTTCCCGTGAAGCGCATCCGAGTCGCGGTCGTCTACGGCGGTCGTAGCAGCGAACACGGAATCTCGGTCGTTTCCGCCGGAAGCGTTCTGGCGGCGCTCGATCCGGCCAAGTACGAGGTCGTGCCGATCGGAATCACCCCCGACGGTGCCTGGGTCCTCACCGACGCCACCCCCGCAGCGCTGCGCATCACCGCGCGGGCGCTTCCAGAAGTCGGCGAGGGCGTCGCGGTCGTGTTGCCGCCGGACCCGACCGTCACCGGACTGGTGAGCGTTGACCCGGGTGCGGGATTGTCGATTCTCGAATCGGTGGATGTGGTCTTTCCGGTGCTGCACGGGCGCTTCGGCGAGGATGGAACGATCCAGGGACTGTTCGAGATGGCGGGCGTGCCCTATGTGGGCGCCGGAGTCTTCGCCAGTGCCGCGGCGATGGACAAGGAATTCACGAAGAAACTGCTCCGTGCCGAGGGGCTCCCGGTCGGGCGGTATGCCGTGTTGCGACGTGGCGACGCCGTGTCCGCGACGGCTTTCGAACACCTCGGACTGCCGGTATTCGTCAAACCGGCTCGCGCCGGCTCCAGTGTTGGCATTTCAAAGGTGACGGCCTGGGCCGATCTGCCCGAAGCGGTGCGGACGGCGTTCGGGCACGACTCCAAGGTGCTCGTCGAGGCGGCCGTCCTGGGTCGCGAGATCGAATGCGGTGTTCTCGAGGATGTCGATGGCCGGCCGGCCGCCAGCGTACCTGCCGAGATCAGGCTGGTCCATGGCCATGACTGGTATGACTTCGATGCCAAATACCTTGATGACGCATGTGAATTCGACATCCCTGCCGACCTGGCCGCTGAGGTCACGGCCACCGTGCAGGACATGGCCTGTCGCGCGTTCGCGGCCTTGGACTGCGCCGGACTGGCGCGGGTCGACTTCTTCATTGCAGCTGATGGCTCGGTGATCATCAACGAGGTCAACACGATGCCGGGATTCACACCGATTTCCATGTTTCCTAGGACGTGGGCGGCCAGCGGGGTCGACTACCCGAGTCTGGTCGACCAGTTGATCGCATCAGCCCTGCGTCGCGGCGCCTCCTGAGCTCTCACCAGTCGGCGCGCGCATAGTCCTTGAGGAAGCAGCCCGCCAGGTCGATCCCGGCCTCGCCTTGCACGATCGGGTGATACACCCGAGCCGCGCCGTCGACCAGATCCAGTGGCGCGTGGAAACCCTCGTCGGCGAGCCGGACCTTCGTGAAATGCGGCCGCTCGTCGGTGATCCATCCGGTGTCGACAGCCGTCATCAGGATGGCGTCGCTGAGCATCTCACCAGCGCTGGTGCGGGTGAGCATGTTCAGCGCAGCCTTGGCCATGTTCGTGTGCGGGTGCCCGGGTCCCTTGTAACCGCGGCTGAACACGCCCTCCATTGCCGAGACGTTCACGATGTACTTGCGGCGCGCCGGACTTGCGGCCAAGGCAGCGCGCAGGCGGCTGATGAGCAGGAACGGCGCCGTGGTGTTGCACAGCTGCACCTCGAGCAGTTCGAGGGCGTCGACATCCTGAACCTGCTGGGTCCAGCTGTTGATCCGCAGCAGGTCCGGCACCAGGCCGCCGGCGTCGATCGCGCGTAAGGCCGCCACTCGGGCGGGTGATGCGGAACCCGCGACCAGCGCAAGGCGCGTGATCTCGTTGCCGGTGAAGGTGGCCGGCAGATGCGGTACCGGATGTGCCGACAAGCTGCCGGCCAAGGCCATCGGGTGCGCGTCGGAGATGTGATCGAAGCTCAGTATCTCCGGTAACGGCGCATCGGGCAGGGGGTCGGACTCCGCGGCGACAAGAGGGGCATACGCGCCAGGCGTGCGGCGCACGGTCTGAGCCGCGTTGTTGATGAGGATGTCGAGCGGCCCGCACGCGGCCACGGATTCGGCCAGCGCTACGACCTGCGCCGGGTCGCGCAGATCGATGCCGACGATGCGCAGCCGGTGCAGCCAATCGCCGCTGTCGGACAACGCGCTGAAGCGCCGGGCGGCGTCGTGGGGGAACCGGGTCGTGATCGTGGTGTGCGCGCCGTCGCGCAGCAGTCGCAGCGCGATGTACATTCCGATCTTTGCCCGGCCCCCGGTCAGTAGGGCCCGGCGGCCGGTGAGATCGGTGCGCGCGGCGCGATGCGCGTGGTTGGTCACCGCGCAGGCCGGGCAGAGCTGGTGGTAAAAGGCGTCGACGTCGACGTAGTCCTGCTTGCAGATGTAGCAGGGCCGGGCGCGGATGAAGCGACCAGCCTTCGCGCCAGCTGCGCCTGCCGAGGCGGAGGTGAGCGGGATACCTTCCGTCTCGTCGTCGATCCGTTGCGGTGAGCCAGTCGCCGTCGCGGCGACTACCGCCCGATCGGCCGAGGAGATCGCGTCGCGGCGTTCGATGCGCCGGGCCCGCTTCACCGCCTTGAAGATCCGGCCAGTGGCCCGCCGGATCGTAACGGCGTCTGGGTGCTCGGGCGGCAGGGTCTCTGCTTGTGCGAGCACGCGCAGGCAGGTGGCGAGGTCGTCGGGATCCAGCCCCGGCTCGGGTGTGCTGGCAGAGAGAGTCACCCGATGACGATAGGCGCTCTAGGCGATCGCGCCCGCCTCGCGCAGCTCGTCGAGGTCCGACGCGCCGTACCCGGCCTCGGCGAGCAGATCGTCGGTGTCGGTGCCGATCTCGGTGAGCTCGCCGGCGCGGGCTCCGGTCACCGAGAATCTGGGCGCCGGCTCGGCAAGCGTTGCGGCGCCGACCTGGGTGTAGGAGCCGCGCGCCAGGTTGTGCGGGTGCTTCGGTGCCTCAGTGAGCGTGAGCACAGGTGCGACGCAGGCATCCAGCGACTGGAAGATCTCGGCCCACTCATCTCGGGTCTTCATTGCGAAGTTCGCCTGCAGCACCTCGGCACACGCCGCCCATTGCGCGCGGTCATACGGCGAGGGAACCGTGACGGGATCCAACCCCAATGCGCCGACCAGCGCCGCCCAGAACTGCGGCTCGAGCGCACCCACTGCCACGTAGCGACCGTCGGAGCAGCGATAGCACCGATAGTTCGGCGCGCCGCCGTCAAGCATGTTGGTGCCGCGCTCGTCGCTCCATCCGCCGGCAGCCAAGAGCGTGCGCGTCATGGACCCGAGGTAGGCAGCGCCTTCGGTCATCGCCGAGTCTATGACCTGCCCCTGCCCGGTGGCCCGGGCATGCAGCAGGGCCGCGAGCAACCCGGTGGCCAGGAACATCGACCCGCCGCCGAAATCGGCAACGTAGTTGATCGGCGGGACAGGGGGGCCCGCGACCGCTCCGATGCCATGCAGGAGTCCCGTAATGGCCAGGTAGGTGATGTCATGGCCCGCGGTGGCGGACAGGGGACCGACCTGTCCCCACCCGGTCATCCGTCCGTAGACCAGTGCGGGGTTGCGCGCCAGCACTTCGGCCGGCCCGACGCCGAGGCGTTCAGCAACGCCCGGGCGAAACCCCTCGATGAGCGCGTCGCAGCGCTGCGCGAGGCGCAGGACCACCTCGGCGCCACCCGGCTTACGCAGATCCAGGGCGATCGAGCGCCGGCCCCGACCCAGCGGGCCCGCGGGCATGCCATCGACGGCACCGCCTGATCCGGGCAGCTTGTCGACGCGAATGACCTCCGCGCCGAGGTCGGCCAGCAGCATCCCGAGCAACGGCACGGGACCGATCGCGGGGAGCTCGATCACCCGCACGCCACGGAGGGGCCCAGTCATCGCGGAGTTCAGAACGTCTCCGCGTTCCCTGCCTTCTTCCGCAGCAAGGGGTTGGGCGCGAAGCGGTCCCCGTAGCGCTCGGCGAGCTGGTCGGCCCTAGCTACGAACGCCGCGACGCCGCCGGGGAACCCATTGATGTACTGCAGCACGCCGCCGGTCCACGGCGGGAAGCCGATACCCATGATCGAGCCGATGTTCGCGTCGGCCGTCTGGACGATGACGCCTTCCTCGACACATCGGGCCGATTCGACGGCCTCGATGACCAGCATCCGCTCGGACAGCTCGTGCAGATCGACCTCGGCCGGATCGCCCTTGACCGGGAAAATCTCGCTCAGGCCTGACCACAGCCCTATCCGCTTGCCGTTCTCGTCGTAGTCGAAGAACCCGGCGCCACGCAGGCGGCCCGGACGGCCCAGCTCGACCATCTTTTCAACGACGTCTTCAGCCGGGTGTCGGGGATAGCAGCCGCCCGCGGCCTCAACGGCATCACGCGTCTCGTTTCGGATCTTCAGGAAGAGCTCCATGTTGAGCTCGTCGGCAAGCTGAAGCGCTCCGACGGGGTATCCAGCCTGAGTCGTCGCCTGCTCGATCGTCGGCGGTGCGATGCCCTCGCCGAGCATGGCGAGAGCCTCGTTGACGAAGGTCCCGATCACCCGGGAAGTGAAGAACCCGCGACTGTCGTTGACGACGATCGGGGTCTTCTTGATCTGAGCCGCGTAGTCAAGAGCGCGCGCGAGCGCCTCGTCCGAGGTGTGCTCGCCCCGAATGATCTCCAGCAGCGGCATCTTGTCCACCGGGGAGAAAAAGTGCAGACCGATGAAGTCCTGCTTGCGCTGGAAGCCTTCGGCCAGGCCGGTAATCGGCAATGTCGAGGTGTTGGAGCCGAGCAGGGCGTCCGGGGCCACGATCGGCTCGGTCTGGCCGAACACTTCGTGCTTGAGAGACACCTTCTCGAAGACGGCCTCGACGACCAGGTCGCAGCCGGCGAGGTCGGCGTAGTCGGCCGTCGGCGTGATACGAGCCAGGATCTCGTCACGCTTGGCCTCGGTGAGCGTGCCGCGCCCGACGGCCTTGTCCAGGAGCTTGCGCGAGTAGTCCTTGCCCTTGTCGGCAGCTGCCGTGGAGACATCCTTGAGGACGACCTCGATGCCGTTGCGGGCACTGACGTAGGCGATGCCGGCGCCCATCATGCCGGCGCCCAGCACAGCCACCTTCTGGGCCGGCCGCGGCCGGTAGCCATCCGGGCGTGAGCCGCCGGCATTGATCGCGTTGAGGTCGAACCAGAATGCCTGGATCATGTTCTTGGCGACCTGACCGCGAGCCAGATCGACGAAGTAGCGACCCTCGATCTGGAACGCCGTGTCGATGTCGACACTCGCACCTTCGACCGCAGCGCTCATGATGTGATGCGGTGCCGGCATCGGCGCACCCTTGAGCTGCTTGCGGAGGTTGCCGGGAAACGCGGGGAGCATGCCGGCGAGCTTGGGGCTGCTCGGGGTGCCCCCGGGCATCCGGTAACCCTTGGCATCCCACGGTGCCGTGGCATCCGGGTTCGCCTTGATCCAGGCCTTTGCCTTGTCGAGCATTTCCTGCGGGCTTGCGGCGAGTTCGTCGACGATGCCGACCTCGACGGCTTCCGCAGCCTTGTACCGGGTGCCTTGGAGCAAGACCTTCATCAGGCCGTCGGCAATGCCCAGCAGCCGGACGATGCGAGTGACGCCCCCGCCGCCCGGGAGCAGACCTAGAGTCACCTCGGGCAGGCCGAACTGCGACTTGGGATTGTCCAGCGCGATGCGGTGATGGCAGGCCAGCGCGATCTCGAGGCCGCCGCCCAGCGCCGCGCCGTTGAGGGCCGCAACCACCGGCCGGCCGAGCGTCTCCAGGCGCCGGAGATCTGCCTTGATCGCGGTGACTCCAGCGGCGAACTCGACCGCATTCTCATCGGTGACCTGGGCCAGCAGCTTCAGGTCGCCGCCGGCGAAGAAGGTTTCCTTTCCGGAGGTGATGATGACGCCGGTGACCGAGTCCTTCTCCGCGTACAGCCGATCGACCGCGGCGTTCATCGACGTCTGATAGGCCATCGACATCGTGTTCGCGCGCTGGCTGGGGTCATCGAGGGTCAAGGTGACGATTCCGTCCGCGTCCTGGTCCCAGCGGATCGTGTTCTGCTCGCTCATATCAGTTCTGCTCCGGATCTGATCGCTGGGATTAGAGACGCTCGACGATGGTCGCGACGCCCATGCCGCCGCCCACGCAGAGGGTGGCCAGGCCGAAGCGCTGGTCGCGGCGTTCGAGTTCGTCGATCAGGGTGCCGAGGATCATGGCGCCGGTGGCACCGAGGGGATGACCGAGTGCGATGGCCCCGCCATTCACGTTCACCTTCTCGTGCGGGACCTTCAGGTCACGCATGAACTTCAAGACGACGGCAGCGAATGCTTCGTTGACCTCGTACAGATCGATCTGATCGGCGGTCATCCCCGCCTTTGCCAGGGCCTTCTGAGCCGAGGGTGCCGGCCCGGTGAGCATGATGGTCGGCTCTGTCGCGACCACGCCGGTGGCGATGATGCGCGCACGCGGCCGCATGCCCATGTCCTTGCCGGCCTGCTCGCTGCCGATCACCATCAGGGAGGCCCCGTCCACGATCCCCGAGGAGTTGCCCGGTGTGTGCACGTGGTTGATCTGCTCGACCCAGTGATATTTCTGCAGGGCGACGGCGTTGAACCCGCCCATCTCGCCCAGCGCGGCGAACGACGGCTTGAGGCCGCCGAGCGACTCCGGCGTGGTGCCCGGGCGCGGGAACTCGTCGTGATCGAGAATCACCTGGCCGTTGAGGTCGATGACCGGTATGACCGATCGCGCGAACGCGCCGTCCGCGATCGCCTTGCCCGCACGGGTCTGCGACTCGGCCGCGAAGGTATCGACGTCCTCACGAGTGAAGCCCTCCGTGGTGGCGATGAGGTCCGCGCTGACGCCCTGCGGCACGAAGCTCGTGGCGTACGCGGTCTCCGGATCCATCGCCCAGGGGCCGCCGTCAGAACCCATCGGCACGCGCGACATCGACTCGACCCCGCCGGCGAGGATGAGGTCTTCCCATCCCGAGCGCACCTTCTGCGCGGCGATGTTCACCGCCTCCAGCCCCGAGGCACAGAACCGGTTGAGCTGGAAACCGGCGCCGGAGGTCTCAAAGCCTGCCGCAAGCGCAGCGGTACGAGCGATGTCGGCGCCCTGCTCGCCGACGGGCGATACCACCCCGAGGATGATGTCCTCGACCTGGGCCGGATCGAGTCCGGGATTGCGCTTGCGGACCTCGTCGATCAGGCCGACGACGAGGGAAATCGGCTTCGTGCCGTGTAGTGAGCCGGTGTCCTTGCCGCGTCCGCGCGGGGTCCGCACCGCGTCGTAGACGAATGCTTCAGTCATCTCTACCGTCCTCAACCAGTCGCTCGGGGTTAATGCGATCATTTCAGTATCACTGTCACAGTTGTCAAGTGCCAGTAACTGTGGCGTGGTCTACGCTCAGTGATGTGAACGGGGAAGCCACGCTCAGCCGGGAGGACTCGGAGGAGTTCACGATCGACCAGTTGGCAGCCCGTACCGGCATGACGGTACGCACGGTGCGCTTCTATGCAACTGAGGGTCTCCTTCCGCCTCCGCAGCGCCGCGGGCGCATGGCGTTCTACGGTCGCAACCACCGGATGCGGCTGGATCTGATCCGCACGCTGCAGGAGCACGGCTACACCCTCGCGGCGATCGACAAGGTGCTCGCCCGGATCCCTCAGGACGCCAATCCGGCCGAGTTCGCAGTGCACGCCGCGGTGCTCGCGCCCTGGCTGTCCGAGCAGTTGGAGGAGCTGGATCGGGCGGGACTCGAGCGGCGGATCGGGCACCGGGTCAGCGACGAAGAGGTCGGCTACCTCGCCCAGGTCGGAGCTCTGGAGGTTGTTGGCCCCGACGCCTACCGCGCCTCACCGGGGGTCCTCGGGCATGCGGTGGAACTGATCCGCCTACCGGTTCCGGTTCGCCTCTTGCACGACTCGGCACGGATCATCGACGAGCACGCGACCGCCGTCGCCGATGGGCTCACCGACATCTTCATCGAAGCCATCTGGGGCCCGTATCAGCGTGGGGAGCTCGATCACGAGCAGGTGGTGGCGATGCTGGCGCGGCTTAGGCCGCTGGCGCTGCAAGGCTTGGTCCGTGCATTCGGCCGGGCCGCCGATCGGGCCGCCAGGCGCGGGCTCGAGCCTTCCGGCAGCGAGCGGAGTCTTCACGGGCGGTGAGTGCAGAGCTTGCTCACGTCGGCCTCATTCGGGTCCACCACGCACACCGCAGGCAGCGCCCGGGCGATCGCATCGGATACCGGCGCCAGGGGCGGCTGCGCATATGACTTGGGAACGCTCACCTCGATGTAGACGGCACGGTCGACCGCGGTCCACACGGTGACGTTCTTCAGTGCCGCCGGCAGCCAATAGACGCCGTCGATGCCGACGGTCTGAGCCGAACTTCCCGGCGTCAGCGCTGAGGGGCGCGGTATGCCGCAGCGGAGCACCACAGCCGGATCGCCCCAAGCGGCCACATAGGTCCACGTCGAACGGGCTGGACGCCCGGACAGGCCGGACAGCGTGATCGGCAGGGCGCCGAGCACCGTGGTGCATGGTTGGTCGGCTGCAGCGTTCGGAGGCGGCGCCGCGACCGTGATAGGGCTTAACGCGAGCGCGCCCCCACTAATGAGTGGCTGGGTGGCCTTCTTCTGCTGGGCGTGTCCGAGAAACAGGCCGACGATGACTACGAGGGGAACCGTCACGGCCGTGGCGATGAGGGCCGCCCGCCGGTGTACTGGGTCGATCGGTCTGCCCCCGGATCAAAGGTGTACGACGGGGCAGGTCAGCGTGCGCGTGATGCCGTGGACCGCCTGCACCTTGGCCACGACGAGCTTGCCCAGCTCGTCCATCGACCGCGCCTCGGCGCGCACGATGACGTCGTAGGGGCCGGTGACGTCTTCGGCGATCGCGACGCCCTTGAGCCCCCCGATCTCCTGGGCGACGGCCGCTGCTTTGCCAACCTCGGTCTGGATCAGAATGTAGGCATTGACGGCCATGTGCGTGTCCTCTCATCGATGAGCAACCCGGACCGGTAGAACCTAGCGCAGGCAGCTTTCGCCGGTGCGGGACGATGTCTCTCGGGCGGCGTCTAGCCGGGTCGCTCGGGCGGCGTCTAGCCGGCGTTCACCGCTGCTCATCATGAAAGGCGAAGGACATCACCGTTTCAGAGCTGGGCGAGTTCGGGCTAATCAAGCGCGTCACATCCGGGCTGGCGCCGGTGGCTTCGACCCTTGTTGGCCCCGGTGACGACGCTGCGGTCGTCGCGGCCGGGGACGGTCGGGTTGTGGTGTCAACCGACCTGATGGTCGAGCATCGCCACTTTCGGCGTGACTGGTCGACGGCGACCGACATCGGCCACAAGGCGGCAGCGCGGTGCTTCGCGGACATCGTCGCCATGGGCGCCGTTCCGACCTCGCTGCTGGTCGGCTTTGCCGCTCCCGGGGAGCTGCCCGTCGAGTGGGTGGACGGCCTCGTCGCAGGCTTGCGCGAGGAGTGCAGCGAGGTGGACGCGGCCATTGTCGGCGGCGACGTCACGGCGAGCGCTGAAATCACCCTTGCCATGACTGCCCTCGGCGACTTGCAGGGTCGATCGCCCGTGCGGATCGATGGCGCACGGGCCGGCAATGTCGTCGCGGTGACCGGCCGGCTCGGGTGGGCCGCGGCCGGGCTGGCCGTGCTCAGCCGCGGCTTCCGTTCGCCGGTCCAAGTCGTAAGCGCTCACCGGCGTCCCGAGCCGCCATACCGGCAAGGGCTGATCGCGGCCGAGCAAGGTGCGACGGCGATGACCGATGTCAGCGACGGGCTCGTCGCGGACCTCGGGCACATCGCCCAGGCCAGCGGGGTCCGCATCGACCTGACGGCGGCACGCATAGCGATCCCATCGAAGATCACCGAGGTCGGGGCAGCCCTCAACGTCGACCCGTTGACCTGGGTCCTCACCGGCGGGGACGACTACGCGCTGGTCGCAACCTTTCCTCCCGGCGCCGGCCTTCCCGACACGTGGACCGCGATCGGCGCCGTCACCGCGGGCGCGGGGGTGCGCGTCGACGGCCGGAGCTGGCCCGTCGGCGGCCACGAACACTTCCGCTGACAGTGCGTCAGTCGCTGAAGATAAGCTGAGCACGGTGGAGTTCCGGGTCGAAGCACGCTCGTATGCGGACCCCGTGGTTGCCCAGCTCGTCGCCGCCGTTCAGGCCGAATACCTGACCCGCTACGGCGGCCTCGACGAAGCCGCCGTCGTGCCGGGGGAGTTCGACCCGCCAGGCGGGTTGTTCCTCCTCGGCCTACTGGACGGTGAGGCAGTGGCAACGGGCGGCTGGCGCAGGATCAACCGCGGCCAGGGTGGCGCGGCAGTTGAGATCAAGCGAATGTTCGTGGTTGCCGCTGCACGCCGGCGGGGCCTTGCGCGCCTCATCCTGGCCGAACTCGAGGCCACGGCCCGAGCCGCGGGCGCCGATCAGGTCGTCCTGAACACCGGGAACCAGCAGCCTGAGGCCATCGCGCTCTACGAATCGAGCGGCTACTCGCCCGTCGACGGATTCGGCCACTACGCCAGCCATCCGGGCGCGCTGTTCTACGGCAAAGCCATCGGATAAATCTCGGAACGGAGCAGAGGCCGACGCGCGGCCTCAGCCGCGAACGACCTTCCCGGCCTTCAGGCATGAGGTGCACACCGTGAGACGGCGGTGGGTGCCGGGCGCGATGAGGGCCCGAACCTTCTGCACGTTCGGGTTCCAGCGGCGGTGGGTACGACGGTGGGAGTGCGAAACGGACATGCCGAAGCCGGGCCCCTTGCCGCAGACATCGCAGACGTTGGCCACTATGGCCTCCTTGTTCGACTTCCACGCCGTGCGCGTGGGAAAGTGATCGGCCGCCGGCCAGCCGCCGGGCAACCTGAGCAGTTTAGCCGTTGCGCGCCCGCACGGCCAAACGCCCGCCGGGCGTCACGGCGCGACCCTCGGCTTGTGCTTGGCGGCTGTTCCCGCCGCTGCTGCCAGTATTCTGCGGCGATCGGAATCCGGCTGATCTGGGCCAGCCGACCAGAGGGGGCAAACGTGCTGCAGGCGCTCGACGCCGATGCCGTCCGCCGCTGGAGCCGCGTCGCGGTCGAAAGCCTGCACGCCCACCAGGCCGAAATTGACGCGTTGAACGTCTACCCGGTGCCCGACCGCGATACGGGCACCAACATGGCGGCGACGATGGTCTGCGCGGACGAGGCGCTGCGCGCGGACGGCAGCCAGACAGCGGGCGCCGCGTTGCACGCTCTGGCGCGCGGAGCGGTCATGGGAGCGCGCGGCAACTCCGGCGTGATCTTGTCGCAGATCCTGCGTGGCCTCGCCGACGCCGCGGATGACTACGACGCGTTGGACGCGGAGGCTCTCGCAACCGGTTTGCGTCTCGGGGCAGTGCAGGCCAGACAAGCCGTGGCGGCGCCCGTCGACGGCACGATCCTCACCGTCGCCCGGGCCGCGGCCGATGCGGTGCCCGAGGATGGGACTTTGGCGGCGCTGGTCCGCTGCGCGGCCGCGGCAGCCGACCAGGCTCTGGCTCGCACCACAGGGCAGCTCGAGGCGCTCGCGTCGGCCGGCGTGGTCGATGCCGGCGGCCGCGGATTGGTTCTCGTGCTCGAGGGACTCGCCCGAACTGTCACCGGCGAAACATCGGTCTCGCCGAGCGGCGACCAGTCAAGGCGCGGCGACCCGTCAAGGCGCGGCGACCCGTCAAGGCGCGGCGACCCCTCAACACACCCCGCGCGCGAGACGGGCAGCGAAGAGTTCGAATTCGAGGTTCAGTACCTTCTCGACGCCGACGCGGACTCAGTCATCGCGTTGCGCGCCACTCTCGCCTGTCTCGGTGACTCGATCGCGGTGGTAGGCACCGGGGACGGGACGTGGAACGTCCATGCACACGTCGACGACGTGGGTGCCGCCATCGAAGCGGGGATGGAGGCCGGCCGGCCGCGCAAGATAAGCGTGACGCACTTTGGCGACCTGATCGCGGCCAACGCCGAAGCTGCGGTGCCGTCGGTCGTTGCCGTAGTCGCCGTCGCACCCGGTGAAGGGTTGGCGCACCTGTTCGAAGCCGAAGGGGTGCGCGTCGTCGGTGGCCCCTCGCCGACCACTGCGCAGGTACTGACTGCGGTCCGCGCCACCGGCGCGGCCGAGGTGGTGCTGCTCCCGAACGCCTCGAAGGTCGCCGGGGTCGCCGAGGCAGCCGCCGAGCTGGCGCGTGCAAGCGGCACCCGCGTCACCGTGGTGCCGACCCACTCGCCCGTGCAGGGGCTCGCGGCTGTCGCGGTGCATGACCCCTCGCGCCGCTTCGATGACGACGTCGTAGCGATGGCCGAAGCCGCGGCGGCAACGCGCTACGCGGAGGTCGCCGTCGCCGAGCGTGAATCGCTGACATCGATCGGCATATGTCAACCCGGTGATGTCCTGGGCCTCATCGACGGGGATGTCGTCGAAATCGGCCGCGGCGTCGTGGCCGTCGTGTTCGCTCTCACCGACCGGCTGCTAGGCGTGGGGGCGGAGATGATGACCGTGCTCGTGGGCATCGATGCACCCACCGGCATGGGTGATCTGATTCGCCAGCACGTCCGCGACCGGGCCCCGCTCACCGAGGTCACCGTTTACGCGGGCGACCAGTCCAACTACCCGGTCATCATTGGTGTCGAATGATCACCCTGCAGTCACGGCTCGATGAGGTTGTCGGCCGCGTCGCCCTGTTGCTCGACAAGGCGTTCGGCATGCGAACCGTCGGGGATCTCCTGCGGCACTATCCGCGGCGACTGGCCGAGCGCGGCGAACTGACCGACCTCGCCTCGCTACGGATCGACGACGACGTAACCGTGCTGGCCGAGGTTCACAGAAGCGACGCTTTCGGCCCACGCGGGCACCCTAGGTCCAACCCGAAAGGGCAGCGGCTCGTGGTCGTCGTCGGCGACGGCCGCGGGAGCTTGGACCTCGTGTTCTTCGGCAGTCGCAACCTCTGGCGCGCGAAGGAGTTGGTTCCTGGTGTGCGCGGGCTGTTCTCTGGAAAGGTCGGGATCTTCAACGGACGCCGGCAGCTGGCCCACCCGGAGTACCTGCTGCTACGTGGTGATCATGACGGCGCCCTGGATCAGTACGAGGCCGACGGGTACGCCGGGGCCTTGATCCCGGTCTACCCGGCGACCAAGGAAGTTCGCACCTGGACGATGTCCAAGGCCGTGGGCCTCATTCTGGAACACCTCGATCCTCTTCCGGACCCTGTACCGCTCGAGATCGTGGCCCGGCACGGCCTGGTGGGTTTCGACGCGGCGATCAGATCCATGCACCGGCCCGAGACCCGCGACGCTTGGTACGCGGCGCGCCGGCGGCTTGCCTGGGACGAAGCGCTGGGCGTCCAGCTTGCCTTGGCCCAGCGGCGAGCCGCCGCGATGCGCAACCCGGCGATCGCCAGACCTCCAGTCGAGGAGGGACTGCGCAGCAAGTTCGAGGCTCAGCTCCCGTTTACGTTGACCCGCGGCCAGCTCGACATCGGTGACGTGCTCGAGGCCGAGCTGAATGCCGCGCACCCGATGCATCGCCTGCTGCAAGGCGAGGTCGGATCAGGCAAGACGGTCGTCGCCCTGCGAGCGATGCTGCAAGTGGTTGATGCCGGCGGCCAGGCTGCGTTGCTCGCGCCCACCGAAGTGCTTGCGCAGCAGCACGCCCGGTCGATCGAGACACTCCTCGGGCCCTTGGCCCACGCCGGCCGCCTCGGCGGGTCCCTGGAGCACGCCACCCGCGTCGCACTGCTGACGGGCTCGCTGCCGGCGCCCGCGCGCAAAGCCGCACTCCTGGATGCGGCCAGCGGTGCGGCGGGCATCGTGGTTGGCACCCACGCGCTGATCCAGCAGAATGTCAGCTTCGCAGACCTCGGCCTTGTGGTGATCGATGAGCAACACCGCTTCGGTGTCGAGCAACGCGATGCCTTACGCAGCAAGTCAAGACAGCCCCCGCACCTGCTTGTGATGACAGCGACGCCCATTCCTCGTACCGTCGCTATGACGGTGTTCGGTGACCTGGAGACCTCGACGCTCACCGAGATGCCGGTCGGCCGCTCACCGGTATCGACGACAGTGATCCCGTTGCCGGAGCGGCCAGCTTGGCTCGAGCGTGCTTGGCAGCGCATCCGGGAAGAGGTCGCGGCCGGCCACCAGGCCTTCATCGTGTGCCCTCGCATCGGTGACGGTGGCGCGGAGATCGATATGGACGCTGACGACGTGCCCGCTGATGTCGACGTGCCGGCCGCAGGCGCGTTGGCCGGCAAGGGCCGTCCTACGGCGGCAGTGATCAACACATACGAGATGCTGACCGCCGGCCCGCTCGCCGGGCTCGAGGTCGCCGCGCTCCACGGCCGGCTTGCCCCGGACGAGAAGGATCGCGTGATGAGCGAATTCGCGGCCGGAAGGCTCGATGTGCTGGTGGCGACGACAGTCATCGAGGTCGGCGTCGATGTGCCCAATGCGGTCGTGATGACCGTTCTGGACGCCGAACGGTTCGGGGTGTCGCAACTGCACCAGCTTCGTGGGCGGGTAGGCCGCGGCCCACGGCCCGGCGTGTGCCTGCTGGTCACCAACGCGCCAGCGGACTCGCCCGCGCGCGCGCGCCTAGAGGCTGTCGCCGCGACCGCCGACGGCTTCGAGCTCGCCAGGCTGGATGTCGAGCAGCGGCGCGAAGGCGATGTGCTGGGCGCCAGGCAGTCCGGGTCGCGCTCACAACTGCGCTTGCTGTCGCTGCTGCGCGACGAGGATCTCATCGTCGCGGCGCGCGGTGAGGCATCGGATCTGATCGCCGCTGACCCCGATCTCCTGTATCACCCACTGCTCGGCGTCCAAGTCGCCGACCTGGTTGCCGAAGAGCAGGCTGAGTACCTGGAGAAGGCATGAACGGGCTACCTGGAGAAGGCATGAACGGGCCGCCGCCATGATGCGCATCGTCGGAGGGGTCGCCAAAGGCCGACGCCTGGCGGTGCCGGCGCGCGGCACACGTCCCACGTCGGACCGGGCCCGCGAGGCGATGTTCAGCTCGCTCGTCGAACTCATCGACATCGAAGGCGTCCGGATGCTAGATCTGTTCGCAGGCAGTGGAGCCGTCGGCCTGGAGGCGTTGTCCCGAGGGGCGGCCTCGGCGACGTTCGTGGAGTCAGATCGCGCAGCGTGCGAGGTTCTCCGCCACAACATCGACGCCGTCGGTCTGGGCGGGGCACAGGTGCACCGGCGACCCGCGGCGACCTACCTGGTGGCCGGAGGAGCGGACCAGCCGTTCGATCTCGTGTTCGCCGATCCGCCGTACGCCTTCGGCGAGCAGCAACTCGGTGTCCTTCTCACCACACTGGCGGAGCCACCGTGGTTGGCCGAACACGCGGTCGTCGTCGTGGAAAGGTCGGCGCGGGGCCCGCAACCCCTGTGGCCGGAGTCCATCGAGGCGATGAAACACAAGCGCTATGGAGAGGGTGCACTTTGGTACGGTCGCCGACGATGAACAGCGCAGTTGACGCCGGACCGCCGGCGCGCGTCGTCCCTACCCGGCGAGCAATCTGTCCCGGATCGTTCGACCCTGTCACGAACGGGCACCTCGACATCATCGGACGCGCTGCGCAGTTGTACGACGAGCTGATCGTGGCGGTGTTCGTCAACCAGTCGAAGTCGAGTCTGTTCACCGTCGCCGAACGCCGCGAGATGCTGCAAGAAGTGACGGCGCCCTACGGCAACGTGCAGATCGATACCTTCGAAGGCCTCGTCGTGGACTACTGCAGATCCCACGACGTACCCGTGATCGTGAAGGGGCTTCGCGCGGTGAGTGACTTCGACTACGAGCTGCAGATGGCCCAGATGAACCGGGGCCTCGCCGGCATTGACACGCTCTTCATGCCCACGAATCCCGAGTACAGCTTTCTCGCGTCGAGCCTGGTCAAAGAGATCGCCAAATGGGGCGGAGACGTGTCCGAACTGGTTCCGGCCAACGTGCTGAAGCGACTCATCGAGCGCGCTGCGACCACCCGGTGACACGGTGGACACGGTGATGCCGTGACCGACCAGGCACTGCGGCGTACCGACGAATTGCTCACCGAACTCGTCGAGTTGGTCGAGACGGCGCGGACAGTCCCGATGTCCGCGTCGATCGTGGTGCCCCGGGAGCGCATGCTCGACCTGCTCGACGCACTGCGTGAAACGATGCCGCCGGAGATGCAGGAGGCCCGGCGCATCCTTCTCGAGCGCGACAAGCTGTTGCATGCCGCCCGGGACGAGGCCGAAGCCGTACGCACTGCTGCACAGGCACAGGTGCAGGCGCTGCTGAGCGAAGCGCGCGAGCACGCCAACGTGATGGTTAATGAAGCCGAGGTGCACGCTCACGAGATCGTCGAGGCCGGCCGGGCCGAACACGCCCACCTGGTGTCGGCGACGGGGATCCACCAGGCGGCGACGCAGGCGGCCGCCGAGCTACGCGCCGAGGCGGCCGGCTATCAGGATTCCGCGCGGGCGGACGCCGAACGCGGTGTCGCGGTGCTGCATGAGCAGGCCGCGGCCTATGCGGCGAAGCTCACCTCCGACGCCGAGGACTACGCCGACCGCACTCTGGCCGAACTCGCCGAGACGCTGCAGAAGGCCGCCGGCACGGCCGAGCAGGGTCGGGCGGCGCTGGCTCGACGCCGAGCCGCCGGCAACAGGGCCGCCGCTGAGCCAGAACCGCCGATTTCGGGCTGAGCACGGCATTCAGCTAAGCTCGACGATGGCCTCATCCGAATCAGGGCCGTCTTCGTATGCCTGAGAACATCACACCGAAGCAGCACCGTGCCCACGCGCGCAGTCTCTACGTTTTCGACGTCAGGGAGCTGGGTCGCCGGCCGGGCTCGATGCGCGAGTATCGGCGTAGTGTTCCCGCGCCTACGGGGTTGGTCCTGGACATCGTCGGAGTACCGCAAGGCGCTCCGCTCGCACTTGACATCCGGCTCGAGTCGGTGACCGAGGGCGTGCTCGTCACGGGCACGGTCACCGGACCGCTCACCGGTGAGTGCGGGCGGTGCCTCGACCCGGTCGACGATGTGCTCACGGTTGAAATCTGTGAACTGTTCGCCTATCCGGACAGCGTCACCGACGAGACAACAGAGCAGGACGAGGTTCATCGGCTCGAGAAGGATCTGCTCGATCTCGAGCCGGTGGTGCGCGATGCGGTGGTCCTAGGCTTGCCGTGGACTCCGCTGTGTCAACCGGACTGCGCCGGGTTGTGCCCCACCTGCGGGGCACGCTTCGACGATTTGCCCCCGGGGCACACGCACGACCTGCTCGACCCGCGCTGGGCGGCGCTGGCAGCGTTCACCGACGCGGCCAACTCGGGCACCGGCGCGAACAGCTCAGAGTCACCTGCACCATCCGATCAGCTCGACTAGTCAGGAGAACCGACGTGGCCGTTCCGAAGCGGAAGATGTCGCGCAGCAACACCCGGTCCCGCCGCTCGCAATGGAAAACCACTGCGCCGACCCTGGTTGCCTGCCCGAACCGCGCCTGTGGACAGATGAAGCTGCCGCACACCGCGTGCACCAACTGCGGGCAGTACGACGGCAAGCAGGTTCTCGCGGTCTGACGGCGTGGCGGCCCTACCCGATCCAGCAGACCAGGCAGAACTCACCGACGTCCTCGGCGTCACGGTCGATGCCAGTCTGCTTCGGCGCGCCCTGACGCACCGCTCTTATGCCTACGAATACGGCGGCCTCCCACACAACGAGCGCCTCGAGTTCCTCGGCGATGCCGTGCTCGGCATCGTCATCACCGAGGCGTTGTATCGAGACCATCCGGATCTCGCCGAAGGAAAGCTCGCGAAACTTCGCGCGTCGATCGTCAATATGCGGGCCCTAGCCGACATCGCCCGCGGGATGTGTCCCCGTGGCCTCGGTGCCTACATCCGGCTCGGCCGTGGCGAGGAAGTCACGGGGGGTCGCGACAAGTCGAGCATCCTGGCTGACACGGTCGAAGCGGTCCTTGGCGCGGTGTATCTCGAGCACGGCCTGGACGTGGCCAGCCGGGTGATCCACGCCCTCTTCGACACCTTGATGGACGACGTTGCCAACAGCGGCGCTGGCCTCGACTGGAAGACGAGCCTGCAGGAACTGACCGCCGAACGAGGCCTCGGCGTACCGGAGTACGTGATGGCCTCTGAAGGTCCCGATCACGCGAAGACGTTCACGGCGCGAGCCAACGTCGCAGGCGAGACCTTCTCTGCGTCCACCGGACGCAGCAAGAAAGAAGCCGAGCAGGCTGCCGCCGAAACGGCATGGCGCGCCATCATGGCAAACGACCGGCGAGTCGCCTCCGCCCCCGACCCACAAGCGTCCTGACCCCAGCAGTGGCGCCGACGCTGATCGAGAAGCCCGATGCCTGAGCTGCCCGAGGTCGAGACGGTTCGCGAGGGTCTGCAGAGGTGGATCGTGGGTCGAACGGTGTCCGACGTCGAGATCGGTCACCCACGTGCCGTTCGCAGGCATCTATCGGGCCCGAGCGACCTGCGGGCTCGGCTGGTCGGGCGGCGCGTGAGGGCTGCGCTCCGGCGGGGCAAGTATCTCTGGCTGCCGCTCGGACCAGGCCTGCCGTCGGATTCAGGCCTGCCGCCGGATTCAGGCCTGCCGCTGCAGCGCGAAGAGGCGCTGGTGGCACACCTGGGAATGAGCGGCCAGTTGCTCGTTCGCCCGGGTGACACTCCAGACGAGCGACACCTGCACGTTCGGATCGGCTTCGCCGACGGAGGTCCCGAGCTGCGCTTCGTCGACCAGCGAACGTTCGGATCGATGATGCTCGACCGCCTGGTCCCCGCAGGAAACGGTGGCCTCATCCCCGAGCGGCTCATCCATATCGCACGTGATCCAATGGATCCCGCGTTCGACGACGCAGGGTTCCTCGACAGTGCCCGGCGCCGAAATTCGCCCATCAAGCGAGCGCTGCTGGATCAGACGCTCATATCCGGCATCGGCAACATTTACGCGGACGAGGCCTTGTGGCGGGCGCAGGTGCATGGCGACCGGTTGACTCGAAACCTGAGCCGTGCGGTTCTCGGCGCCCTTCTCGGCCAGGTGCGCGCGGTGCTTGGCGAAGCTGTGTCCGCTGGCGGCACGTCGTTCGATGCGCTCTACGTGAACGTCAACGGCCAGAGTGGCTACTTCAGCCGCTCGCTCGCTGTCTACGGCCGGGCGGGTGGGGCTTGCCCGCGGTGCGGCACGCCGATACGGCGGGCGGCGTTCATGAACCGATCCAGTTTCTTCTGCCCGTCGTGTCAGCGCCCGCCTCGGCGCCGCTCATGATCTGCCGGGCTGGTATCCGCCGCTGCGTGGCTGTTGATCGATCGGCGTGCCGATCGGCGGCCCCGTAACTTGATCAAATCGGACTATTTGCCGCCGAGTTGTTGACCCTTCGTTACCATGGTGCAACCATTGGATGACCCGGCGGGGGCCTCGCTCAGTGTGTCGCTACGGCGCCCTCCCGCTGCGTCGACAACAGCCCATCCGTCTGGGTCGGCCGGGAGCACGTGAACCCGCGAGAACCGACCCAGACCCCAGGTGAACTGAAGGGTCCCCTCACATGGCGCGCGCTCTGCTCGGCTACGTAGGCAACGGCACGGATCAGGCCCTCGCACTGGAAGTGGTACGACTGCGACGCCGGGTCGCGGATCTGGAGGCGCAGGTGGCGGAGCTGCGCGACGGCACGCACGTCGAGATCGACCTCGAGCTGCACCAGATCGCTCGGGCAGCCGAGCCCGCGCTCACCTGAGTTACCCGCGGGCAGTCGCCCGCGATACGTTTCCGGAAAGCGTTGGTGGCGTTGCCGCGCTGCGCCGAATACCTGATCCGGGAGTCTCGTGCACCTGAAATCGTTGACGCTGCGAGGTTTCAAGTCGTTTGCGTCCGCCACGACGCTGCGCTTCGAGCCCGGCATCACGGCCGTCGTCGGACCGAACGGATCGGGCAAGAGCAACGTGGTCGACGCGATCGCGTGGGTGCTGGGCGAGCAGGGCGCGAAAGCGTTGCGCGGCGGAAAGATGGAAGACGTCATCTTCGCCGGCACAGCGGGACGGCCCCCACTGGGCCGAGCCGAGGTGACCCTGACGATCGACAACGCCGACAACGCCCTTCCCATCGATTACACCGAGGTGTCGATTACCCGGCGGATGTTTCGCGAGGGAACGAGCGAGTACGAGATCAACGGTGAAGGCGCCCGGCTGCTGGACATCCAGGAGCTGCTCTCGGACTCCGGCATCGGACGCGAAATGCACGTCATCGTGGGGCAGGGCCAGCTGGACTCCGTGCTACAGGCGCGCCCGGAGGATCGGCGCGGGTTCATCGAGGAAGCTGCCGGAGTCCTCAAGCATCGCAAACGGAAAGAGAAGGCCCTACGCAAACTCGAGTCGATGCAGGCCAATCTGACCCGGCTCACGGACCTGACCGGCGAGCTCCGCCGTCAGCTCAAGCCCCTGGGCAAGCAGGCCGAGATCGCGCGACGGGCCGCCGGTGTGCAGGCTGAGTTGCGCGACTCGAGGCTGCGCCTGCTGGCCGATGACCTGCTCGCGCTGCGCTCACAACTGGACCGCGAAGTCGCCGACGAGGAAACGATCCGGGCGCATAGGGCCGAAGTCGAGGCGGCGCTCGAGCAGGCGCGGGCGCGAGAGACCGAACTCGAGCAAGCGGTGGCGGCCGACGCTCCGCTCGTCGCCCGGACCCAGGAGACCTGGTACCGCCTGTCAGCTCTCGAGGAGCGGGTTCGCGGATTGGCCTCGCTGGCCGCCGAGCGGGCCAGGCACCTGGCCGAGGAGCCCGAGCCGGCGCCTGCCGGCCGAGAACCCGAAGCGATGGAGGCAGAGGCTGAACAGATCCGGGGCGAGGAGGCTCAGCTCGAAGCGGTCCTGGCCGCCTCGCACGCGGCCCTGACCCAGGTCGTGGGCAAGCGCCAGGAACTCGAGTCGGAACTGGCTCAGGCCGAGCGCGCGCTGGTGGCCGCGGCGCGGGCGGTAGCGGATCGTCGGGAGGGCCTGGCCAAGCTCATGGGCCAGGTCAACGCGTTGCGCTCGCGGGCCAGCGCCGGCGGCGACGAGATCGCCAGGCTCACTGCCGCATCGACTGACGCCCGCGAGCGAGCAGCCCGCGCCGAGGCTGCGCTCAGCGCTCTACACGCAGAGGTCGGCATTCTCGACGAGGGCGAGCTCGGCCTCGACGAGCGCCATGAAACGGCGGTCTCCGCCTTCGAGTCCACCAGTGCCCGAGTACGGGACCTAGCCCAGAGCGAACGCGAGGCCGAACGCGAGCGCTCGACCTGGGCAGCCCGCGCCGATGCGCTCGCCATGGGACTCACCACCAAGGACGGCGCCGGCGCGCTGCTCGCGGCGGGCTCGCGGCTTCCCGGCGTGCTGGGCTCGGTGGCCGCCTTGCTGACCGTTGATCCGGGTTGTGAGGCCGCGCTCGCCGCGGCGCTGGGATCGGTTGCCGACGCCGTTGCCGTGTCGTCCGCCGGCGATGCGGTCAGCGCGCTCGAATTGCTGAAGGACTCCGACGGCGGTCGCGTAGGTCTGCTCGTCGGCGGCGGATCATCGGAGCTGGACCGGCGCAGGTGGCCGGCATTGCCGGCCGACGCGGCGTGGGCCGTCGATCTGGTCCGGACGCCGGAGAGTGTGCGCGCGGCGGTGGAAGCAGCGCTAGATCGGGTGGCGCTGGTTGCAGACCTGGCCTCGGCGCACAGCCTGGTCACCGATCATCCCGAGGTGCGCGCCGTGACCCTGATCGGCGACGTTCTCGGTACGAGATGGTCGGCCGGTGGATCCTCCTCCACCCCCAGTGCGATCGAGATCCGGGCCGCCGTCGATGAGGCGCAGCAGAAGGCGGACGAGGCCGCCTCGCGGCACGATCGCCTTCATGCCCAGCTCAGCGAGGCGCGCGATGTGGCCGAGGCCTGCGAGGCCGAGGTCAGGGCAGCGCTCATTGCGTTGCACGAGTCAGATGCCAAGCTGTCGGCGGTCGCGGAGCAGCTGGCCGAGTTGGGACAGGAGGCGCGCTCGGCCAGTGCCGAGGCACACCGACTGGATGTCGCTCGGGCCGAGGCCAAAGATGCCCGGGACCGCGACCTGGCGGGACTGTCTGAGCTCGAAGAGCGCCTGCACCTGGCCGAGGCGCAAGCCGATGAACCAGCCGAACCGGACACCGACGTACGCGACAGTCTGCAGGCTCGCGTCGGGCAGGCTCGGCAGGCTGAGATGGAGGCCCGCCTGGCGGTGCGTACCGGCGAGGAACGGGTACGGGCGGTGTCCGGCCGCGCGGACCAGTTGCTTCGGGCTGCCGAGGTGGAGCGGGCCGCTCGGCAACGGCAGCTCCAGGCGCGTGAGGCGCGGGCTCGTGGTTCGGTTGTCGCCGCCGCCGTGCGGGATGCGGCGATGCAGGTCCTCGACCGGATCGCTGAGTCGCTCGTCGCGGCCGTGGCCGAACGCGACGCGGCGCAGCACGAGCGGGTGGTCCGCGAGGGGGAGCTGCTGACGCTGCGCGGGCGAACGCGGGAACTCGCCGAGGAACTCGGACGCCTTACCGACGCTGTGCACCGGGACGAGATCGTCAGGGCCGAGCAACGGCTGCGCATCGAGCAACTCGAGCTGCGCTCGGCGCAGGAGTACGGCGTCGAGGTCGAGGCACTCGTCGCGGAGTACAGCCCCGACCAGTTGTGCCCCCCGAGTGCGATCGAGGTATCGGAATACGAGCAGGCCCGCGAGCGCGGCGAGGATGTCGTCGCGCCCCAACCCGGCCCGTTCCATCGGCCGACCCAGGAGAAGCGAGCCGCGCGGGCCGAACGCGATTTGGCGCTCCTGGGCAAGGTGAACCCGCTGGCTCTGGAGGAGTTCGCCGCGCTCGAGGAGCGCCATCAGTTCCTGTCGACACAGCTGGAAGACCTCAAGGCGACCCGGCGTGACCTGCTTACGGTTATCCGGGAGGTGGACGAGCGCATCCTCGAGGTCTTCACCAGCGCATACCAAGACGTCGCGCGAGAGTTCGAGATCGTGTTCGCGACCCTGTTTCCGGGCGGTGAAGGCCGTCTGGTGTTGACCGAACCGGACGACATGCTGATGACCGGCATCGACGTCGAAGCGCGGCCACCGGGAAAGAAGGTCAAGCGGCTGTCCTTGCTGTCCGGCGGCGAGCGCTCGCTCACGGCGGTTGCGCTCCTCGTCGCGATATTCCGCGCCCGCCCCAGCCCGTTCTACGTGCTGGATGAGGTGGAGGCCGCGCTCGATGACACCAACCTGGGACGGCTCATCGCGCTGGTCGCGCAACTGCGTACGAGCAGCCAGATCATCATCATCACGCACCAGAAGCGGACCATGGAGATAGCCGACGCCCTCTATGGCGTCACCATGCGGGGCGACGGGGTCACGCAGGTGATCAGTCAGCGACTGCGCGATGCCGAGGGTGAGGCGCTGGCCACCTCGCACTGACGGCAGCGCCGCAGAGAGGCTGATACGGCGGCTGCGGTGACGTGATCGGGGCAGGACGGTCAGTGGCGTCCCGTACGATGAGAGCGTGAACTTGCCGCGACGACGAACCCGATCTGTTCTAGCCCTCGCCGCGATGGTGGCCGTAGTCGGTTTGATGATTTCAGCCTGCAGCACCTCTAGCAGCGGCAGCGGAAGCAAAGCGAGTTCCGCTTCCACGAGCCCTGGTGCGTCGAGCTCATCGGGCGCCTCGAGTGGATCCGCGAGCGGGTCCTCGAGTGCTGCCACCTCCGCTGCCGCCCCAGGCGCACCGGTCCACGTGAAGCTGACCAATGCCGACAACACCACCGTCGGCGTCGGCATGCCGATCATTGCCTACTTCTCAAAGCGCATCACCAGCGCCGCGGCGCTGCAGCGGGCCACCACCGTGACCGTGAACGGAACGGCGGCAACAGGCGCCTGGTACTTCGAGACGTCCGCAGCCTTCGCGGGCTATCCCGTCGAGGGACACTTCCGCCTGCAGAACTTCTGGCCGGCCCACGCGACCATTCATGTCGGCATGCCGATCAAGGGCCTGTCTGCCGGCACCGGGCTGGCCTATGACGACAGCCTGACCCTCGATTTCGCGACGGGTAAGGCGAACATCGCGGTAGTAGACGATGTCACCCACCACCTGACCCTGACCAGTGACGGCACGAACGTCGGCACCTTTCCGGTCTCGCTCGGCGCCCCCGACACACGCACCCGCGCCGGCACGAAGATCATCATGGAGAAGGGCGCCAGCATCTGCATGCGTGGCCCGGGTTACTACGAGTGCGGCGTCAAATACACCCAGCGGCTGACCTATGACGGCGAGTACCTGCACTCGGCGCCGTGGAACATCTCCAACATCGAGAACGGCGTCGACTCTTCGAACGGGTGCACGAACATGCTGCCCGCGGACGCCCAAAAGCTTTACGGCATCCTCGAGATTGGCGACGTCGTCCAGTATCCCAACGCCAACGGCGGCAGGATGCAGCTCGGCCAGGGGTACGGCGACTGGAATGTGCCGTGGGCGCTATGGCAGACCGGCGGTCTGGTCAGTACAACCTGACGCTGGCCCAACGGGTCGGGGCCAGCCGCACCCGCGGTAGCCGCGCACTGCGAGGATGACCACGTGATGTACCTCTGGATAGCGCTCGCCGTCGTGGCGGTCGCTCTGTTCGCTACCGCGGCGCTCGTCGTGCCACGCCGGCGAGGCCGTTGGGCCGAACGCGCGGTACCGGCGCCCGCGGCACCCGCTCAGGCGGCACCGGCTTCTGCGGCACCGGGTCAGGCCGCACCGGGTCAGGCGGCACCGGCTCGGGGGGCACCGGCTCGGGGGGCACCGGAAGCCGTCTCTGGCGAGCTCGCCGGCACGGTTGCGGGGGAGCAGGCTTTCGATACACCGGAGCCCACGGCGGGCCGGTTGCTGCGACTGCGGTCCCGTCTGGCCCGCTCCCAGTCCGGCTTGGGCCGTGGCCTGCTCTCGGTGCTGTCGAGGGAGAATCTCGACGAGGCGGCCTGGGACGACGTCGAGGAAGCACTGCTCACGGCCGATGTCGGTGTCAGCGCCACCGCCGATATCGTCGGGCGCTTGCGGGTGCGGACGCAGGTGCTCGGCACGCGTTCCCAGGGGGAGCTGAGGGCCCTGCTGGCCGATGAGCTCGTCACGGCGCTTCTCCCGGGTCTCGACCGTTCACTGCACACGGTGCCCACGGCCGATCGCCCGGCCGTGGTCCTGGTCGTCGGCGTCAACGGCACCGGTAAGACCACGACCTGCGGCAAGCTGGCCCGCGTGCTGGTAGCCGATGGGCGCACTGTCCTGCTGGGCGCTGCGGACACGTTCCGGGCCGCCGCGGCCGATCAGCTCCAGACGTGGGGAGAACGCGTCGGGGCAGAGACCGTGCGCGGTCCCGAAGGCGGCGACCCTGCCAGCGTTGCCTTCGATGCAGTCAAACGCGGCTCGGAGCGCAAGGTCGATGCCGTCCTGATCGACACCGCCGGCCGGCTGCACACGAAGGTGGGGTTGATGGACGAGTTGGGAAAGGTCAAACGCATCGTTGAGCGGCAAGGCCCGGTCGACGAGACCCTCCTCGTCCTGGACGCGACCACCGGGCAGAACGGCCTCACCCAGGCACGGGTGTTCACCGAGGTCGTCGACGTCACTGGCATCGTGCTCACCAAGCTCGACGGGACGGCCCGCGGTGGAATCGTGATAAGCGTCCAGCGCGAGCTCGGCGTGCCGGTGAAGCTCGTCGGGCTCGGCGAGGGCGCAGACGACCTGGCACCGTTCGATCCCGAACAGTTTGTCGATGCATTGCTCGGCGAACCCGTGTGAGGGCGCTCTACAAGAGCGGCGCGGCCGCGGGATTGGAGCTCACCGACCGGCCCGAGCCCCGCGCCGGCCCCGGCGAGGTGAAGATCCGCGTGCTCCGGACCGGGATCTGCGGCACCGACCTGCACATCGAGGCGTGGGACGCGTGGGCGGCCGCTGCGGTGAGCGTGCCCTTGGTTCCCGGTCACGAGTTCTGTGGCGAAGTGGTCGAACTCGGCGCCGGCGTGCGTGATGTCCAGGCCGGTGACCGGGTGTCCGGGGAGGGGCACATCGCCTGCGGGACGTGCCGAAACTGCCGTGCCGGGCGCCGTCACCTGTGCATCCGGACCTCGAGCGTCGGTGTGAGTCGCGACGGTGCCTTCGCTGAGTACGTGGTGTTGCCCGAATCCAACGTGTGGGTCCACCAGGAAGAGATCGACCCTGACCTCGGAGCAATCTTCGATCCGCTCGGAAACGCGGTGCATACCGCGCTTTCCTTCCCGCTCGTCGGCGAAGACGTGCTGATCACCGGCGCGGGTCCCATCGGCCTGATGGCCGCACAGGTCTGCCGGCACGTCGGTGCCCGATACGTCGTGATCACCGATGTCAGCGACTACCGGCTGGCGCTGGCCCGGGAGATGGGCGTCGATCTCGCGCTCGACATCTCCCGCGAATCGATCGCCGATGCGCAGCGTCAGCTCGGGATGGTCGAGGGCTTCGACGTGGCGTTGGAGATGAGCGGGCACCCCTCCGCGTTGCCGGACGTGCTGGCCAACCTCAACCACGGGGGCCGCATTGCGATGCTCGGGCTGCCCAGCTCTCCCATCGAACTCGACTGGGCAAAGGTGGTCAGTCACATGATCACGATCAAGGGCATCTACGGCCGGGAGATGTTCGAGACCTGGTACGCGATGAGCGCCATGTTGCACTCCGGGCTGGACATATCGTCGGTGATCACGCACCGCTTCGGTGCCGCTGACTGGGCCGACGCATTCGAAACAGCTCGTCGCGGCCTGTGCGGCAAGGTAGTGATGGATTGGACGGCCAGCTGATGTATGGCTCGGTGGGAACCCAACTACGGGCCACGCTGGCGGAGATCCGCGCAGCCGGCCTCTACAAGCAGGAACGCCAGCTCGCCTCCGCGCAGTCCGCCCACGTGCGCGCCGGCGGCGCCGAGGTGTTGAACTTCTGCGCCAACAACTACCTCGGGCTGGCCGATCACCCAGACGTCGTTGCCGCGGCCAAACGGGCCTTGGACGACTGGGGTTTCGGCATGGCGAGCGTGCGCTTCATCTGTGGCACCCAGGTGCAGCACGTTGAGCTGGAGCGGCGGCTGTCAGCATTGCTGAAGACCGAGGCGACGATCCTCTACTCGTCGTGTTTCGACGCGAACGGCGGCCTGTTCGAGGTGTTACTTGATGAGAACGATGTGGTGATCTCCGACGAGCTCAACCACGCCTCGATCATCGACGGAATCCGTTTGTGCAAAGCAGGCCGCCGCAGGTATCGCAACCGCGACATGGCAGAGCTCGAGGCACAGTTGCGCGACACATCCTCCTCGCGGCGGCGGTTGATCGTCACAGACGGGGTGTTCTCCATGGACGGTTACCTCGCCCCGCTCGCGGACATCTGTGATCTCGCCGATCGCCATGACGCGATGGTGATGGTTGACGACTCGCACGCCGTCGGCTTCGTGGGTGCGACCGGAGCCGGCACTCCCGAGCTGGCCGGGGTACAGGATCGCGTCGACATCGTGTCCGGGACCCTCGGCAAAGCGCTTGGCGGGGCCTCCGGCGGGTACATTTCCGCCCGCGCCGAAATCGTCGAACTGCTCCGGCAGCGCTCGCGTCCCTATCTTTTCTCCAACGCCGTTGCGCCCTCGGTCGTAGCCGGTTCCCTGGCCGCCTTGGACCTCGTCGCCGGTAGCGATGAGCAACGCGAAACGCTGCGGCGCAACACGAGGCTGTTCCGGGACCAGATGGCTGGAGAGGGTTTCGACGTGCTGCCCGGCGAGCACCCAATCGCGCCGGTGATGTTCGGCGACGCGACACTCGCCGCCCGCATGGCCGAGGCGATGCTTGGCCACGGTGTCTACGTGATCGCGTTCTCCTTCCCCGTCGTGCCAAAGGACAAGGCCCGTATCCGGGTACAGCTTTCCGCGGCCCACTCTGAGGCTGACATCCAGACATGTGTTCGTGCTTTCGTTGCCGCGCGATCCGGGCTCGCCTAGCTCGCCTCACCCGGAATCGAGCTCAGATACGCGCTGCGCATCGCTGCCGCCGGCTGCGAACCTGCGAGACATACCGCACACACCCGTGGCGTCATCGGTTACCTCCCCGAAACAAACCCGCGCACTTTCGCGAAACAAGATTGCCGGAGTCTTCCGGCAAGCGCGCGACCGGACCGTGCGCCACGGACACCGACAAG
Source organism: Actinomycetota bacterium (assembly GCA_030775825.1). Classification (GTDB taxonomy): domain Bacteria; phylum Actinomycetota; class Actinomycetes; order Mycobacteriales; family Jatrophihabitantaceae; genus JALYIL01. Next base: position 72,325 of record JALYIL010000116.1, read on the forward strand.
GAGAGCCCGTGTCTCAAATTCTCGCCGGCACCTACATTCCGTTCTGCGGACCAGGCTGTAAGGGAACGAACTTCAGCGGTGGCGACACCGCCTGGGTCCTCGCGGCAGCGGCGTTGGTGCTCCTCATGACGCCAGGACTGGCGTTCTTCTACGGCGGCATGGTTCGCGCCAAGCACACCCTGGCGATGCTGATGCAGAACTTCGCCGCCATCGCCATAGTCAGCGTTACCTGGCTGCTCGTCGGCTTCTCGTGGGCCTTCGGCGGCAACAACAAATGGCTTGGCGATACGCACTACTTCTGGGGCCAGCACCTACGTGATGTGGTACCGGCCCTGGGCACCGCGCAGACAACGCCGACAGTGGCGGTCATCGCCTTCCAACTCACCTTCGCGATCATCACCCCGGCACTGATCACCGGCTCTACGGCCGACCGCTGGAAGTTCGGTGCGTTCGTCGCGTTCGTGAGCGTCTGGTCGATCGTGATCTACGCTCCGGTCGCGCACTGGGTCTTTGATGGTTACGGCTGGCTGAACAAGTCCGCGATCAACATCGGGACCAGCGCCGCGCCGGTGTACAAGTTCTTTGCCGAGGACTTCGCCGGTGGAACGGTGGTCCATATCAACGCTGGTGCCGCCGGCCTGGCGATGGCGTTGGTCCTTGGCAAGCGCCGGGGCTGGCCGAAGGAGAAGATCCGCGGTCACAACATCCCGTTCGTCATGCTGGGTGCTGCTCTGCTGTGGTTCGGCTGGTTCGGATTCAACGCCGGGTCCGCGCTGGGCGCCAACGACCTTGCGTCTTACGCCTGGGTTAACACGAACACCGCGACCGCAACCGCCCTGATCGGCTGGATCGTGGTGGAGAAGCTCCGCTACGGGAAGTCGACGGCCCTGGGAGCCGCCTCTGGTGCCGTCGCGGGCCTGGTCGCCATCACGCCCTGCTCCGGCTTCGTCAGCCCGGTCGGCTCGATCTTCGTCGGCCTGCTTGCCGGCAGCGGATGTGCCTTCGCGATCGGACTGAAGAACAAGCTGGGCTTCGACGACTCCCTCGACGTGGTCGGTGTGCACCTCGTCGGTGGCTGGATCGGCACGCTGTGCGTCGGCTTCTTCAGCACCAGCGGAACCAACCCTCTGGCCAACGACGGCATTCTCTACGGGGGCAAGGGCAAGTACGGTGGGTGGAGCCTGCTGCTGCACCAGTTCGAGGCGGCCGGCGTGGTCACGCTCTTCTCGTTCTGCGGCACGATCATCATTGCCAAGGTCATCGGTCTGGTCATGAAGACTCGGGTGAGCGCCGAAGCCGAGGACGAGGGTCTGGACACGGCCATCCACGGCGAGTCCGCGTACGAGTTCGGGCCGGTCGGCGGCGGGGGTAGCTACCTTCCGCTAGTCACGTCCGGCGGAACCAAGGAGACGGTGGGGGCATGAAGCAGGTAACCGCTGTAATCAAGCCGTTCAAGCTCAATGATGTGAAGGCCGCGCTGGAGGTCTTGGGCATCCAGGGTCTCACCGTCAGCGAGGTACAGGGCTTCGGCCGGCAGAAGGGCCACACCGAGGTATACCGCGGAGCGGAATACACCGTTGACCTGGTGCCCAAGGTTCGGGTCGACATTCTCGTCGCCGACGCGGATGCCGTGAAGGTCGTGGACGCAGTGGTCGAGGCAGCTCGCACCGGGAAGATCGGCGACGGCAAGGTGTGGGTTACCACCGTCGAGACGCTCGTCCGGGTGCGGACAGGTGAGCGTGACGCGGACGCCATCTGAGTCTTTCACCGAGGTCCGGGCCGACGTTTTACGT
>JALYIL010000117.1 GCA_030775825.1 Actinomycetota bacterium
CCGACACCGTCACCGCACAGGGCCACTCAACCCGGACAAGACACGCGAGGAGCGGGGACTTCTATCTGGCCAAAAACGGGGACCTACACCTGGCCACCAGTGGGGACTTTTTCATGGCCACGGACACCAGCTTGGGTCGGCCCCGCGCCACCTGACAAGTTCAATTGCCGAGCCAGCAACCACCGATCCGGGAAGAACCGCCCCGGTGGAGATGTTGGGTCAAGATGACTGCTTCTGTGGATAGCACGATCGACGCGCTGCAACGCACCCACTCCGAATTGGCCGGGGTGGTGCGCACCCTCTCCGACGAGCAGCTCGAACACGGTTCTGGCGCCTCGGAGTGGACGGTGGCCCAGGTTCTGTCCCATCTGGGGAGCGGGGCCGAGATCACCGCCGCGACACTGCGGGCGGCTACGGCCGGTGCCCCCGGGCCCGAGCAGGACTTCAACCAGGCTGTTTGGGATAGCTGGAATGCGCTAAGCCCGCGACAGCAGGCCGGCGGATTTCTCACCACGGACAGCGCTTTGGTGGCGAGCTTCCAGGAGCTCACCGCCGCGCAGCGGGAAGGTTTGCAGGTCGCAGTTGGATTCTCTCCAGCCCCGTTGCCGCTGGCGGCCTACCTCGGGATGAGACTGAATGAGGCGGCGCAGCATGCCTGGGATGTCCGGGTGTCGGTTGACCCCGGCGCCGCGATCGATGCCGGCACGGCTCTCCTGCTCGCCGAACACTTCGCGACCGACCTGAGCTTCTTGCTCGGGTTCACCAGCAAGCCGGACGCGTTGGCACAACCGTCGGTTGTCGAGATCGAGGGCACAGATTTCGCCCTGGTGATCGCGGAGAAGGTCAGCGTTGCCACGTCGGCGCCGCCGCGAACCGCGAGGTTGGCCGGTCCGCTGGAGGCCGTGATCCGCCTGCTGTCCGGCCGGCTCACGGCCGGGCACACGCCAACCGATGTGCAGGTCACCGGCAACATCACCCTCGACGACCTGCGCCGCGTGTTCCCCGGCTACTAGCCCACCACTGACCTGCACATCTGCTGGTTCCGCCGTCTCAGCCCCTCACCCAGTCGCGCGCGCCTGGATCAGCAGAGTTACCGCCTGCTTGGGCTGACCGCTCAACACGTCGTGCTCGGCGCCTGCGGTCATCGACGCGGCGTGGTCATCGCGTACGCGCCTTTGGCCACGATCGCGGCTTGCGCGAGGTCTCGCGCAACTGAAACGAGCTGGTCCTGCTGCGCGAACGTGTAGAGCGCACCCGTCATGTCCTTCGAAGCCTCGGAGAGCAACCCAAGCACGTAGTCCGGCCTCGCGACGGAACCCCCAGAAGTACAGTTCGCCGGCTTGAGCATCCTGTTGAGCACGTTCACGGCGGCGCCCGTGCCGTGCTCGATCTCGAGCTGGTCCCGCAGACTCTGCAGTCGCGTGCGCGCTGGATCGGTGCGTAAACCCCAACCGAACGGGTACAGCGGGTCGTAGGTCTTGTCACCGACGTTGATCGGCAGTTGGCTCTCTGCCTTGGGCCAGGTTTCAGGCAGACGCCCGGTGAACGGCTTGAGCCCAAACAGTACGTCGGCGACACCCTCGCCCTCGGTGCCCGGTAGCCATGAGGCCACCAGGCCGGTCGCCTCTGGCGCTATGCCGGTGATGTCCCGCGGGCGCCCGGACACATCCAGGACCACGCACTTCATAGCGGCGCAGACCGTATCGACCGCGTTACGGTCGACCACCGACAACTGCAGGGTGTGGCCGTTGCCGACGTCGCCGACCCCTTCGGCGTCCGGGCGCTCACCGACGACAACTACTCCGACGTCATAGCCGGTCGTGCTCGCCGAAGCATCCTTCGAATACGTGATCGACGCGCTCGGCGCGACCTGCTTCATTCCCTGCAAGATCGATGTGCCGCCCGGGATGGGACCCGACTGGCCTTGCCAGGTCAGAGTCCAACCCCCGGACTGGTTGCCGACGTCATCTGCGGTCGAACCTGCCACGTACACCTTGGCGTGTGCGCTGACAGGCAGGACGTTGTGATCGTTTTTCAGCAACACCTGCGACTCGGCGGCTGCCTGACGCGCCACCGCGCGGTGCGCAGCGGACCCGATCGTGCTGATGTTGCTGCGATCCGCGAAGGGATGGTCGCACAGGCCGAGCGCGAACTTCTGCTTCAAAATCCGGCTTACGGCGTCGTCGATGCGCGCAGTGGTCACATCTCCGCTGTTGACCAACGCGGTGAGATCGGCGGTGAATGTCTGGTAGTTGTACGGGTGGCTGAGATGGTCGCCAACGGCGACGCTGGCGCCCACCGCGTACTCAGCGACGCCGGTCACCCTGGGCCGCGTGCTCGCGGATATGGTGAACAACCTCAATCCCGAGATCGTCGTGCTCGGCGGCGAACTCTCGCTCACCGGGGCGCCTCTGCTCATCGGCGTTCGCGAGTCGATCGATCGCTATGCGCAGCCCGGCATCGCTCGAGATCTGCGAGTCGAGCTGGGCACGCTGGGCGGCGAGGCTCAGCTACTCGGGGCCGCCGCGCTGGCCCTCGCCTGACCTCTGGGCTGCGATTTCGACACGGACCGCTGAGCGAGGACTCGTGCGCGTTCAGTCAAGCTCGGACCGCCGGTGGGCGATCACGTCGGCCGCCGGTGGGCGAGCACCGTCGGCCGCGCCGGCCATCGGCTGCCCGCCGTGGTTGGCGTCCTCACCAGTCCTCCTAGGATCTGCGTGACAGCGACGACACAGACGAAGAGGCGATGATGGCGGCACCTAGTCCTGGATATTCGGTCACTCTGCGGGTCGAGGTGACGCCATCGGTCAGTGCCACATCTGAACTCACGGCCGCTGTCGCTCTGGCCGGCGGAGCGCTCACCGCACTCGACGTCGTAGAGTCGCACCCAGAGCGCATCGTCGTCGACGTGACCTGTGACGCGATCGACGTGGCCCACTCAGAGCGCATCACGAAAGCCGTGGGCGACCTGGCCGGTGTCGAAGTCAGGCGTGTCAGCGACCGTACCTTTCTCATCCACCTCGGTGGAAAGCTCGAAGTCAATCCAACGATCTCGCTGCGCAACCGCGACGATCTGTCCCGGGCATACACGCCAGGCGTGGCGCGGGTGTGCCTGGCGATCGCGGACAACCCGGACGACGCGCGGCGGCTGACGATCAAGCGCAACACCGTAGCGATCGTCACCGACGGTTCCGCGGTTCTCGGGCTCGGCAATATCGGACCAGCTGCGGCGTTGCCGGTCATGGAAGGTAAGGCGGCGCTGTTCAAGCGCTTCGCCGGCGTGGACGCGTGGCCAGTCTGCCTGGACAGTCAGGATCCTGACGAGATCGTGCGCACCGTCCAATTGCTCGCGCCCGTCTACGGCGGAGTGAATCTCGAGGACATCTCCGCACCCAGGTGTTTCGAGATCGAACGCCGCTTGCGCGATACGCTCGACATCCCGGTATTCCACGACGACCAGCACGGCACCGCGGTGGTGGTGTTGGCCGCCCTGACCAACGCCCTTCGGGTGGTCGGAAAGAATTTGGCTGACGTGCGCATCGTGGTCTCGGGCATCGGCGCAGCCGGGCACGCGATCATTCGACTGCTGCATACCCAGGGGGCGGGCGACATCGTCGCGTGTGATCGTGATGGTGCGGTCCATCGGGGCGTTGAGACCGACGAACAGTTCCGGCGCTGGATCGCCGACAACACCAATCTGGAAGGCCGCACGGGAATGCTGCGCGACGTGCTGCCCGGGGCCGACGTGTTCATCGGCGTCTCCGCTCCCAACCTGCTCACCGGGGCCGATATCGCCACGATGGCCGACGGCGCATGCGTGTTCGCGCTGGCCAACCCTGATCCCGAGGTTGATCCGATCGCCGCGTCCGCGCACGCTACCGTCGTCGCAACCGGGCGCTCGGACTACCCGAACCAGATCAACAACGTCCTCGCGTTTCCGGGCATTTTTCGGGGCATGCTCGACGCGGGAGCATCCGTTATCACCGATGCCTGCCTGCTGGCCGCAGCTCATGCCATCGCCGACGCGGTCGCACCCGAAGAGCTGAACACGAGTTACATAGTGCCCAGCGTCTTCGACCCCGCCGTGGCGCCGGCGGTTGCCGAGGCTGTGCGCATGTCGGTCACGGGTGAGGGACCCGCCTACGCCAACATGGACTGATCGTCTCGCGGCCGAGAGAACGGGGATCACCTCATGTCAGATGCCCCTGGCCGCCTCGGTGCGGACACCTACGATGCGCTCGATCGGCAGCTTGCTGGTGCCGACGAGGACTTCGCGCGCAGCTACCCAGGTGAGTCCGGTACCCGGCAACCGGTGCACACCGTCTACGTATCCGCTGATCGCTACGAAAGCGGCACCGCGCGCGGTTGGGGTAAGCAGGCGATGGACAGCTTCGATCGGCACGCCGCCACGCCAGCGCGCCTGGCCGCGGCGACCGGTCTCTCGCCTGAACTCGCCCTCGCCGTTCATGCCCGAGTCCTGTCCAAGCTCGCCCGTGAGCCGATCGAGGACTTGCGGATCGACTTCGAGGACGGACTCGGAGATCACCCGGATGAGGACGCGCTTGCCGAACTGGCGGCTCAGCGCCTGGCCGAGTCGATGCAACGCGGTCAGGCGCCACCGTTCACAGGCATCCGCTTCAAGAGCCTCGAGGCACGAACCCGGCGGCGCGGCGTGCGCACGCTTGATGTATTTCTCGGTGCCTTGTGCCAGCGGTACGGCAGCCTGCCGCCAGGCTTCGTCCTCACGCTGCCGAAGGTGAGATCGCTCGAGCAGGCGACGGCGATGGTGGCGCTGTGCGAGCGGCTCGAGAGCGTCCACGACATCGGTGCCGGCGCCCTGCGCTTCGAGCTGCAGATCGAGACGCCGCAAGCTGTCCTCGGCGCGGACGGCACGGCGACCCTCGCGCGGATGGTGCATGCCACCGCAGGCCGCTGCGTCGGGCTTCACTACGGGACCTACGACTACAGTTCATCGCTCGGCGTGGCGGCCGGGTATCAGTCGCTCGAGCACGGCGCGGCCGATCACGCGAAGGCGGTCATGCAGGTGGCGGTCGCCGGCACCGGAGTTCGCCTGTCGGACGGCTCGACCAATGTCGTGCCAGCGGGCTCGCCAGGAAACATCGCGAGCGCGTGGCAGCTGCACGCCCGCCTGGTCCGACGCTCGCTTGAGCGCGGCTACTACCAGGGGTGGGATCTGCACCCGAATCAGCTGGTCACGCGCTATGCCGCCACCTACGCCTTCTTCCTCGACGGGCTCGATGTCAACGCGGCTCGGCTCGGGGCGTACCTGGCCGGGGCACGCAGCGGCGTGCTCGACGAGCCGGCGACCGCCGTCGCGCTCGCGGGGTTCCTAGCACGCGGTCTGGATTGCGGCGCCCTCGACGAGGACGACGTCCGCGACCGCACCGGCGTGGATCGTGCCGCCCTGGACGCGCTGTACCTACGTTCATGACCCACGAACTCGTTCTGCGGGCCGCGCGCGTCATCACGCCGCAGGGACAGGTGTCGGCCTGCGTCGCGGTCGACGGCGGCGTGATCACCGGTGTCTTGCCTCACGACGCCCGCCCGGATACCCAGCAACTGGTCGAAGTGGCCGCCGAGTGCGTGCTGCTACCGGGGCTGGTCGACACACACGTTCATGTGAACGAGCCTGGGCGCACCGAATGGGAGGGATTCGACACCGCGACTCGTGCGGCGGCCGCCGGCGGCGTCACGACATTGCTCGACATGCCGCTGAATAGCATCCCGGCGACCGTCGACCTAGCAGCGCTCGAGGCCAAGCGCGCAGCGGCCACGGGCCAATGCCACGTCGACGTCGGCTTCTGGGGCGGTGCGGTCCCAGGCAACTTCGAGCACCTCGTGCACCTGCAGGAGGCGGGAGTGTTCGGGTTCAAATGCTTCCTGCTGCCCTCAGGCGTCCCCGAGTTCCCGGCCCTCGGCGCAGGCGAACTCGGCCGCTATCTCGCCCGGTTGGTCGAGCTGGACGCGTTGATGATCATCCACGCCGAAGATCCCGATCTCATCCAGGGGGCTCCCCCGGCCGCTGGCCCTGACTACGCCGCGTTTCTGCACTCGCGCCCACGTGCGGCGGAGGCCCGAGCGATCCAGACAGTCATCGAATCGGCCCGTCGCACCGGGGCGCGGGTGCACATCGTTCACCTGTCCAACGCCGATGCTCTCGCAATGATCATTCAGGCGAAGGCCGAGGGCGTGCGGCTCACCGTGGAGACCTGCCCGCACTATCTTGCCTTCGATTCGAGCCTGATTCCTGACGGCGCGACACAGTTCAAGTGCTGCCCGCCGATCCGGGAGCCGGCGAACCGCGAGCGGTTGTGGCGCGGGTTGACCGACGGCGCGATCGACTTCGTCGTCTCCGACCACTCGCCGTGCGTCCCGGAACTCAAAATGCTGGAGTCGGGCGACTTCGCCCGGGCCTGGGGCGGCATCGCCTCGGTCGAGCTCAGCTTGCCCGCGGTGTGGACCGAGGCCGCCAGGCGCGGGCACGACCTCGGCGACATCGTGGGATGGATGGCGCAAGGACCGGCCGCTTTCGCCGGCCTACGGGCCAAAGGCGGCATCGTTCCCGGCCGCGACGCCGACTTTGCGGTGTTCGCACCAGACGAGCATTTCGTCGTCCAGGCGGCATCGCTGCAGCAGCGCAACCCGATCACACCGTACGACGGGCGAACCCTTCGTGGAGTCGTCCGCGAGACCTGGCTGCGAGGGCAACGGATTTCCTTCGACGAGCCGGCCGGGCAGCTGCTGGATAGGACAACACCACAGCGAGGAGCCGCACCATGAGCCAGGACCACGTGCGCAGGCCATCGGCCCCGTTTGCCGCTATGCCCGACCTGGCATCGCGCCGGCTCGGCGGGAGCGTGGTCGCGGCATCGAACGAGCTCTTCGCAGAGCGGGAGAACCTGATCAAGGCTGAGAGTCCGGTCTTCACGCCGTCTACCTTCGGACACAAGGGGCAGGTATACGACGGTTGGGAGACGCGCCGACGCAGAGAGCCTGGCAACGACTGGGCGCTCGTCCGGCTCGGGATTCCCGGCGCAATCCGTGGCGTCATCGTTGACACGGCCTTCTTCACGGGCAACTACCCCCCTGAGGTGTCCATCGAGGCCGCCGGCGTCGCCGGGTACCCCTCGCCGGAGGAGTTGCTCGGCGCGGACTGGACGACCATCGTGGCGCGCACCCCGGTCAACGGCGATTCACTCAACGAGTTCGCCGTCCAAGTCCTCGGTCGATTCACCCACGTCCGTCTGGTGATGTATCCCGACGGCGGCATCGCCCGGCTACGCGTGCACGGCGAGCCGGTACCCGACCCACGCATCCTGGCCGGGACCGATCTGGACCTCGCCGCGCTCGCGAACGGCGGCTGGATCACCGGCTGCAGCAACACGTTTTACTCCTCCCCGTTCAACCTCATTGCGCCAGGCAGTCCCCGCGCAATGGGCGAGGGCTGGGAGACCGCCCGCCGTCGCGACGACGGCAACGACTGGGTCGAGATCAGGCTCTGCGGACCCAGCGTGCTCCACCGCGCCGAGATCGATACGAGCTACTTCCTCGGCAACGCTCCGGGCTGGGCCGCCCTGTCAGGCTGGCACGCCGCCGACGGGCACGCTGCGCCTGTCGAGTTGATGCCCAGAACCAGGCTGCAGCCCGACATCGTCCACATGCTGCCTGTGAATCCGCACGCGGAGGTTACCCACGTCCGCGTCGACATCTTCCCGGACGGGGGTCTGGCCCGCGTCCGGTTGCACGGCACGCTCGCCTCCGCAGCGCGCGAGCAGGTCGCCCTGCGCTGGTTCAACCTGATTCCCGCCGACGAGGCGATCACGGTCCTACGCGACACTCTCGGCGCGGATTTCGACCCTGCCGCAGCCGCAGCACTGATCGCCCTGCGACCGTTGAGCAACCTCGACACACTCCCCCTTGCGCTCAAGGCCCAGATGGAAACGCAGGGGGTTGGCCCCAGTGGATCAGTCGAACATCATCTCTAGGCGCAGACGGGTGATCCGGGCGTGCTGCTCGGCCGCGACCTGTAACTCGGTAGCCGGGTCGTTGGCCAGGCGCGACTGGAGGTTGGCCAGAATCTCCTCCGGCCCCAGGCCCGCGGCCGAGATCAGAAACACATGCCCGAACCGCTGCTCGTAGGCACGGTTGTTCTGGGCGATGGCGGCCCTGACCGCGTCGTCGAGGCCGGCCAGTCCGGCCTGTTCCTGCTCGGAGTAGGCAGGCGACTTGCCGCCGCTCTCCCCGATCCGGGGGTGCCCGTCCAGCGCCTCTCGCCAGTCGTTCGAGCCGAGCCTGCGCCACGCGCCGTCGGCTACCTGCTGCAGCGAGGCCAGGTCCGCGTACGGGCGCCCTGCCGCAACCGTCGCGGCCCACCGGGCCGAGTGGCAGGCGGTCAGCAACCGCGCCGCCGCCGCATCCGGGGCGAGTCGATTGAAGTCCTCCAGAGCAATCACCGCGTCGGATCCCTTCGGCCCAAAGGCGCGGGGCATGGACGTCACCCTATCTACAGCAAGACCCCGCGGACATCGCGTGGTGGCGCCACGTCGCCTCCTGCGCGACCCTGGACAGATGGGCACGCAGCCACGCGTCCCGGAACCGCCGAAGCAGGAAGCGGTTACCGCAGGCGAAGAAGGTGCAGACGAGGCGCTTGCGCCGGGTTTCGCGCCTTGGTGGCTCCTACAGACACGAAGGCAGCGCCGGCTTGCCGTTCCGGTTTTCCTCCTAGCAGCGGGAGCCGCCCTCGTCGCAAGCGTCGTCGCACACGGCGCGGGGCGCCCCGGTGCGGCGAGCAGCGCGCCGTCCGCGGTCGCCGGACACCCTTCGCCCCAAGAGATCGATCCGAACCTTCCGGCGGAATGTACACACGCAATTTCCTGCATCTCGGCTGAGGCCGTTCCGGCCGGGACCAATGAGGCGATTTCGGAATTCCTCGCCGGTGCGCGCGAGCGCGTCACGTACACCGTGACCCAGCGCAACACGGATCGGCTGGTCTATCGCGCGGTGAACGCCACGTCGGGAGACATCGAACTGCTCGTCATCGTCAGAGCGCCCGAGGTCGTGCGTTCCGCGGCGACCGACAGCATCGACCCCTCATCAGGTGCCGCGATTCGCTACGTCCGCAGACAGGTGGCGCACTACGAGGTGCAGGTCCAGTACACAGGTCCGCCGGGCGGCACCCCGCCGGTCGAGCTGGCTGTGCGCCTGTCGCAGGATCCACGCCTGCTCGAGGTGGGCTGACCTAGGTTGGCTGATCGTCGTCGACGTCGAAGATCTGGTCCATGGCCGTCAGGTGCAGGATCTCGCTTACGCGCCGCGACGGACGCAGGAGCTTCAGGGACGCGCCGCGGTCGTGGGCGGCATTGTTGATCTTCACGAGTGCGCCGATTCCGGTGGAGTCGATGAACGTCACGGCGGACAGATCGAGCACTAGTCGCGTGACCGCTGCTTCGTCGAGGCATCGCAGGCCGGCCCGGTGTAGTTTCTCGCCGGTCGCGAGGTCGAGATCACCCACGACGCTCAAGTGGGCGGTCCCGTCGCTCTCCTCGGTGTGAATCTGCATGGTTTGAGGGTAGGACTTTGTGGTCATCCGCCTTACGCCGAAGGCGGCCTACGGTGGACGAGCCAGAAATGCGATGTTGACGGTGTCGCCATGTGTACGATTCGCCCGATTGTGGGGAAGCTGATGACGAAGTCGAAAGGATAGCGGTAGCCGACAGTTAGGCAGATGATGCTATGTGCGTCGTGGTAGCCGTGGACTATGCATCCTTCGACGGTGCGCAACTGCCGGCGCAGGCCCGATCCATCATCGCAAGCGAGCTGGTCGGCCTGCTGTCTGTGGGTACTGGGCGCGAGTCCCTGGTGCATGCCGCTCAGCTTGCGGTCAGCGAATTGGTGACCAATTCGGTGAACGCAGGAGCGAGCCGGATATCAACCCGCATGACGGTGCACCGTGATCACGTCCGCGTTGCCGTTGAGGACGATGCCGAGGGGGCACCGCGCCCGCGGCAGGCCGGGCCGAGCGATTCGAATGGACGCGGGCTGGCGATTCTCGCCTCGTTGGGGCGTTCATGGGGTATCGAGCAGCTCCCGTCCGGCAAGCAGGTATGGGTGGATCTGCCTGTCGACGCCCACCTAGCCGCATCGGTCGCGTGCCATATCGCGAACGATGCGAACGCTGTCGCTGGATAGGCTTCCGGCGTGGACGAGGTGGATGGCGAGCGCCTTCGCAACCTGCTCTCCGTCACCGACACCGCCCTGTCGGGCCTCGACCTGGACGAATTGCTCGTCGAGGTGCTCGACCGGGTGCGCGAGATTCTGGACGCCGATACCGCCGCGGTACTGCTCGCCGAGCCGGGCTCCAACGACCTGGTGGCCCGCGCGGCCTGCGGACTGGAAGAAGAGGTGCGCCAAGGCGTACGCGTGCCCATCGGAGCTGGATTTGCCGGTTCCATCGCATCGCGCCGACAGCCCGTCGTTCTCGATCGCGTCGATTCCAGCACCGTCGCCAACCCCATCCTGTGGGAAAAGGGCATCAAGACGATGCTCGGCGTCCCGCTGGTCCGGCGGGACGAGTTGCTCGGGGTAATTCATGTCGGGCGGTTGGATGTCCGGAGATTCACCCCAGCCGACGTCGAAGTATTGGTCCATGCCGCCGAGCCCATCGCGGCATCGATTTACGCGCAACGCCTAGCCGCCGAGTCGGCCGCCGCCCGGCTGCTCGAGCGAGGTCTACTCCCCACGCACCTGCCCCAAGTGCCCAACCTGACCTTCAGCGCACGTTACGTCCCAGCTGAACACCGGGGGGTAGGCGGGGACTGGTACGACGCCTTCACCGTGCCTTCTGGCCAGTTGTGGCTGATCAGCGGCGACGTGGCGGGTCACGGACTCGCGGCCGCAGTGGTCATGGGCCGCATCAAGAGCGCGTTGCGCGCCTACGCCCTGGACAACCACGAACCTCACCGCGTGCTCGAACTCACCGACCGTAAGGTCCAGCATTTCGAGATCGGCACCATGGTTACCGTCGTCTGCGCAACCGCGAAGCCGCCCTACGACACGTTCGAGATCTCCTTGGCTGGGCATCTGCCCCCCGTCCTCGCCAGTCGCGACCAGCCGACCCGGCTTGTTGACGTCGAGGTCCAGCCGCCGCTCGGCGTGGCACCGGGGTTGCGGCGCACGAGCACTTCCGTCGACTTCCCTCCTGGCGCCGTGCTGCTGCTCTACACCGACGGCCTGGTCGAACGGCGCGGCCAGGACATCGCAAGTCGGCTACAGGTCTTGCGCGCCGCCGTCAGTCCCAACGCCGCTGAGATCGTATGCCGAGACGTCATGCATGAGCTGGTCGGCAATTGCGAGGTCGCAGATGACATCGCGCTGCTTGCCGTGCGCCGGGCAGCACCGCTTGACGTCGGGCCACCCGCGCGGCCGACAGGATCGCAAGACTGGTGAGCACTGCCGCGGCCCGAGCGCGGTGCAAGGCGCCGCACCCGCATTGCGGTTAGGTTAGATCTCATGACTGACATTTCGGCCCTGGATGTTCGACGGCAGGCCGGCTGGTTGCCACGGCATCAGGATGATCTAGAGGCATGGCTCGCCGGGCATCGAGAGAGGGTGGAGGCCAGAGGTGAGCAGGCACTGCATCCGGTGATCGCCGAGTTCCAGGAGCTCATCGACACCGACCCGGTTGTGCGGATGTACCTGAACCAGATGATCACCCAGGTCCCGCACGCCAAACGCTACCGTCAGCGGCATCTGCACAGCGTGGAGCAGATGCTCGGCCTGATCAACGAGGTGCTGACCATGGCGCCCGAGTTCGGCGAGAACTCGATGGTTGCCACGCCTCTGGCCGCGATCCTCGACTGGACGATGGGAACCCCTGCCGGCTTCGCTGCCTACCGAGACCCGAAGATCAACGCGATGCTGAAGAAGCTGCTGTCCGCGTGGTGTGAGTTCCTCGACAGCGCTGCCTCCCTGTATGTCCTCAACGACTCACCGACGGGCTGGAAGTCCGCCGCGGCCCAACGAGCCGTTGGCATGGACCAGTTCCAGTACGACCCTCACCAGGAGCATTGGGGCTTCAGGTCATGGAATGACTTCTTCACCCGACGCTTCAAGGAAGGCCAACGGCCGGTCGACTCCCCGCAGGACGACACGGTGATCGTCGCAGCGTGCGAGTCGACGCCCTACCGCATCAGCACCGACGTCAAACGCCGAGATCGCTTCTGGCTGAAGAGCCAGCCGTACTCGCTGCAGGAGATGCTGGCAAACGACGAATCGGTCGACCAGTTCGTCGGCGGCACGGTCTTCCAGGCTTTCTTGAGCGCGACGAACTATCACCGCTGGCACAGCCCTGTTGCGGGCACGATCGTCCGGGCCTTCGTACAGGACGGCACGTACTACTCCGAGGCCGATTCAGAAGGCCCCGACGCGATCGAGCCGAAGACCTCACAGTCCTACATCACCCACGTCGCGACGCGGGCGATCATCCTCATCCAAGCCGACGACCCAGACATCAGCCTCGTGGGTTTCGTCGCGGTAGGCATGGTCGAGGTTTCCTCGTGCATCATCGGCCCGGGGGTGGCGCCGGGCAACCATGTAGCCAAGGGTGCGGAACTCGGGCACTTCCAGTTCGGCGGCTCGACGCACTGCCTTATCTTCCGCCCAGGGGTGATCGGCGACTTCAGCCTGACCGCGATCCCTCAGCCGCAGGATCCGGATGCGCCACTGGTGCGGGTTTGTTCCAAAATTGCCACCCGGCTAGGGAGTGGCGGGAGTGCCATCGGGCCCCAGGCGGCTTGAGCCGAGGCGGCAGGGAATCCCACATCGCGTCCCGCGACCATCTCTACGGTGGGGGCAAACTGCGATCCGGGCCTGGACAGACACGCGCCTGAGAGGGAATTGATCCCTCGGCCCGCCGTGCTCTGATCGTCCAGATCTCGCCGGTTGTCCATCCGTTCTGCCACGTCGTGGACACCGTCGTCCAGCCCTGCCCGCCGACCTCGTAGCGCTCGCTCGGCACGCACGGCCACGAGGCCGGCATCCGCCAGGCCGAGAGCACCGTGCCGGTGGGGTCAACCAAACGGACCGCGACCCAGTTCCGGTCGCGGATCATGCCCACAATACCTCGACATCATGTACCAAATAACTATCCCTGCCTCAAAGCGTCCCCAGCACCTTGGGTCCGCGCTCCGCGTCCGACCATCTTCAATCAGAACGGTCACACCGTCGACCGCACTTGCGTCCATGCGCGGGTTCAGCGCGTTCCCACATTGACAGTTCACTCTGAAGGCCAGACACCACAGGACCGGACACCACAGGAATGAGACTGCCGAAATATGATCGAAGTGCGTGGCCTAACCAAGCGCTACCGCAACCGCAGCGTCGTCGACGACCTCAGCTTCCGCGTCAGACCGGGGGTGGTCACCGGGTTCTTCGGCCCGACCGGAAGCGGAAAGACGACCACCGCCCGGGTCATCCTTGGACTAACGCAACCAAGTAGGGGAACCGCGACCATCGACGGCCGGTGTTACCGCGACATCAGGCATCCGTTGCGCGAAATCGGAGCGTTGATCGACCCTGGCGCAGTCAACCCCAACCGAACTGCGGTCGAGCACCTGCGCTGGCTGGACGCGGGCAGCCGCCTGCCCGCCGGGCGCGCAGAGGAGGTGCTGGGCGTGGTCGGTTTGGCTTCGGCGTCCGGGCGCAAGGTCGGCGGCTTCTCGCTCGGCTGCGCCAGCGACTCGGCATCGCCGCCGCGCTCATCGGTGACCCGCCCGTCCTGGTCCTCGATGAGCCGATCAACGGGCTGGATCCACAAGGGATCTGCTGGCTGCGCACGCTCACCCAGGCACTGGCCGCTGAGGGCGGGACGGTGTTGCTTTCCAGCCATCTGATGAGCGAGATGGCTATGACCGCGACCGAGTTGGTCGTCATCGGCCGAGGCCGACTCATGGCGGCCCAGAGCGGATCGCGTTCACCGAGCGTGCTGACAGTTCGGTTCGGGTCCGCAGCCCGCAGCTCGACCTGTTGGCAGGCGCGCTGGCTGGCGAGGCGACGTCGATGTGGCGTGTTGGCGACGCCCTCGAAGTCGCTGGGGTCGGTATCGAGCGGGTCGGCGCGATAGTCCTGAACCTGGGAATACAGCTCTACGAACTCTCGCCGCAACGGGCCTCCCTAGAGGATGCGTTCATGCGATTGACCGCGCAGTCAATGGAGTACGCGTCACCGAGGGCCGCGTGATCGACTCATTGGCGATGGAGTGGCAGAAGCTGCGGCCGCTGCACAAGACCTCGCGCTTGGTCGCTCTCGCGATCGCGATGGCGGTCGTCGTGAGCGCCATCGTGGCAGGAGCGACGGCGTCGGACGGTTCGCAGATGAGTTTGTCCGCTCGACACGGGTTCGACTCGATCGGCACGTCATTGCAGGGCATCAACGCAGCCGTGCTCGTCCTCGCCGCATTCGGCGCGCTGAGCGTGACCCGCGAGTACGCACCGGGATGATCACCGCGACCTTCCTCGCTCAACCGGCACGACTGCGGGTGCTGATCGCGAAGCTGGGCATCCACGCGGCCGTCGCGAGGGTGGCCGCGGCTTGCGCCTGCCTGGCCGCGTTCACCGTGGGCCAGGCTCTGCTCGAGCGCGCTGGGCTGTCTGTCGGCTGGGGAAACGCACACCTGGCGGCGGCGCTGGCCGGGGGGTGCTGTACCTGGTGCTGGTGTGTTTGTGGGGCGCGGCGCTCGGCGCCTTGCTGCGCTCGTCGTCCTCCGCCGTCACCTGGCGCGCCTCACTGCTCGTCGTCGCACCCGTGATCGTGCAGATCCTGCCCCAGCACGTCATCGACGTATTCGGCCGGTGGTTGCCTTCGCAGATCGGGCAGCAGGCCATCTCGTCGCGGGCGAATGCCCACTCGTTCTCCGCGTGGATCGGCTTGGCTGTGCTCGCCGGGTACGCCGCCGTCAATCTGGTCGCCGGTGCCTGGCGAGTGGCCCGTACCGACCCGTAGCCACGCCGTCGGCATGAGGAGGGTTCCGACCAAAGCGTCTAGGGCCGACGACCACTCATTGCTGTTGGTTAGGGAGTCCTCCGCCCGCGCCGGCGTTGCGCATCTGACACCGTTGCGGGTGCGAGACTGGATGGGACACGAGCGAAGGGACGCCGGTGCAGGATCCAACTGGTTTGTTCACGACGATGGCCCAGCCGGCCGGTCTGGCCGAGGCACCGCAGTCGGATTTGGAACAACCGATTCTTATTGAGGCGCTCGACGGTTTCGTCGATGCCGGCAGCGGTCGGCGACTCGCGCGCGAACACCTTCTCAACGTCCTGGATTCGCAATTGCTGGTCAGCTTCGATGTGGATCAGCTGATCGACTACCGATCCCGGCGACCAGAGATGACCTTCACGACGGATCACTGGGACGGCTACGCCGCACCTCAGTTGGCGATCCACCTGCTCCGCGATCTCAACGACATGCCCTTTCTGCTGCTTCACGGCCCAGAGCCGGACATTCAGTGGGACCGATTCATCGCCGCAGTGGGCTACGTCGTCGCCGACCTTGATGTGCGGCTCGTCATCGGACTCAACGCGATTCCCATGGCCGTGCCGCATACCCGACCGTTGACGGTCATCGCGCACGGCACGTCACCAGAGCTCATCTCGGACTATCCGAAGTGGCTGCCAACGGTCCAAGTCCCGGCCAGCGTGGGAAGTCTCCTGGAATATCGCCTCGGGCAGGCTGGGACGCCGGCCTGTGGCTTCGCCGTCGCCGTTCCTCATTACCTGGCCAACCTCGAGTACCCCGACGCTGCTCACATCCTGCTGAACAGCGCCGCCCGCGCCGGTGAGCTGTCACTGCCGACCGAAGCCGTCGCGCGCGCCGCAGAACTAGTTCGCGGCGACATCGACAGGCAGATAGCCGGAAACGACGAGGTCAGCGCCGTCGTACACCACCTCGAGACGCAATACGACGAACTCACCACCAGAGGCCTCGGACTGCTCACCGACGGAGCTCGATTACCCACTGCCGACGAACTCGGGGCCGAATTCGAAAAGTACCTTTCCAATCGGCCCGACAACGACACCCCGAGCGAAGGACCCGACGTCATCTAGCGGCACTCTGACCGGTGCGGCGGGCTAGCCATCGCGCTGGCTGCTCGTGCGGGCAGGCCAGCTACTCTCCCCATCACCGACCTGTTGCCATTCGCCCTGCTATCGCTGGCGGTCGACGGCACGGGATGACTCATCCGCGCACGGTGACTTGCAACGCGCCCTGGATGACGACGCCTAACCCCCGAACTGCGCCGGTACCGACGTTGACTGCATCCAGCAGGCCGCTCTCATCAGCGACGAACAACCAAGATCCATCTGGTGAGAACGCGATCGAGTTAGCATCGGCATTCGCGCCGACCCGCACCGATGTCAGCCGGGCCGAGCCGCTGTGCAGATCGACCAAGGCCACCATGAGCCGCTCAGGGCCGGCGCCGCGGAACACGGCGGCCTGACCGCCGTCCGGTGAGATCCGGCCGAGCGGCCACGACGCGTCGACCGGCTGGGGATGCAGTGCCGAGCCAGTCGATCCTCCCGTCGTCACCAGGGTGGCCGGACAGTCGACCCCTTGCTGACACGCCGCGGTCAGCCACCGGCCGGCGCCGCTGGCAAGCACCACGCCGTCTCGCACCAGTTGCTCGACGCCACCGGGGCGCACGTCTTCGACCCCGCCGCGTGGGTCGTCTACCAGCAGGTAGCCCTGCCCGTCCGCGTTCGGTGGGCCGAAGGCGCTGGTCGGGATCCGGACCGAGTCCACTTTCGAGCCGTCGGCGGCCAGCAGGACGAGCTCGCTGGCACTTGTGCTGCCCCCGGAGTTGTCGGTCACCCACAGCTCACCGGGCTGCGGCCCCGGGAGTGCGGGTCCATTGGCGAGCGGACCGGATAACAGGACGGGAGGCCCAGCGTCGGGAATGAAGTAGCCGGGGACAAAGTCGAGCGGGCGAACCAGGACGCCCGAGGGAAGCGGCACGAAGCTGACCGGCCCCGTGCTGTGCAGCAGCGGCAACGCGGTCGATGTCACGCGGCCGCGGGACAGCCGTACCCGCACCACCGCCGTCGCCGTCCGCACATACAGGTCGGGGTCCCCCGCGATGCCGAGCAGCGGCCGTCCTAGATCAGCGAGCACGACCGGACGGCGTAGGACCACCGGGTGGGCGTCTGGACGCGAACCGGCGTAGTGCGCGACCGCGACGATTCCCGCGCTCGCCACGACTGCGATCGCCATCAGGTACCGGCCTGTCAAACGGCGTGATGACGGCTCCGGCCCGGCGGGAAGCCACGGGTCGGGCTCGAGCCACTCAACGTTGTATGGCACAGCACCATCATCGCGCGTCCCGCTCGCAAGCCGTCGATATGGCAACGGCTGGGCACTCGAACGTCCTGCAGCCGACGAGCTGGAATCCTGCCCGAACCAGGTGTCGTCGATGCACACTGCAGCGGTGGCGTGGTTGGTGCCGGACGCTTCCTGCGGGGCTACGCATCGGACCTGGTCACGCCAGATGAGCCGGTGGACGCGCAGGTGGCGTGGCAGGGAACGCAAGCCGGGAATGAAAGGAAGGAAGATCAGGCCGAGGGTGAGCACAGCCATGACCGCCCACACCAGCACGTCGGCGTTGGCAGAGGTCGAGAACGGCCTGATCTGATACCAGAAGGAGGTCGCGTTGCGGTCCGGCGAGGAGAACACCGCGGCGAGTGCAAGCGTAAGGGCACCTACGACCACGACGGCAACCACGAACTCCTTCACAAGGTCGTACGGCCGGGTCGGGAACAGATGCGCGTCCGGGGTCCCGTCGCGACGGCGCCGTCTCATGAGTCACCACCAGCCGGCTCGGCGAGCTCCGGTGGGACTCAAACGGCGGACGCCAGGCGGCCATGAAGAACTTGCCCCACAGGTGAATCACCATGACGCGAAGAAGAGCTCAACGCTCCACAAATGCACCGAATTCGGCCATGCTGGAGCCTTGCCCGGCGGCCCGAAGCCGGAAACGGGACCTTGGTCTTGCCCCGTGCTGGAACCCGTCCTACGACAGCCGGAAGCCGAGCACCGTCGAAAGCACGACCTCGGCGACGTTCGCGGGTGGAACTCTGGAGAGAATCGGTCCTCGACGTCGCGTTGCGGCGGTTCAAACGTGCTCGCAGCGGGCGGGGCCAGCGTCGCTAAGCCTGCGACGTCGTTGATCGCGACGACGCGGACATCATCGGCACCAAGGAC
Source organism: Actinomycetota bacterium (assembly GCA_030775825.1). Lineage (GTDB taxonomy): Bacteria > Actinomycetota > Actinomycetes > Mycobacteriales > Jatrophihabitantaceae > JALYIL01. Next base: position 18,271 of record JALYIL010000117.1, read on the forward strand.
CATTCACAGGTATCGCGACGGATCCGGCCGAGTTGATCGCCTATCTGACGCTTATGATGCCACCGCGACAGCGGGGCCGGAGTCGTGAATGATCAGCACAGGGCACCTTGCGTGCTCAGCCACGTTGGCGCTCACCGAGCCGAGCAGCAGTCCGTAAAATCCGCCGTGCCCGCCGCTGCCGACAACCAGAAGAAGGGCTCCGTTGCTCGCCTCGACCAGGACGCGGGCCGGATAGCCTTGTTCGACTAGGACCTCCATGTCCACTGGGCGGCCTGACTCGAACACCTGATCAACCGTCGCGGTGAGCGCCTTCGCCATATCCTGTTCGAGATTTTCATCAATCGGTATTGCGCCCCAGCCGAATGTCGTGGGGTACTCCCACGGCGATGGCCACGACGCGGGCCCCAGCGCAAGCAGCGAACTGGGCGGCCCACCGTAGGGCTTGTTTCGACTGCTCGGAGCCATCGACGCCGACGACAACGGGCGGCCTGTCGGGTTTGGTATCGGTCATGGCGAAACTCCTCGTGATCGTGTGTCACCTCAGATTCGCTCGGCAGGGTCCTGCGCGGCAGGGCACAACGTCACATGGACTCGGGACAAGGGCCCAACCCGTGCCCGTTCAGCCCACGATCCTCCGCCGGCACTAGCACGTGACGCGGTTCACGCATCACCATCTGGTCGCTTGTCATGCCGAATGGGGACCAAAGGCTCTGAGAGTGCACTGCCCAGAGCGAGTGGACTACACCTATGACGATGACCGAGCGTGACATTGGACGTGATCTTCGTGCCGCAGCGAGCCGAGCTGTCCTGGCGCCCTCGGTTCACAACACGCAGCCGTGGCGATTCGTCGCAACCCCGGATTCGTTGGAGATCCACGCTGACCCGTCGCGGCAGCTGTCGGTGCTGGATCCGACCGGGCGCCAGCTGCACCTGAGTCTCGGCTGCGCGCTGTTCAACGCCCGCGTGTCACTCGCCGCGGCCGACCTCGCCGTCGCAGTCAGCCGCCTGCCCGACCCTTCGCGTCCTAATCTCGTCGCTCGCCTGCAGGTAAATCCGACCGGATTCACCGATCGAGTCATTGCGGGGCTCGACGATGTCATCTCACTCAGGCAGACGAACCGGCGGCGCTTCGAACCAGAGGCCGTGCCGCCAGATCTCGTCGAGATCTTGGTCGCGGCAGCGCAGGTTGAGGATTGCCTGCTTTGCGAAGTCGTCGACGCCGACGACCGGCTGGCTCTGGCCAGACTGAGTCAGCGGGCCGACACGCTTCAACTTACGGAGGCGGCCTATCGGGCGGAGTTGCGGTCGTGGACGAGTAACGATCCCGAGCGCCGCGATGGCGTCTGGGCCGCGGCCGTACCTCACGTCGACGGGACCTCAGGAGATGAGATTCCGGTCCGCGACTTCGACACCCAAGGCGCCGGACGACTCCCGGCACAAACCCGATCGTCGGCCAACCAGTGCCTGCTCATCCTCGGCACGGAGGTCGACTCGCCGCTGGCGTGGCTGCGGGCCGGTGAGGCGCTCGAGCGAATCTGGCTCGAGATCACTCGCGCGGGCTACGTCGCCAGCCTGTTTACGCAGGTGATCGAGGTTGCCCCGGCTCGGGTGCAACTCAGGGATGAGCTCAGGCTCGGCGTGCAGCCGCACGTGGTGCTCCGGGTCGGTCGCGCACCTATCACTGCGGCGACGATGCGCCAGCACCTGCAGGACGTGCTCGACGTTCGCGACAAACCAGACTTCGTAACTCATCAGTGAGCACACCACGCGCGCGGCTGTGCAAGCGGCGCGCGTTTCGTGGCATACCGGGGCGAATCCTCCCCGGCTTAGGTAGATGTTCACGCGGGACCATTCTGGGGCTTCCGAGCCGGTCTATGTCCTAGCCGAGGGCAAACAGCGTCCAGGGGTGAGACGAGGGTGGCGACAGTCGAGTTCGTAGGGGGTCCCTACGCGGGCGTCGTGGCGTCAATGAGCTTTGATGACGCCGGTGAGCCGGCTGCGGGCGGCATGCTCCGGCACGTCCAGCCCGGTGGCCACTACGACATCAGCGAGGGCCGACCGAATCGCCTCGGGGCCCTGAGTTTCAGCGCTACGTGGGTACCCGACGTAGCAGGACCGGATGTCTCGCCCGCTGAGCGGGTTGGGTAACGAAACCAGCGCCCAGGCGTGTTCCCGGGCTCGGACTCAACACCTGGGGATCCGGGCGAGAGATCTTGTTTTCAACCTGCCGCCGCCCGCGCTCCGGAGACGCACATCATCGACGGCATCGGGGTTCACCGAGACGGAGGTGATACGGAGACGGCAGCGCTGCGCTGATCAACTCGCCGAGACTGGCTCCCTTCCCGCCGACCAGGTTCACGTCGGCCAGGCCGATTTCGTCGAACCACAGAATGGAACGCATCTGGACTCCACGGTTGGGCCCGCCCCGGGGAGGGAAGTGCAGGTCAGTACCACAGATCGTCACCGCGTCCACGCGGACGACAGCGTGCTGCGAATCGCAGGATCTCGGTCATCGCCGCGTCCTGCCAGCTGTGACGTCCCGGATCGTGGAATACGAGTGCCTTCATAGCCGGACTCTCCTCAATACAGGGGCGCGCGAGGCGCCGGGGACATGATGTCGTCGTGTCGGTAGGTGAGGTGGTCGTCGTGAACGCTCACGACCCCGGCGACGGCTCGGATCGCATCGAGGAACGGCCGGAGCTGTCCACGTCGCTCCAGCTGACCGTGCAGGCTCACCACGCCGTCCTGGACGCTCACCTCCACCGTGCTCGGGTCGACGGCACAGGACTGCTTGATCACCTCGACGACGTGTTCGTGGATCTCGGGGTCGCTGCGCAGGAACACGCCCAGCAGGTCAGATCGCGTCACCATTCCGACCAAGGACCCGTCGTCGGTGACCACGGGGAGCCGACGCACATGCGCGCGCGCCGCAGTACGAGCAGCGTCGACGATGGAGTCCCTTGCATGGATCGTGACGGGTGGTGTCGACATGAGAGTTCGCGCTGTCTCCGCGCGCGCTTTGACACGTGTCGCGCGGGATCCGGCGAATCCTCCGTGGATCGTGCCACCGCTGGCGGGGTCCGCGAGCACCCGGGAGATGAGATCTGACTCCGAGACAATCCCCGCAATACGTCCGTCGTCATCGACGACCGGGACGGCTCCCAGCCGCGATGTCGCCAATGCCGCGACAATTGCACTGAAGGGAGCATCTTCGCCCACCGACACGACATCAGTGGTCATCACATCCCGAACCGAGACGTCTGTCATGTGACGTCCAACGACCCGATACCCCACTGAGGCGGCCGGCGAATCAGGACGCGAGACGGCTGCCAGGTAACGCTCCAGCGCGGACTGGTACCGATCGGCCGTTGGTCCACCATGCATGGTGGTGCTCTGGACGGCGTGGCGCAGGGTCTCGGTACGGGTCGCATCGTTCATGGCGCTCTCCCTTGTCGTCTCCGAGGTTCGCACCCTTGCTATCTCCGAGGTTCGTCCGTGACGTCGTCAGCACGTAGGTTCCTCCGGCCCGGATGCGCCGGACCTTCGTCCCTGGCCGTCGCCGGGGTCGCCGGTCAGCTGCCGGCGCTGACCACGGTCGGACGTGGTGGGGACCTTCGACCCTGGGTTCGAGAGCGGCGAGACCGTGAACTGGTCGTGCCGGTCAAAGCCGGCACCGGTTCGGGCGAGGCACGGGGGCCTCGCCCGAACCCACCACCTGATTCCGCACCCAACGCTGGTCCCTTGGAGGCCCTTCATGAACGCTCCCGCGGATACCCGCAGCACCGCGCTGACTCTTGCGGTCCGCCGTGCTGCGGTCAGGGCGGTCAGGGCCCCATCGGTTCACAACACACAGCCGTGGCAGTTTGTCGTGAAGCCCGATTCGGTGGGGGTCTACGTCGATCGCTCTCGCCAGCTTCGCGTCCTCGATCCACTCGGACGGCAGATGCTGATCAGCTGCGGCTGCGCCTTGTTCAACGCACGTGTCGCATTTGCAGCGGCAGGGCTCGGCGTGAGCGTCGAGCGGTTTCCCGACTCGGCATCACCCGATCTGCTCGCGCGGCTCGTCGCCGACCCTCAGACCGAGGTCGACCCACGCTTGGCCGAGTTGGATCCGGCCATCGACGTGCGTCGCACGAATCGTCGCCGCTTCGATGACCGCGCAGTGCCCGCGCACCTAGTCCAGGCGATCGCTGATGCAGCCGCGGCGGAGGGTAGCGAGCTCGTCGTGGTGACCCGCCCGGAGCACCGGGCCGCGCTGGCCCGGCTCAGCCAGCTCGCCGACGGGATCGAGAACGCGAACCCGGCCTACCGCGCCGAACTGCGTACGTGGACCACGGAGGACCCCGAACGTGACGACGGTGTGCCGGCCTACGCCGTTCCTCGCGTCCTGGGCAACGCAGAGGACGACCTGCCGATCCGCGACTTCGATACGCACGCCGCCGGCAGCCTCCCCACGCAGACCCGGTCGAGCCTCAATCAGTGCCTGGTCTTGCTGGGTGCCGGTGAAGACAATCCGCTCGCATGGCTTCGCGCCGGTGAAGCACTCGAACGGATGCTCCTGGTGATCGCCCGAATGGGGTTCACGGCGAGCCCGTTGACGCAAGTCGTGGAATTGCCACGTACGAATGCGGCGCTCCGTGACGAACTGGGCCTGCTGATGCACCCGTATGTACTCTTGCGCGTCGGGCGCGCGCCTGCGACCCCGGCCACTCGCCGTCGGTATCTCGTCGATATGGTCCATTAGCGGCTTGACCGCCGAGCAGCTTGACGGCTGAGCGGCTCAGGAGGGCCTTCTGTTGGGAACCGGTCATCCATGGGACGCTGACAGGCGATGAGTGACAGTGGTACCCCCGTGGCCCCGGATCCGGACTTCGTCAACTTCGAGGCAGGTCCCCGGCTAGAGCTTGATCAATTGCTGACCCAACTGGTCGGCCGCGCCGATGATGTACTGCTGGCGCAGAGCCGTTTGCGGGGTTTGCTCGCCGCCAACCGGATGATCATCGGCGAACTCGACCTGCCAGTGGTACTTCGGCAGATCGTCGAGGCGGCGTGCAAGCTGGTCCGAGCCCGCTATGGCGCGCTTGGCGTGCTAGCGCCAGGGGGCGGGCTGCAGCAGTTCGTGTACGTCGGAATCGACGACGTCACGGCCGCGACGATTGGCCCCCTGCCGTCGGGCAAGGGCTTGCTCGGTGCCGTGATCGACAATCCACACCCGATCCGCCTTGCGGTGATGGCAGACGATCCACGGTCGGTCGGGTTCCCGGCGAACCACCCGCCGATGTCGAGCTTCCTCGGCGTCCCGATCAGGGTCCGCGACGAGGTCTTCGGCAATCTGTATCTCGCCGAGGCCGAGAAGGGCGAGTTCAGCAGCGAGGACGAAGAACTGGTCACCGCACTGGCCGCCAATGCCGGCATCGCGATCGATAACGCCCGCTTGTTTGAGCAAGCGCAGCGGCGCCACGGCTGGCTTCAGGCGTCGACAAAGATCACGACGCAGCTCTTGTCCAACGAGGGCGAAGATCCGCTTGCTCTGATCGCTCGCCAGACGCGACAGATCGCCGACGCCGACATCGTCACCGTCGTGCTGCCGACACTTGATCACGAGCACTTCATGGTGGAAGTCGCCGCAGGCCAGCGCGCCGAGGAATTCACTGGCATGAGCTACCCAGCACAGAGCACGCTGGTGGGATTGGCGTTCGACTCCGGCGAGGCGATGCTGATCGGCGACGTAAACGACCTTCCCGACTATCACATTCACATCTCCGACCTGCTGAGCATCGGTCCGGTGATGGTGATTCCCCTACGCGGCGCCCAACGCATGCGCGGGGCATTGACCGTCGGCCGGTTGCGCGGCAGGCAGCGCTTCGACGATGTGGACCTGGACATGGCGACGACGTTCGCCAACCATGCGGCGGTTGCGCTCGAACTCGCGGCCGCACGTACCGACCAGCAACGCGTGATGTTGCTCGAAGATCGCGACCGGATCGCGCGCGATCTGCACGATCACGTGATCCAGCGGTTGTTTGCGACCGGCCTCAATGTGCAGAGCGTCGCCGTCGCCACCGATGACCCGGGGCGAGCAGCTCGCCTGAATGGAGCTGTCACGGATATCGACGAGGTGATCCGGCAGATCCGCACCTCGATCTTCGAACTGCAAGGACCGCCGACGCCGGGGATCCCCTCGTTGCGCATCCGAATCGCAACTCTGGTTGACGAGGAGGTCGCCGGCCTGGGGTTCGATCCCGGCGTGCGCTTTGAGGGGCCGATCGAGTCGATCGATAAGAGCGTGGTCGACGACGTGGTGGCCGTCATCCGCGAAGCGGTGAGCAACGTGGTCCGCCACGCCAAAGCTGAACATGTCGAGGTGAGTCTGCGCGCAACCGGGTCCGATCTCGTCGTGGAGGTCATCGATGACGGTGTAGGCATAGGCTCGACGGATCGGCGCAGCGGCTTGGCGAATCTGCGCCGTCGGGCCGAAGGACATGGCGGCACGCTCACTGTGGGCGCGGCGCCGAATAGTGACCTATCCTCACCACGACAAGGGACCTCGCTTCGATGGACGATTCCGAACACGTGACTCCGGATCGGGAGAACGCCGAGATCCGGATCTTCCTACTCGACGATCATGAGGTCGTTCGACGCGGCATAGCAGACATGCTCGCATCGGAGTCGGACATGATTGTCGTTGGTGAGGCAGCAACGGCCGCCGAGGCCCTGGCGCGCATTCCGGCCGCGCGGCCGAACGTTGCCGTCCTCGACGCCAGGCTTCCGGACGGGAGCGGCATTGACGTCTGCCGTGACATCCGCTCGGCGATGCCGGAGGTCCGCTGCATCATCCTGACCTCCTTCAACGACAACGACGCCATGTTCGCGGCCGTCATGGCCGGCGCATCGGGCTACCTGCTCAAGGAGGTCCGCAGCGCCAATATCGTCGATGCCATTCGCCAGGTCGCCGCCGGCAAGTCGCTGCTGGACCCCGACGTCGCTGAACGCGTCATTGCCCGGCTCCGGGAAGGCGAGCCGCAGGATCCACTGCTGGCATCGCTGACCGATCGGGAGCGCGAGATCCTCAACCTCATCGCCGACGGCTTGACGAACCGTCAGATTGGGGAGCGGATCTTTCTCGCGGAGAAGACGGTGAAGAACTACGTGTCGGGGTTGCTTGCGAAACTTGGCATGGAGCGTCGCACCCAGGCCGCAGTCTTCGGATCGGAGATCCGGCGGAGCTAGCTACGCCCGTTTCGTCCGAGACATTTCCCGCTCCGATCTGGACTTGAGTATCCGGTGCGTCCCCGAGTGGTGCGGTCCGGGACCTAGGTCGCGACCGAATCGCGGCTTGCGACCAAGGTCGTGCCTCCGACAGCCAGATCAGGACGTCTGACCCTGACGTTGGTGGCGCAGGTCGACGACACTGCCTCATCTGCTGCCGACCGTGCAGCGCATCGCCGACCAACGCGGCATGGCCGTGCTACTGGTCGAGCAGCACGTCCTAGCCGCCCTCAAGATCGCCGACCGCGGTTACGTACTGGATCATGGACGAGTGCAGGTGGCCGGACCCCGTTAACTGATCCACTCGAAGTGAGAGTCGTTCATTGGTGAGTGCAGGCTGCGGCGTAGACGGCTGGGGCCTGGTAGCCGAGCGAGCTGTGTCGTCGGCGGTGGTTGTAGTCCTCCTTCCAGTCGCTGATGATCACGCGGGCTTTGGCGAGTGACCAGAAGATGTTGATGTTGAGGCATTCGTCGCGGACCCTGCTGTTGAACGATTCGACGTAGCCGTTGCGCCAGGGCTCGCCGGGTGGGATGAAGGCCAGCCCGACTCGTTCACCGGCCCAGTCGGCCATCGCGGTGCAGGCGAGTTCGGGGCCGTTGTCGCAGCGCAGCACCACCGGGTAGCTGCGGGTGGTGGCGATGCGGTCGAGTTCGTCGATGAGGACGTCGGCGGTGACGGAGCGTTCGACCAGTCCGCCGAGGCACTCGCGGGTGTGTTCATCGACGATGGACACGATCTTGACCGGTCGGCCGTCGGTGGTGGCGTCGAACTGGAAGTCGACGGCCCAGACCTTGTTCGGTGCGTCAGCCATCGGCGGGTTGGGTGTGGTGCTGGTGCCCAGACGTTTGCGTCGTCGGCGCTGCGGGACGCGCAGGCCTTCCTCGCGCCACAACCGCTGGATCTTCTTGTGGTTCACCGCCCAGCCCTCGCCGCGGGCGTCGTGGTAGGCGGCACGGAAGCCGCGTCGCGGGTGGTCCTTGGCGTACTGGCGCAGCGAGGTCCGCAGCCCGGCGTCCGGGTCGGCCACGGTCGTGCCGGCCAGGTCTCGTCGCTGCGTCGTTCGGTTCTGCCCGGTGACGCGGCAGGCGAACCGCTCACTCACGCCCATGACCTTCATGAGGTGGTGAACGGCTGCCCGCCGGCGTTCCGGGCTTAGAGGTTTCCCGAGGCGATCTCCTTCAACGCGGCCTTCTCCAACTCCGCGTCGGCCAGCAGCCGCTTAAGCGTGGAGTTCTCCTTCTCCAGCTCCTTGAGCCGCTTCGCGTCGTCGGCCTTGAGCCCGCCGAACTGGTTGCGCCAGCGGTAGAACGTCTGCTCGGACACCTGCAGCTCGCGGCAGACGTCGGCGACGTCCTTGCCCTCGCCCAGAATCCGGTCGGCCTGCGCCAACTTACGCACGACCTGCTCCGGCGAGTGCCTGTTCCTCGTCGTCATCGTCATCAAGCCTTCCTCCCCACATCGTGGGCGGCAAGACTCTCACTCGACCTGGATCAACCAACCGGGGTCAGGCCAACCCCTCTATGTTCCGTTTGAACAATGTCGTTTATGGCTCCTATGAGTCGTAAATCTGGTCGATGCGAGGCGCCCACAAGTTGGGCACGGACGTATCAGAAAGTCGATGATCGCGCGCCGGACACTGGCTCGGGAATGTGGACGGAGGCGCTAATATCGCGTTTAGCTGACATTTTGGGGACAAAATTGCGACGGTGCCCCCAAATGCTGGGCTTGCGGAACCAAGTCGGCACCCAAGTGTCCTCGACGAGGCGCCCACCGACGCCGTACTCGATATCGAAGCCCGAGGGCGTGCGTATGTAGAACGAAGTCATGTAGTCGTTGGAGTGCTTACCGAGGGAAAGAGTCACCGGGACCTCCTTCTCCATTAGCCGGTCGAGCGCGCACCCCACAACATCCAGGTCGTCCACTTCCAGCATCAGGTGGTCCAGCCCTTGGACCATTGAGCCTTTGACCGCACCAAAGGCGAGGCTGTGATGCCGCGGATTCACGTGCGCGAAGGTCACGCCCATAGCGCCGTTGATGATCGCGTCCGAGGGCTCGAATTCGAGCAGACTCATGTAGAAGTCCGATGTCGCCGTCACGTCGTCGACGAGCATGACGATGTGGCCGATACCCAGACTGCGACCTTCATGACTCGTGACAAAGCGGGCGCCGGCTGGCGAGGCAAATGGCACGTGATGGACCTGCGCGCCGTAATAGAATTCCAAATTGAACCCCGATGGGTCCTTACAGGTGAACAGGTCCAGGACCCCACGGACGTTGGCGAGTTCGGAGTTCGTTTCACCGACGAAGCCCGCGGCACTGAGTTTACTTTTCACGCGATCTAGAGCAAGGAGGCTGGCAACCTCCCAACCGACATATGCGACGCCGGCCTGGCCGTCTTTGACTGCGATGCGCCAGTAGCGGTCGTCCATCCGGAAGCGAGCCTCCGATGAGTCCGAAGGTGTTGTCGCCTGAAGGCCGAGAATCTCGGCGATCTCGAGCCAGTCCCCGAGTGGTCCGGTGAGACCGACGTATCCCAGCGCGGCGATGTCGCTCAATTGGATCCCTACGCTCCCGTGTGCGATAGTCGTTGACTATCGTCGATCAGTCAATCAAACAGGAATCGTGATCCTCGTCATTCCTCTTCGCTGTTCGTCAGATGAGGGATTTGACGAGGGTCGATCGGACGAACTAGCCCGCGAATTAATTGCGCCGCCGCCCTCGTTAGTAGCTTCTCGAACCGCGGATCGCCAAAAAAGTACGCTGCAGGCAAGTAAAGTCCTCACGACGCAAATCCGCGAAGGACCACCAGGAATCGCTTCAAAGTGTCGAGTCACTGCTAGTCTTCCTACCGTTCGGATGATTGGCTTGCGCTGCTCCTGGAGCGGTCGCTTGAGCCGAAGAGGCTTTTCGCCGTGTTTACCTTCCGGGCGTCGATCTTGAGGATGATTCGGCCCTGCGGGCCTATGGGGTTCTGGAAGTTGATTCCGAGGTACTTCTGAGACAGCTCGTCGATGTGTTCGCGGGCCGGTTGGCCACCCACTATATCGGCGACCGTCCCCCGGATCTCCGCCCAGTCGAAGGCGTTTTCGGCGTTGTGAATGAGCACTGTGATGCGGGGGTCCCGCGATAAATTCTTGGCCCTCTGCCGAGTCGGCTCGGTGTTGATCAGGATGTATTCACCGTCAGTGTCTACCCAGGTCAGCTGTGCCTGGGGTTGACCGCTCGGCATCAAAGTCACCACCGTCGCCAGATTTGGCCCCTTCGCCAAGCGCACAACGTCTTCATCCAGTACCACGTTTCGAGCTCCTATCAATATTGCGGCTGTCATGGGTCGAATGCGAGGAAACCTTCGTCCAATCATCTTGACGAACGCGAAACATCAGCCGTGCTATCGCACTTTCGCATTACACTGTTCTGCGTTGCCGTGGCCAATTCACCAGCCTATGCATTTCTGGCTCACACCTTGTTCGGCCATAAGACCCGAAACGCACACATCAGCCATCACAAATCTACGTACACCACACCGACTTCGACCTTGACCGGGTACGACTGCAAGCTCCTTGACGCGGGCGGGCTCAGCACTTGGCCCGTCCGGATGCTGAACCTGGCCGTGTGCAGCGGACATTCAACGACGTCATCCTCGATATACCCATCGGCGAGCGAGTACTTTTCGTGCGTACAGGTGTCATCGATCGCGTAGAACTCGCCAGCAACGTTGAAGACAGCCACTGGTGACTCCGGCTTTCGCTCCAAGACTATCGCTTCTCCGTCAATAATCTCTGTGACTTTAGCGGCCGGAACCCATGTCACGGGCCGATCCTCCCATCAACATCCTCGCCCCTATTGTGAGTGGAAAGCGTATCGCAGCATAAGCGTCGGGACCGATCAGGCAATTGACTGGAACTCGAATGCGCGGGGCGCCGTATGGTGAGCGGACAGTGGTCGCCAGACGAGGTCTAGCTCGTTAGAAAAAGACCGACAGGTGCTTCGCCAAGACGACGTTTTGATCGAGCAAGATCGTGCGCCTGGCAATCTCGTACCCGATTGCTGTTTTTCGCAGGACGTCGTCGCGCATGCCCGCCCAGATATTGGTCTCACTCTCGAGGCGGTTGCGGTAGCACAAGAAATACGAGCGCACGCTGTACTCATCGAGCCCGTTTTCTTCGCGAACGTCGGAGATCCAGACGTTAGTGATCAAGCGGCGGGTCCGGCTGGGCGGGTCCTCAGCCCAGTGCGAACCAGTCTCCATCTGCCTGACACGGCCATCTAGCGACTTCTTGTTCTCATCGAAGAATGCTACCTGGATGCCGTCCGTGACTTCTTCGGTGAAGCTACGCACGCGGAGGCGATTCGTTCGCGTCGGGGACCAGTAGCGGATATCTTCGGACAACAGCTCGTACCACTCGCGCCAGCGCCACTCGTCTAGTAGGCGTGCCTCGTAGAACAAAAACTGCTCAATTTCGTGCTGGACGTCGGGTGAAACTGCTACAGAGTACTGGACGTTGGACAGCATAAGATCCCTTTCGTTGTGGTCACTTTGTCGATTCCAGCGAGGTGATCGCTCAGTTGGTGATCGGAGCACTCAGTTCCTCACGTCGACTTCTGCCACCTGCGACTCTTTGACGACTGGCCATTCGTCCGTAGTCATAAACTCGAGCCAGCGGCCATAAAAAGCACGCTGCGGACCTTCGCCGAAGTAACGGCTGCCTATAAGGCCTGGGAACGTCGGATCGTCCTCACGCTCATAACCGGCACCCATCTGGTAGTTGAAAGCCAGCTTCCGCGCCTGGTGGGAAGTGAGAAGACTCTGGCCGATCATGCTCCAGTTCTCGCCGTCGTCGGTCTCGACCATGCCGGCAGGCCCAAGAGTGAGTCCTACCGATCGGGCCTGCGCCTGCTTCACCTCTTCGGGAGCATTCTTCTCTATCAGCGAATAGGACCAGATCTCCATCTTATTTGGGCCTCTCGGGTGCACGACCCGAAGGGTTGCGACTGGCCCAAGGACGGCCAGCCCTGCCAATCCACCAAAGTTAGGAAACACGTTGAAGTTCCCCATCATGCTGGCGCGCTCTTCACCGAGCCGCTCAATTTTTGCCTGTTGGCTTGCGTACTGATACTCGCCAATTGCGCTACCCGCCTTCGGGGCCCGCGGCAGCAGCATGAACGAATGCCCGTGACCCTGGGGGGAACTGAACTGACGTCCTGGAACCTCCCAGGCCCGCTGGTAATCTGGGTTGAGGACTGGGAAGGAGGACATGTGGGTCACCTGCGCGTGATAGCCATCACCGGCAAACTGTTCGGAAGCGAGTTTCCAGTTGGCATCGACATTCCACTTGAGGACGCCCGGGAGAACTTCAAGCCCACCATCCGCGTCATCTATCCAGGTGTCTAGATAGAATGTCATGCCACCGAGATACTCCGCCAGTGATGGGGCGTTCGAATCGAAGTTTCCGAAGTACAAGCCCTTGTAACTCTCGACGCGAATTTGTAAAAGACCCCACTGAGACTTATTGATGTCGTTGTGGTAGGCGTCGTCCGAGTTCGGGACACTAACGAGAGCGCCCGCGCCGTCATATGTCCAACCGTGATACGTGCACATGAAAGCTTTGGTATTGCCTTGTTCGGCGCGACACACTCTCATGCCGCGGTGGCGACAAACATTCAAGAACGCCTTGACCGAGCCGTCTTTCTGGCGCGAGATGATGACCGGATCTCCGCCCATGTACGTCGAATAGAAGTCGCCGGGCTTTGCAATCATCGAGTCGTGCGCAAGGAACAGCCAGGTACGCCCGAAGACGTTCTCGAGCTCCGCCTCGTAGATCTCTTGACTCACGAAGATCTCAGGAGAGACGAGACCGTTCTCGTGATCAACGAACGTGCTAAGTTCTGCCGAATCTAGCGTCTTACAATGCTCCTTGTATTCGGTCGTGTCGTCCGACGCCGAGTATCCCGATAGGTAGGGACTTCCAAAGCTGGTGCGCCCGCCCAGTTTCGCGCCACCTCACCCGCGCGGAAAGGCAGCGGTGCCGCCTGACGGAACGCCCTGGTAGAGCGGCTACCTGACCCGGATGATCCCGAACTTCTCGCCCGGGTAGAGCTTCGCGCACAATCCGGAGAGCCGTTGCTCATCGCTGATCTCGATGGGGCAATCGACGAGCGACGCACGAACCGCCGCGCCTTCGCCGATGAATCAGTACCCCGCGACGTGGTATGGACTCGTCCGGTGGACGAGCGCCGACCCGATGCGGCGTGATGGTGTTCTCGCCCCGAGCGTCCCCTACAGCGGACCCGAGGCGCACCGCGGGGACCCACTACTGATTCGGGACTTCGACACTCTAGGATTCGGCTGGCTACCGACCTCGAGCCGCTCCGATACCAGGCAATGCCTGCTCTTGCTCGGCACGATAGGAGACGTTCCGTTGGCGTGGCTGAGCGCGGGCGAGGCGCTGCAACGGGTATGGCTCGAACTGACGTCCCTCGGCTTTGCCGCGAGCCCATTGACCCAGGTGATCGAGGTGGCCGAAACACACGAACAACTCCGTCGCGAGCTCAAATTGATGATGCATCCGGACCTGTTGGTGCGTGTGGGGCTCGCGCCGGAAACCATCCCGACGCGACGGCGCGAGTTGGCCGATGTCTTCACCGAGGCGAACTGATGTCCCCCTCGAAACGGCCGTGAGCCCCTCCGCGCCCTTCGGACCATTGGCCTGACCAAGGCGCTAGGACGCGACGTGGTCGAGGCACATCGCGGTCTCGCGCACGTACCGGGGCGAGGCGATCCTGTGGGCCGCCTTGACCGGGAGGGAAACTCAGCGTTCGACGGCTACAAGGTCTCCGGGGCCGGCCGCGAGAATCTCCGCATGATGCTCGATCACTACTACAGCCAAACCAAGAAACCTGCTCGTCGGCTACAGCACCAAGCCCCTCCGCCTGTTCTGAGAACACCGATGTCCTGCGCCGACGGCGAATCTTCCCCGGCGTAGGACATTCGTCACTCGACCCTCGGCCCCACCACGTGTCCTACACAGGCGCCTGCAAACCGCTCACCGCTGGTTGGGCGTTCGGGCCTATCGAATCGGGACCTTCGACTCGACAGTTCGCGGCAAATTGGCTTGTTAGCGAGGTGGACCGTGCTGAACCGGTCAGCTAAACCCACCCCGAAGCAATTAGCTGCGAGGGTCGCGCACCGAACGCAGATGTCCGAACTTCGGCACAAGCGCGGTCGCGGCTGGGCTGAAGTGGACTGCGGCGCAACATCTGCCGCGATGGTTCCTATCAGGCGTCGTTCCCGACCAGTGTCAGAAACGTGGCACGGTGCTTGTGTGCGGCAAGACGCAGGGATCGTTCAGCGCGACATCTCTCGGGCTGATCGGCAGACTCGACTAACGGCGGTGAGACGACCTCGCTACTGTCAGTCGCGTCAGCTATCGCTCGGCCTGCTGCCCGAGGCGTCCCCCGTCCCCTCTGACGAAAGCGCTGCTTGCCTCTTTCTCACCACCGCGACGGTCGCAATGACCGCCACGGCCAGAACAGCGGCCACTGGCCGGATCTTGCCGCGACGCGTGATCTGACCACCTCTGGTCGCCTCCGCTATGTTGGCCGCGCGCGCCGAGGTTTCTTCGGCGAAGTCGGCCCACGCCTTGCGTGTCTGCTTCTTCGCCCCCTTCGCTGACTTGCGGATCGTGCGTCGCTGGTGCGCGATCTCGGCGCGGGCACGCTTGCCGGCTTGCTTACGCGCTTTGCGCCCGCGCTTGGTTCCGGTGTCGATGAGCGAAGCTAGGGATGCGCCCACCGAGTCGCCCGCGGCTCTCAGGGGAGTACTGATCGAGGTCGCGGCGCTCAATGCGGCATCTGCTATCGCAGTATCAGGCATGGTCTGGGACTCCTCACTCGGCTGAACTTGCTCACTGGTCATACCCAAGACTCGATACTTCTCCCTTACCGCTGTGGGTTCACGCGGCGAGGAGCACACGGGCAACCCCGAACCCGGCTGACTAGTGCGTGCGGGTGATCGGCTAGCGCAGCGTCACCGGCGAGTTGTTCGGCGCACGATTGCACAGGAATCGCTCTCATGTTCTGCTGCGGTTGGTGAAGGTCGTCCCACGTCGAGAGTAGTCACGAGCGGCTCGGTCACACGATGTGACGTGGCGGACCTGCTCGCGCGTCATCGATCGGGCGGGTTGCCAGGCTGAACGATGGTGACGACGTTTTGTCGAGGGTTGCCGCCGGGGTTGGAAGAGTCCGTCGCGGCGGCGGAGCGCTACCTCTGCGATGAGGTCGCTTAGCCGGATGAGGTCGCTTCGCCATTCGCGTCGATGCCGGTCGCGTTGCAGCGACGCGACCGGCAGCGCGTTGCGAGCTGCTCTTAGCCTGCGGTGTTGATGTCGCAGAGTTGCACTCCGCCGACGGTGTTGGGGATCTCGTCGTCTTTCGGCCGGTTGACCTGTCCCTCCACGGTCGGGCTGATGCAGACCAGGTTTGCGTGGATCTGGTTGCCGGACAGGTCGACCGGGCCGGTATTGCCGGACACGACGACGCTTCCGCCAATGACGTTGAGGTCGACCTCCGTCTCGGCGCTGTTGTGGGTCAGGGTCAGCGAGCCATGGACAGTGTTACCTGGACAGCCCAAGTACGGGTATCCGGCGTCGTCACCGAAATCCAGCTCGTTGTCGTTGTTGCCAGGGGTGATGTTCTGGATCACGACCGAGCCGAACGTGCTGCCGCACACGGTGCTGGCGTCGGTGGCGTTCGCGGCAAGGCCCGTGACGACAAGAGCCGATGCGCTGGTGTTGGAGATGTCGAGCAATTGGGCGTTTGTGGCCACGATCGAACCGCTGACCGACGAGTCAAAGGTGTGCAGCGTTCCGCCGGATTGCACGATGACGGTTCCGTGAACGGTTTCGAACACAATGTTGCAGACAGCACCCGAGGGGACGATCACCGTGCCGGTCGCGCCGCCGATCAGGGTCGTGTTGCAGAAGGGACCCGCGGCGAACGCCGACGGCGCGAGGCCAAGCCCAACCCCGATCGTGGCGGCCGCCAGAATGACGGCGACGCCGAGTGGAGCAAATCTTCTCCGACGGCGGATCTCACGGTCTCCACCTGCTGCCTTGTTGGTCGTCATGAACCCATGTCCTCCCTCGCCGGAGCCTGCCCCGTGGCCACGGGCGCGATTTCGTCGCCCGCGAGCCCTTACGCGTACGCCGTCGCGACGTTGAAGTAAAGACGACAGCAACTCCACCAGTACCGACTCGCGCTGCTTGGCATCGCCGATCGTCATCTCTGGCCGTGATCGCCGTGGTGGCAGATGACCATCTTCAAGTGCTCGACTGGCGACGTCATCGCATACACCCAGTAGTCGCCCATCTGCGCCGGGCGGGTGTCCTGCTCGATCTAGTCCCCCTCGCTTGTGCCACGTATCGGACACGCGGCCGGTGAAACCGGAGGAACCCCAGAAATATGGGGGGGTAGGTGGGTGTGCCTTACTTACCCGCATACGAACCTTTCCTCGTTGGTCGTCATGGGCTGCGAGGTCTCGCTGGTTGAGATGACCTGTGATATCGTGATATCTCGCTATCACAGGAGGACCCCATGGCGGATGTCTTGATTCGAGGCCTGAGCGACACGGCCGTGGCACAGCTTGATGCGGCTGCCGGTGCTGTGGGTCTGTCTCGCAACGAATTCTTGCGACGCCAGTTCGAGGCTGCCACGCCTAGCAGTGGTCTCGTGGTGACCGCGGCCGACCTCCGACGGGCAGCGGAGGCGACCAGCGACTTGCTTGATCCCGGTGTCATGGCCGACGCGTGGCGCTGAACCTCTGGCTCATCGACAAATCCGCCTACGCGCGACTGGACCGAACACTCGACAGCGATCTGTGGGCCTCCCGAATCGCCCGTGGCTTGGTACAGATCAGCTCGCTCACCCGCCTCGAGATCGGGTTCTCCTTCCGCAACTTCAGCGAAGCCTCGGTCGAGGTGTCCTCACCCCCGCTGCTCACGATGCCGATCGCCTACCTGACACCCGCAATCGAAGACCGTGCGGTCGAGATACAGATGCTGCTCACCCAGACCGGTCACCACCGCGCGCCGAGCATCCCTGATCTCTTGATCACCGCAACCGCGGAGAAGCTCGGCATGAGCGTCCTGCACGCGGACAAAGACTTCGACCTCATCGTCGAGCTCACGGGCCAGCCGGCGGAGTGGCTACGCATTAACGACCGCGGCGATCAAGCCTAACGACTCGCCATACATCACGCCGTCGTCATCGGTCGGAGCGCCATCCTCGGTCTACCCCGTCGGCATGCTTCTTCTCGCAGGCAATGCCACCGTCACCTACTGCCACTCGCGCAGCAAGGACCTGCCCGACATCGTCGCTCAGGTGACGTCGTGGTCGCAGCGGTCGGACGACCCGAACTCATCCGGGGCGCATGGATCAAGCCGGGTGCGGTCGTCGTCGATGCCGGTTACAACTCCGGCCACATGGGGGACGTCGAATACCTCGCGGCAGCAGAACGCGCCTCGATGATCACGCCCGTGCCCGGCGGCGTCGGGCCGATGACGATCGCAGTGTTGCTCTCTCAAACTGTCGACGCGGCCTCGAAGTTCTGAGGCACGCTCCCACCACTGCAGTCGAGGGCGGCTATCGGTTAGCGGCTGTCAACCGGCCAAGGGTCCGACGTCCGACTGCGCTCATCGTCGGATTTGATTCCGGGTAGTACCAAACGAGTCCGATTGCTTGCTGAAATGCCCAGGCCATTCCGCGCAGCCACTGCACGTCGCTACATCCGAGCGCATCGTTCAGCAGGCCTCTCCGTCGGTCGTCCAGCAGATGCCATGCGCTCACCAGATCGCGTGCCGGATCCGCCGGACCGAATCCGCCGACGTCGAGCACGCCGACAAGACGACCGTCGCGAACGAGCACGTTCGGGGGCGTCAGGTCGCCGTGGCACATCACTTCTGCATCTACCTCAGGTAGCCCTCGAAACTCCGCCCACATCGCACGCAGCGGGCGCACATCGAGCAGTCCGGCACACTGCCGAAGGCACTTCTCAACCCACTCATCGTGGTCGGGTAGATGCCCGCCGCGTCCGCTCCCCGCAAATCGTCGGCCACCGGTATCGGAAGCGCGAAGACAGGCGACGAAGTTCGAAAGATCCAGCGCAAACGCATCCGAATCTGCGGGATCCTCAGTCAGTGCATCGACGCCGGAGATCCAAGTCTGCACGGACCAGGCCAGCGGGTAACCCTCGCCCGGCCTCCCAATGGCTACCGTGAGCGGTGTTGGGACCGGCGACACCGCAGCAAGTTCGTTTGCCGCGATCCTCTCAGCCTGAAGCAGGTCGAAGGACGCGTCTGTGTCCATGGCCCGGAGCGGGAACCGGGCTGCTAGGTCGTCGCCAACCCGGAAGATCGCGTTCATCGTTCCCGTCGTCTGCAACGGCCGGATCGCACGATCAGCCCACTCCGGGAACTGGCTCACGACGAGTCGATTCACCATGTCGAGCGAGATGTCGTCGAGCTGATCGTCGTGCATGGCCGCCAAGCTCAGCACCACCCTTCCCAGACGAGTCCCATCAGTCTGGCAACTCGCGCCGAGGCGTGCACCCAATTCGGAAAGTCCGCCCGCTTGATCGCGGCAATTCAGGACGTCCTACCCCGGGTGGGTGGCAAGGCGGACGAGCGGCCGAAGTGCGGCGGCGCGGACACGGGCCACCGGGTCCTGCTGGAGTTCAGCCGCTGCGGTAAGCGCCTCGCCCAGTCGATGCCGCGCGACAACTCTCAGAGCCATCTCGCGCACTCGCCACGACGGATAGTGGTGGGCCCCCGCCGAAGCACTCGCCGTTGTCGCGGCCGCGCCGTTCAACTTCGGACTGAGCGCTACGCAGACCCCATCCCCCGCCGCGCAATTCGACTACGGCCCGGCGTCCGGCGACATGCGTGCTCGTGCGCAGCTGTACGCGCTGGTCTGCGACGCGCACGGGTGTCTCCTACCTCAAGCAGCATTGCAGTTTCCCCTTACCGCCCCGGCCGTTTGCTCAGTCGTGGCCGGAATTCGCACGCCGCACGAAGCTCGGGTCGACGCCGCGTGGATGAACGATCGGGTTCCGGCCCACGTATGGCATGCGCTGGACGCCGCAACGCCGGGTGTCTCGTGAGCGGAGAATCCATCCGCTCATCAGTGGTGCTCGCTTGAGATCCATTGTCATACTGCCTGGATGCAGCGAATCGCCGTCAGTGCGGCAATCCTGGCCCTGGTAGTCGGCTCCGTAGTGGGCGGCGGCGCTGCGTCCGCTGCGACGAGGACGACAGGCCCCCGGACGAGTCCGACGGTGGGCAACGACGTCTCGTGGCCTCAGTGCGGTAAACCACTGCCGTCTGGGCAGGCCTTTGGGATCGTAGGTGTTAACGGCGGCAAGGCCAGCAACTTCAACAGCTGCTTCTCGGCGCAGTGGTCATGGGCCCGGACATCCAAGGGGGGCACCAGCCAGCCGCCCGCCCAGCTATACGTGAACACCGGCAACCCCGGCGACGTGCTGGCGCAGTACAACGTCGCGGACTGGCCGACCTCCTCCATTGCGGCCGATCCACACGGCGGGTGTTCAGGTACCTGGACGGACAGCCTCGCCTGCTCGTGGGAATACGGCAATGAGCGGGCGTCAGCCGACATCGCATTCGTCGGTTCGGGTGGCGGTACGTGGTGGCTCGACATCGAGACCTCCAACTCGTGGACGTCGGACCCAGCCAAGAACCAGGCATCCCTCGAAGGGATGGTGTATGCGCTCGGACAGGCAGGCGCTCGGGTCGGGATCTACTCCAGCAGCGGCTCGTGGTCCGCGCTCTTCGGCGCCGTCGCATCCTCCAGCCCGCTCTATTCGCTCGGCGAGTGGCGTCCAGGGGCAACCACACTGAGCCGAGCCGCAAGCAACTGCTCCCTCGCACCGTTCGAGGGCAACGGGCGCGTGGTGATCACGCAATACGTCTCCACCAACCTCGACTACGACCACGCCTGCCCCTAGCCAGCAGGAAGGCACGGATGACGAGCATCCGATCGCGATAGCAGCCCCGCGTGCCACCCGCGCAAGCCCAGCTGGTGGTCCGAGTATTTGAACCAGCGATAGCCCCCTCCAGCAGGCAGGCGCGAACCACTCCTGCGCGTGCTCCTTTCACGACGTCGTACCGATAATCGAGCAGCGCTGTCACCGGGGCGCGACAGAGCATGGAACCGGTATACCGAGGCTCTGAGCACCTCGACGTCGCCGATCGACACCCACGGGCGCAGAAGCTCTGCGATGGAGTCGGGCGACTGGATCTGCTCGGCCGTCTCGTCCGGGAGCAACATGAACTCCCAGCGGTGATGTCGGCCCGGGCCTGGGACTCGCGTGGCCGGACGCCGTTGGACGCAGAACATCTCAGATTCATCGGGTTTGCCGATCTCGTCGTCGCACAGGATGTCGATGACAAGCCACGGTTCGTCGAACCCGGTGTCGATCAGATCGACATTTGAGCACGCGCTGGCCCTTCTCGATATGTCCTGCGTGATCGAATTTCCTGACCAGATGGACGAGCTCGCGCACGCAGCCGCCGTCAGCGCACTCACGATCGCCGAACTCGCCTACGGGATCCATCACCACGACCCGGCCGCAAGTAGCACTCCCCTAGCGCCTCATGGCCGCTCGCCGAGCCCTGCATGAGGTGAATTCCTTACGGGATCGGGAAGAATGCGTCATGAATGCTACGAAACGCCCGGCCACGCTCGTCTCGGCACGACAGGTCGCCTAACCGAATCTAGCCTTCATGAATCGAGCGGGAGGGGCGTCGAAGGTGACGAACCAGCCGGTCGACGACCTCACAACCAGTCTCATTGAATTGGCCAGCATCGTCGCCGACGGTCTCGGCTTCCAAGCCACGTTGCAACAGATCGCGAACTACGCCGCGACCGTGCACCGCGATACCCATGGTGCGGCGATCACGATGTCTGAGGGCGGTCGGCCGTCCGCGCTGGTCTCGACCGAGCCGTTGGTGGGCGAAGCGGAGCAGCTCCAGTACGACATCGCCGAGGGTCCAGCTCTCACGGCTGCCTCCGCCCGTCACGCGATCGTGTCAGGTTCCCTCGGAGGCGACGGGAACTGGCCCCGGTTCGGTCCGCGGGTGGGACGGATGGGACTACTCAGCGTGATCGCCGCGCCGCTGATGGTTCACGACCTCGTGGTCGGCACGATGGCCATCTACTCGCTGAGCAAGAATGCGTTCAGTGCGGCCGACGTCCGCGCGGCCGAGCGGTACGCCGGGCCGGCGTCAGCGGTGGCGCGGAACGCGATGGTGCTCGACCGCCTGGACGTCGAGGTCACCCAGCTCACGACAGCGCTGCGTTCACGCCCAGTCATCGATCAAGCGATCGGAATCATCATGAGCCGGAGTGGAAAGTCTGCCGAGCAGTGCTTCGCGACCTTGCGCCGGGAGAGCAACAACCGGCAGCTGAAGGTGAGTGAGGTGGCGCAGCGACTGGTGGACGAGGCAGTGCGCCGCGCCCTCGCCCGGCGACAAGATGACGATGACAGTGTGCGACACGATGAGAACGACGGTCTGTGACGTGTGTCCCGTATGGGATGAGGTGTACGGCCAGTAACGGTCAGAGGGTTGTCGAATCGTGATTGCTGTTCTACCGTCCAGACAAGGGTCAGGCAGAGTGCCTTTAGGGACGTTCGACCGGCTGCAGCGTCACATCAGCGGCCGTGTCGATGGGCGGAGCCGCAACGTGGCGGCAAGCGGGCGGGGTGCGTGATCGTATGGAGGACGCGCTTAAGGTTGTCTTGGCCGACGACCACACCATCTTTCTGGACGCCTTGACCGCGATCCTGACCCAGGTCGGCCACGAGGTCTTGGCTGCGGTGCCCACCTGTTCGGCGTTACGTGACGTTTTGCGCGCAATGGAGCCGGACATATGCATCCTCGAAAGTCAGCTTCGTGATGGCTGCTGCACGCATGCCCTCGCCGACATGATCGAGGCGAGCCCTGCAACGAAGTTCGTCGTGCTCACCGGCGCAGGTGACCCGGAAGCCCTGCACGCGGCCCTGGACGCCGGCGTGTCGGGCTATGTACACAAATCCCGCGGCATCGATGGCCTACTCGACGTGCTCGCGAGGGTGAGCGCCGGCGAGGTCGTCATCGAGGGCTCGTTCATCCGGCCGTCGGCACGCGAGCCCAGGGCTCCTGAAGACCTGGTCCGTCTCGCGACCTTCCTGACCGAACGTGAGCTGGAGTGCCTGGACCTGCTCGCCTCCGGCATGAGCACAGCGATGATGACGCGCAGACTCGGTGTGTCAACGACCACTATCCGCAGTCATGTCCAGTCCGTGTTGACGAAGCTGGGCGTTCACTCCCGGCTCGAGGCTGCGGCGTTGGCGAACCGGTACCACATCTTCGGCGGCCAGCGTGCTCTCGCGACTCGAGCCATCGGCGACTGACGCCGTGGATCTGCCTCGTGCAGATGTCGGGGGGCAGGTTCACGCATCGGTGCGAGGACCTCGGCGGCCACGGGCCTCAGGGTTGCGGTATGCACCCAGTGCGGGTATTGCTCGTCGACGACATCGTGCTCTTCGTCGAGACGCTGGCCCTACGCCTTGCAGCAGTGCCCGATCTGCTCGTTGTCGGCAGTTGGAGCACGGACAACCTCGGCGTGATGTTCGACGTCGCGAGTCTCGATCCGGACGTCGTCGTCATCGATATCGAGACGGCAGGCTCTGCGGCAGGCAACCTGGTTGCCGCCGCACGAGGTGGGCAGCCGCCGGGGCGGGTCGTCGTTCTGACCGGGAGCCGCGACGAGCAGCTCGCCATTGCCGCTGCGCGCGCGGGCGCTGACTCCTGGGTCGAAAAGGCCAGTTCGGTCGATCATCTCGTCGAGGTCATCCGCGGCGCGGTGCACGGCCTGTCATGGTGGCCGCCGAGGCTCCTCGGCACGCTGCTGGCCGAGCTACAAGTCGAACCGCAACTCGACGTCGAGTCGCCCGCCCTGGCGCTGGCCTCGTTGTCACACCTCGAGCGAGAAATCCTCCTGCGGTTCGCGTCACGAGAGTCGCAGGCCACGATTGCCCGGGAGTTGAAGATCGAGTCGGGCGAAATCCGGTCTCTCATTCGGAGCGTGCTCACCAAATTGGATGTCACGAGCCGTCCGGAGGCGGTGCGGTTCGCGATCGATGTCGCCTTGAGTGCGGCAAGTGGAGGAGCACCGCCTCCTCCATACGACCTATCAAGTCACATGCGTCGAGACGATTTGTCTCGGCCCCGCCTTACGTAGCGTCCCAAGCCTCACGAAGCGGCGGGCGGATGGCCAAATGGAACTCAATGAAGTATTTCGCCGGATTGTCGTCGGCCATCTGCGCTTGGTCGTGGTCGCGGTGGTCGTGCCGCTAGCGGTCCTGTTCGCAACCCGACCTTCGGGCAGCGTCAGCTACGTGGCGACGGCGCGACTCCAGGCCTCGAGCGCCACGATCGGCTCGACCACCGAAGCCGATTCCGTACTGAATCGGGTCAAGGGCATCGCCACAAGTACTGCGATCATCGAGCAGGCGCGTCTGGCGGCCCGCATAGGCGGGCGCGACGCCGTGTCGTTGTCGCGCGAGATCTCAGTGACGCTTCTGGGCAGCTCGGCGATCACGGATATCAGCGTCACCGACCGCAGCGCGACGACCGCCCAGGCGCTGTCCAGCGCGCTCACAACGGCGGTCGTCGGATTCATCAGCCAGCAAGGGGGCCGGCAGCAGGCTCTCGTCGCCGAGCTCGAGGCGAACCAGACCCGGCTCTACGGCCAACGACAGAAGCTCGTCCAGGCCCAGGCCGGCGCCGGCGGGCAGCCGGGCTCGGTCGTCACCACCGCACAGCTGTCAACGGTCGATCAGGAACTCGCCGATCTGTCCGCAACCCTGCGCCAACTACAGGTCGCCTCCGTAATCGACTCGTCGGCTAGCGTGATCTCGCTGGCCTACTCGGCAACCCGGGTCCACAGTACTTTCTGGACGAAAATCATCCTGGGCGTCATCGCGGGGCTCGTTACCGGCCTACTTGCCGCGGCGCTCGTTGAAGTTGCGCGTCCCCGAATAGCGGACGGTCGCGCCTTTGCCCGAGAACTCGATGTCCCGGTGTTGGGCAACTGGCGTCCAGCGCAGACGAGGGGCAGCTGGGCCCGAAGATGGCTCAGGTGGCTTGGTCGTCTCGAACCTCACGTGCGTGACAGGACGTTCTCCCTGCTCACGATGGCTTCAGACACCGAAACGCTTGTCGCGATCCGTCGCGGCGCCGCCTCGTTGAAGGTGAACACGCTGGTGCTCGTCGGCGAGCGGAACTCTCCCGACGTGGCAGAACTGGCTACGCGGATGACCGATCAGCTGCGCGGCCGGCAGGCCGGCTCGCTCAACGGACGAGCCAAGGCCACGCCGGTCGGCTCGAGCGCGACTACGGCCGAGGCCGGCGCACTTCTAACCCTCGCGCCGTCCATAACCGCGGGCGCCGACAAAACCCTGAATGTGCTGCGGCTCGCCGACATCCAGGACCTGGACCCGGACGACGCGTGTGCGCTGCTCGTCGTCGCTCGCAGTCTCACACCGTACTCGCGTCTGCAGTGGATACGCGATCTCGCGAGGACGACCGGATGGCCAATTCTCGGCGTGCTCGATTCCCACTCCTCGGGGAGCCGGGGATGATCAGCACCGGCGCTCGCCTCCGCGTTCGTGCCTGCGCCGACGGATCGGCGGTGGACGTCGCTGCCGGCATCCGCCTTGCGCTCGGGATGCTCCAGGATGCGGGCCGAATCGAACTGGTTGGCGCGTATGACCCCGCCGACATCGTCCACACGGTCGGCTTTGTCGATGGCGCCGCGCGCCGCGCCGCACATCGAGTGCACACCATCCATCGAATCCCCCTCCGCAGCGGCAGGGTGACGCCCGAAGGTTGCTGGCTGCGCAACGAACGACGCCACGCACGTGACGTATCGGGGTGGTTCGCCCACGGCCAGACAGCCGGGCGGATGCTGGTTGAGTCCGGCTTGGCACGCAGTGCCACGGTGTACGGCCTGCCACTGTTACCGCCTGTCTGGTGCATGGCGATCGGGGCCAGCTGCCTCAGTGCCGCGGCTCGCGCCGCGATCCGCGACCAACTGGCCGTGGCTCCAGGTGTCCGTCTCGTGCTGGGAGTCGACGCACCCACCGATGGCCGTCGCAGCGTGGGATGGGGGCCCGTGCTGATGAATTCTGGCCGACTGGACGTCGCGGTCGCTGCGATCCACCCGGTCGACGGCGACCCGGAACATCGGTACCGGGTCCGCTCGACGACAGGACTGTGGTCGACACAGCCGTACCCGCTGGCCGAACTGCTGTCGGCGGCAGACCTGTTCGTGGCTACCGGTCATGAACTCGAGGTGCACTCCGCCGCGGTGGCCGCCGTCGTCTGCGGGTTGCCCGTCATCGCGGTGACGACCGACAGCGTCGCCGAACTCGTGTTGTCGGGCGCTCGGGGCTACGTCGTGGCGCCGCACCCAACGGCAGTCGCCCGCGCAGTGACGGCGCAGATCGACGGCGGGCTCCCGCCACGGCGCACCGGAGCGCCACTACGCCCCGAGCCGAATCGCATAGCCGGACTCGCCCGCGCGCTACTGCTCGCATACCGCGGCGTGCTGCGCTCAGCGATGGTCAGCGGTGCGGCGTGATACCGCTCTCTGCTCGGATCAGCGGGCCGACGCCAATGGTGGGGTTCGCCGGTTGCCACATCGCTCCTGGCGCGCGAGCACAAGCACTCGACACGTTGGCCAGTGGTTGGCTGACGGCAGGGCCGCGTACCGAAGCCTTCGAACGAGCCCTCGCGACGTGGATCGGTGCGCGCTATGCGATAGCGGTGAGTTCCTGTACCGCGGCCATCGAACTTTCCTTGCGTGCGCTCGGATTGCCCGCTGGTGCACCCGTACTCACACCGACCTTGACGTTCTGCGGTGCGGTCAGCGCAATAGTGCACAGCGGACTCAAGCCGGTGTTCGTCGACGCCGACGAAGCGACGATGACCGTCAACCCGCAAGCCGTGGCCAATGCCGCTCGAGCCAAGCCTGCCGCCATGGTCCTGCAGCACATGGCGGGTTACCCAGTCGCCGTGCACGAGCTCGCCGATGCGGCCGGACTGCCCCTGGACCGCATACTCGAGGACGCCGCACACGGGCTCGGCGGTGCGCTAGGCGATCAGGCCATCGGGACGATCTCGCCCACGACCTGCTTCAGCTTCTACGCGACCAAGAACCTGCCGATCGGCGAGGGCGGCGCCATCACGACCGCGGACGCTCAACTGGCCGACCGGCTGCGCGCCATGCGACAACACGGGATGAGTCGTGATGCATGGCGTCGTTACAACCCGGGCGCGGACTGGAGATACCAGGTCGAGGAGGACGGGCTCAAAGCGAATTTCACTGATCTGCAAGCGGCCATCGGACTCGGGCAACTCGCCCACCTCACCCGGTGGCAGGCACGCCGAGCCGCTCTGGCTGATCGTTTCGACGAACAGCTTGCCGGCACGGCGGGCATCGTCCTCCCGCCGCGCCCGACAGTTGGCCGGCATGCCTGGCACCTCTACGTGATCCGTGTTCTTCCTGAGTACGGGCGCACCCGCGACCAGCTCGTCGCAGAGCTGGCCGGTCGAGGCGTCGGCACATCGGTTCATTTCATTCCCGTACACCGCTTCGGCCACTTCCGCAGGCTGCTCGGTGATCAGGAGTCCCGGCTGCCGGTCGCTGAACGCATGGCTGACCAGCTGCTGTCATTGCCGTTGCACCCGCAGCTCGCGGACTCCGATGTCGACTATGTGGCCGAACAGATCAGAGACCTATGTCGCACTGGGAGGGAATGACCATGCACGTGTGGGGCCACCAACAAGAGCGGGAAACAGAGCCGCCGCAGCATGCCCGCACGTTGATCGTGGGCGCGGGAAACGCCGGTCGGACGCTGGCGCGCAATCTTGCCGAGACTCCAGCGCTCGGACTGCGACCGATCGGGTTCCTCGATGACCGCACCAGCCGCCGCCGGATCGATCACCTGACCGTGCTGGGTCCGATCTCAGCTCTCGGCGACGTCGTCCGGGCCGAACAGGTGGACGTCGTCATCGTCGCGATCCCGTCATTGCCTCCGATCGAGCTCGCCGCGCTGCTTCAGGCCGCGGCGCACTCCGGTGCCCGCGTTCGCTACCTACCTTCCTTTCACGCGGCGGTACAGCGCGACACCCGCGGGGCGGATCTGTATTCGGTGTCGCCCGCATCGCTGCTCGGGCGCGAAGAGATGCAGGTTGTGCGGCCGGCCACTCGAGCGACGGTGCAAGGGCGCCGCGTGCTCGTGACCGGCGCAGGCGGCTCGATCGGCAGTGAGTTGTGCCGACAGATAGGTTCCTACGGTCCCAGCGCCTTGTACATGCTCGATCACGACGAGTCCAACCTGCATCGCCTCCAGCTCGAGATCAGTGGCGAGGCGCTCCTTGACACCGACGAGTTGATCGTGGCGGATATTCGGGACCGGGCGCGGATCCGAAGTCTGTTCGCCGAGCTCCGTCCACAGACTGTGTTCCACGCGGCGGCGCACAAGCATTTGCCCCTGCTTGAACGGCATCCCTGCGAGGGCGTCAAGTCGAACGTTCTCGGGACGATGAACCTCATCGACGCAGCGATCGAGCACGGCGCCGAAAGATTCATCTTGATCTCAACGGACAAGGCCGCCGCACCCACATCTGTACTGGGTGCGACAAAGCTGTTGGCCGAGCTGATCGTGCGCAGCCGTGCCGGACGAGGTACGAGCTGCGGCTCGGTCAGGTTCGGCAACGTGCTGGGCAGCCGTGGCTCCTTGCTGCACACTCTCGCCCATCAGCTCGCCGCGCATGAGCCCGTAACTATCACTGATCCGGACGTCGACCGGTTCTTCATGACCGTGGAGGAGGCAGTCGGGCTCGTCCTCGAGGCCGGCGCGATGGCTGACGCCGGAGAGACATTCGTGCTGGACATGGGCGCGCCGGTTCGTATCGTCTCTCTCGTCGAGGCATACGCGGCTCTGGCCGGAGTCGACCACATCGACATCCGATTCACCGGATTGCGTCCCGGCGAGAAGTTGAACGAGACCCTCTTCGGGCTCGACGAGCGCCAGACGACGACCGGCCACGCCCGTATCTCGGCAACGCAGGGCAAACCGCCCGCCTTCGACCTCGACGAGCGGGTGGCGATTCTCGCGGACATCGCAGCTCGTAACGATGTCGACGAGGTCCGGGCGAGGTTGACCGAGCTGGTACCTGGGTACTGCCCACCGGCCGTTCCGGTGGGCGCCTGCACCAGCGCGTTCGACGCGATCTATCCGGATGACTTCTGATGAGGGCGACCGTGCTCCAGGCCGGCGCGCGCGTGTCGGTCGACTGTCGCCCACCACGCTTCACGCGCCTGATCGAAGAAGCCCTCGGTCCGTCGCTGCTGCTCGGGACGGCAGATGACGATCCCGACGTGAATCTCGTGGTGAGCGCCGACGGCGCACCATTCGACCTCGACGGCTGGGCTCCGCTGACGCGTGGCGCGTATCACCTCGACGGTCAAGTAGTGCTCGTCAACGCCTGCGGATCTGGTTTCGACCTGCGCATGACCGTTGCGGAATATCTGCCGTACGCAAAGGTTCACGTCGAGGCGCGCTACCGCCCGCCGGTCCGAGAGCGCGCCGCGGCCCTTTTGATGCCGTCGCGGTTCCAGTTGTTGGCCCGCGCCGTCCTGCTGCAGTACCCGGCGATGTGGGTCGCCGGCACCTGCGGACGCATACCGTTGCACGCGGGCGCGGTAACGGTGGGCGACGGTGTTGCGCTGCTGGCTGGGCCCGGCGGGGTCGGGCGCTCGACGCTTCTGTTCAACGCTCTCGATAGCGGCGAGCGGGCGTGTTCGGACAACCTCTGTGTCACCGATGGCCAGACCGTGCACGGTGTCATCGAGCCGGTCCGAATTCAGGGGGCTCAGGGCCGGCGGATGCCGCACGGTCGCGCGGAGTGCACCTTGTCCAATCGTGTCGACGCGCTCATTCCGGACCGGCTCGTCGTGCTCCGGCGGGTACCGTCGGGTCGCTCCGGCAGCCGAGCGCTCGAGCCCGAACTAGCCGCGAGAGTCCTGTTGGCAGGTACGTACATGGCCGGCGAACTTCGCCGGTACTGGGGGTTCGCCGCCACCCTCTCCATGGGAACGGGGCGCGGTCCGGTCCATCCTCCGGTCGCCGACACGGCACGGGAGTTCGCGCGACTGCCCGCCGTCGAGATCACGCTCGGCGAGCCGCGCGTCTCGAGCCTGCTCGACCTGCTCGATGCGTGGCAAGGAGTGCGGTCGTGAGCGATCGGGTACACGTGGCCATTGTCGTCACGCGGTTCGAAGCTGGTGCGGGCGCCGTTGCGCTGCGTGGCGCGATGGGGTTGGACCCCGACCGATTCCGCATCAGCGTCATCGCAGGTAGCGGAAACCGGCTGCTCAACGAGGCCGTCGCTGCGGGCTTCGACGTCACAGTCGAACCTGCGCTTCGACCCGAGATCGCGTTGCGAAGCGACTGGCTCGCGCTCCGACGACTCGAGTCGATGCTCTCGGCGCGCCGCGTCGACGTCGTCCATACGCACAGCGCGAAGGCTGGCGTCGTTGGTCGGTGCGCCGCACGCCGTGCCGGGATCGGGCGGATCATCCACACCTATCACGGCTTTCCGTTCCACGAGTTTCAGTCCGTCGCGCGGCGGGCCACATATGTACGCATCGAGCGTCAGCTCGGCACTATCACCGATGCCGGCCTGTGCGTCGGGGCGGCTGTCGCGGTGGAGGCAGTGCGACGCCGGCTGATCGAGCCCCAGCGGATACGCACGATCGGGGTGTCGGTGAGCGAGCGCTTGCACCCTAGGACTGAGGCCGCGCGCACCGCTTCCCGTTCGGCCCTCGACCTCCCGCCAGGTGCTGTCGTGGTCGGCGCCGTCGGGCGCCTGAGCTACCAGAAGGCGCCAGAGGACTTCGTCGCTGCTCTCGAGGCGCTCGATCGCCGCGACGTGATCGGCGTGTGGGTGGGCGACGGCGAACTGGCAGAGCGGGTTCGACGGGCCGCCGATCGTGCGGCGCCGCGGGCTCGGATCATCTTCCTCGGCGATCGTGCCGATGTTCCTGAGCTACTGCCGGCTTTCGACGTGTTCGCCCTGCCCAGCCGATATGAGGGCGTGCCGGTCGCGATCGTCGAGGCGATGGCCAGTGGCGTCCCGGTCGTGGCCACGGCCGTCAACGCCGTCTCCGATGTTGTGGTCCCGGGCGAGACCGGCTTGTTGGTCCCTCCAGAACGCCCCGATCTGCTCGCTGCGGCGATCGGATTCCTGCTCGACAACACCACTGTCGCCTCGCAGATGGCAGCGCGTGCCCTGATCCACATCGCGGATCGTCATACCGACCGGACCCTTGCCAGGGTGCTGGCCGAGGCGTACCTGCCGGCAGCACGACGTGGGGCATCTGCTGCGTCGTGCGCGCGTTCGGACTTAAGGGAGCCAGCATGCTCGTAGACCTATTCGGCAACGCTGCCCTCGAGGACCCACCGTCCGGACTGACGGTCTTCGACAGCCCTGACGCGAGCGCCGATCCTGCCCTGCTAGCCCGGCTGCACGCCGGAACAGCTACGGCCGATCTCGCCGCCCCGCCGGTGGTGCTGCCCGACTTCTGTCACAAGGACAAGTCAGAAATGCCTTCGAGCATCGCGGTGGCCACCCGGGGCGCGATCCGGCCGACCCTCACCGACGCCGCCCTCAACTGCGGCATGGCACTCGCCACGCTGGACGTCGAACGCCCGCCGGACGCGGCGGTCGCTGAGTTCTATCGCAGGGTGGTCGAGCGGTTTCCGAATCCACCGAGCTGGAACCGCGAGCTGACGCGAGGCGAAGTGCTGCGTGCCGCTACCGACGGTGCCGAGTTCAGCGCCGAGCGATTCAGCCTCGACCAGCGGGATCTGAATCGGGTGGAGGAGTTCGGTCGGCTGGACATAGAGGAGTTCGGTGGGGCGGGGTACGCCCGCAAGGAGCTGCCCTGGATCTGCACCCAGCTCGCCAGGCTGCGCTTCGGCTCGATCGGACCGAGTACGCACTTTCTCGAA
Source organism: Actinomycetota bacterium (assembly GCA_030775825.1). Taxonomy (GTDB): domain Bacteria; phylum Actinomycetota; class Actinomycetes; order Mycobacteriales; family Jatrophihabitantaceae; genus JALYIL01. The sequence continues at coordinate 49,677 of JALYIL010000117.1, forward strand.
CTACAGCAGGTCGAGGAGATCACCGAGCCGGCGATCGCCGCGGTACTTGGCGTGAGCCTCGGCCAGGTGACCGTTCAGTTCCACAACGGCGGCGGGGTATTGACCGGCCAGATCGGTGAAATGTACGCCCGACGCAAGGCTGCCTCACGCGCGTTGCGGGCCCAGATGGCGCTCACCAAGCCGCTAGTCCATCTACGCGGGCGGGACCGGGCGGCGCTGCGGGCCCGGTACTCCACGTATTTCACGCTCGGTTGCCCGTCCATCCCCATCGCCGGCGATGAAGGCCGACGCGTCATGCTCGCTCAACGCCTGTCGATGAACTACGGCTTCGCCTATCGGCTTGCGACGTACGCAGCCCTCCGGGGGTTTGCCGCCGACGTCTTCGGCGCCGAGTTGCGTCTCGTCGTGGACTCACCGCACAACTCGATTTACGAAGAGACGGTCGAGGGCGCGCCGGCCTACGTACACCGCCACAATGCCGCCCGCGCTTGGCCCGCCGAACTGATGATTGGGCACCCCTCGTTCGCCGAGACCGGTCAACCGTTGCTCCTGCCTGGCACCAACCGAACCTCGTCCTTCCTCTGCGTGCCGGATACCCGGGCCTACCGCAGCCTGTACTCCGCCTGTCACGGGACCGGGAGCATCATCAGCGCCTTCATCCGTGACGGCCGCTCTGGCCTCGACCCGGCGGGTCGCCGCACCCTGCGCTACGGATACTCCGACACGGCCCCGCAAGAGGTCATGCACTACGACGACCGTGGTGTCGACGAGGCGCTCGCCATTCTTACCGGCAATCGCCTCGTACGCCCGGTAGCGCGATTGCGCCCGTTCGCGGTGCTGACGTGATGATCGCGACACGCGAGGACATCGGCTGGCAAGATCTGCTGCCGCTGGGCCGAACGTTCGTTGCCCTCCCATCGGCGCATCGACCGCTGATCGTCGCCGAGCGAGAGGCGGCCGTACTCGAATACGTACGCATCACGATGCTCGCAAAGCCGCCGGGATCGCGGTTGCCGGCGTGGGCATACGAGCTGGCTCGTCACGCCCTGCGCCTTCCGGGCCTCTGGGCGATCGCCCCTCACGTACGCGGGAGCGCCTCAGCCGGTCTCCGTAACGGAGAGGTCGGGCTGGCGTCATGGCTGATCAGGACAGGGCACCGACTCGTCGTGCTCGACCACAGTCGAGATCCCGACCGCCGGATCGTTGCTCTGTTGTTTCCGTCTGGATCTGCTGAGCCGAGCATTGCGGTGAAGGTAGCGACCGGCCACGCAGCGATGCTGCGGATCGACATCGAGCGTGAACGCCTACGCCTGCTTGCGGGCCTGCATCTTGCAAAAGAGGTGTGCGACACCGTTCCGCGGCTGGTGGAGTTGCGCGCCGACGTACCCGGCGTTGCCATGTTCGCTCAGCCAGGCGTGCCAATGTTTGTGTCGTTCCATCGCGGTGGGCACATGCACGACCGTGCGGCGGTCTGCGCCGACTTCACCGCTGCTGGCGGTTGGTTGGCGGCCCTGCAATCGGCCCCGGCCGGAGCGGCCGCCCCACTCGACGTGGATCCGTCGATATTCGTCGCGGCCGAGGTCCAGCTCGCCGGTGCACCAGAACAATTGCGGACGGTGCAGCTTGCGTTGCTCGTTCTGCGTCGGCGCCTGCAAGCTCACCGCGCCGTGCAGACCCTCGTGCACGGTGACTTCTGGGCGGGCAACATCCTGATGAGCGACGGCAAGGTGTCGGGCGTCGTGGACTGGGAGCGCGCCGAGGCATGCGGCAGCCCGGTACGCGATCTGGGCAGGTTCGCCGCGGCCCATTCGTTATGCATGGATCGGCATTCAACGCCGGCACGACGGAAGGAGCGGCATTCCAAGTTGGTTGCCGGGCCTACTAGTCCGGGTGCCAGATGGGCGATCGCAGGTGACGGTTGGTACCCGCAGGTCGTTCGCGAGTACCTCACCGCTGGTCTGCGACGTCTCGGATTGCCGCCGTCGCTGGGGCTCGACGTGCTGCTCGTCGAATTGGCGGCTATCGCCGCCGAGGCGACTGATCGTCAGTTCGGTCTGGACGTGTGGCACACCTTCACCCAACTGTGTGGCGGCAATCCATGACCACGCTCCACATCCAGGGACGTCACCCGGTCCTCGCGAGCCGTCGAACACCGATTGCGCCCCGGGGGACCATCGAACGTTTCGCGCTCCTCGCAATGGCGGCAGCCTTTGCGGTGCAGCCAGCGCTGCATCCGAGCGGTCCGGGGAACAGCTCACCGGTGGACGTCGTCATCCTGGTCTCCATCCTTGCCGTCGCGATATGGGTCGCGAGCAATCGGTTGCCCATGCGGGGGCCCTACCTGCTCGGCGAGAGCATGATCATCGTCGGCGGTGCGATCGCCGGCGCTGTCGGGCCGCTCCCGGCTACGGCTCTGCTCGCCATCGTGCAGGACATCATCCTGATCGTGTGGTGCGTGGCCATCGTCGCCGTCGCCAACGACCCGGCTCGGCTCACGCTGCTTGCCAAGGCCTGGGCGTACAGCTCGACGATTGCCGCCGCGGTGCTCGTCGCAGGCTCGATGGCACACATCACGGCCATCACGGGTGTCGTGGCTCGGGAGGGCAACAGGGCGTTGTTCACCTTCGGTGATCCGAACTATGCCGCCTCCTACTGGGTCCTGTCGATCTTCGTCGTGTACGCCTGCAAGGCGCCGACGTCGCGAACCGTTCGAGCAGGTGGCTACGCGCTGCTTCTGTGGGCACTGTTGTTGACCGAATCCAACGGCGGCATCGTCGAGCTGGCCGTCGGTTGCGGCTTCCTGTCGTTCGTGTCCTTACTTCGTCGCTACGGACCTGCGGCCGCCATCACCACCCTGTTGCTCGTTGCCGGTGCGCTGACCATCACGTTGAGGACCGTTCCGTTCAGCTCGGTCCAGGCATGGGCACGAGCATCCGGGAATCCATTGCTCGTGAATTCCCTCGGACGCAGCAACGACAGCAGTTCGCAACGCACCCAGCTGATTCACGAAGCGCTGCAGCTCTATGAGAGCGACGGTTTCCTCGGCTCGGGACCGGCATCGACCAAGCCGCTACTCACCGTTCGGTCGTATCCCTACGCGAAGGAGGCGCACAACGATTACCTCGCTTCGCTGGTCGAAAACGGGCCGATCGGAGCGCTGGGTCTGCTCGTCATCATCTGCTCGGCAACATGGCGGGCAACGGTGGTCCTGCGGGCACCTCCCTCCTCGCGCTCTGCCGATTCGCTACCGCGACCGGAAGGGATCGTGGCGGCCCTGCTGGCCGCGTCGGTAGCCGCGACCTACTACGAGGTTCTCCACTTCAGGTTCGTCTGGGCGTTGTTGTCGATGACAGCGGCGCTTGCGTTCGAGGCTCGTCGCCCCACCCTCCGCAGTACCGACGACGGCAGTACGTCGTGAGTATCGGGCCGGCAGTCGACGGTGTGACTTCGGCGCCGAGCCCCGTTCTCGGACGCCGGTGCGCGGTCGTCAACCTGGTCGCACAAGGCGGCGCACTCGCTGTCGTCTCAGCATCGAGTGTGATCGTCGCCAGGTCTGGGGGCGCCGCAATCGTCGGTGACTACACCCTGCTGCGTGTGCTGCCATGGCTCACCGCGGTGCTCTTCAGCTCGGGCCTGCCGGTTGCCTCCACCTACTTCCTCGGCCTGAATCGGCCAGAACCGGTCTTGCGCTGGACGCTGGCCACGATGGCGGTGCTGGGCGCCGCGGTGGGCGCGCTCGCCTGGGTTTGCGTGGTGCCCGCTCTGCATTCAATGTTCTTCGGCGCAGTGCCCGTCGTCCTGCTCTATCTCGTCGCGTGCAGCGTCATGACCCAGTTGTTAACCGTATGGGCGAAGGCGTGTTGTCAGGGTGCCGCCGATATGCGCGGCGCTAACATGATCATTGTTTGCGAGGAACTCGTGTTCCTGCCCGCCTACGGCGCCACACTAGCCTCGGGACTTCGAGGCATCACGGCCATCGTCATCGCAATGGTTGTCGGCGGAATTGCCGCCACCGCCATCGCCCTGGGGCGTCTGCTCTCGCAGGGCTTCTTCGCGACGTGGGCCCGTCCTTGTTTGCCCGTCGCGCGATCGGTACTCAAGTTCGGATCCCGAGCTCAACTCGGCAATCTGCTGTGGCTGGTCAACCTGCGGCTGGACTTTCTCATGCTGGGCGTACTCGCCGGGCCTGCGACCCTCGGTGTCTACGCCGTCGCATCAAAGTTCGCCGAGCTCATGCGACTGCCCGCGACCGCACTCAACTATGTCCTGTATCCGCGGTTCACCCGGCTGCCGCCCGGTGCCGCTGCGCGCGAGGCACGCCGCCTCACCGTTCAGGCCTGCACAGCGACGATGCTCGCTGCCCCCGTACTCGCGGTCGCGGCCGTCGTGGCTCTCCCGCGGTTGTTCGGGGACGGCTTCGAATCGGCGGTCGTACCCGCCTGCATCCTGCTCGTGGGGCTCGCCGTGGAAGGTGCGACTGCGGTGGGCTCTGCCTATCTGTGGGGCGCCGGACGTCCCGGTGCGAACTCGATCGGGATGGGACTCGGCGTGATCATCACCGTCGCACTCGATCTGCTTCTGATCCCCCAGCACGGCGCCGTCGGAGCTGCCATCGCGTCGAGCATCGCCTACCTCGCGACGGCGGTATTCATCACGGCACTTGCAGGCTCGTGCGCAGCCCGCGCGATCGACTCGGCGATCCGGACGCCTTCGACGGGAGTCCAGGCATGATCAGATCACGCGGTCTGCGCCCTCGGCTCGTCCTGATCGGGGCCGTCCACGAGGCCGCTCCGGCGTTCGACGTCCTGGTGTCGAGCGACCGGGTTCATCTTGCCGCGGTCGTGACGCCGATCATGCGAGCCGGCGGACGACTGGCAGGAGCAGTCAATCTCACCGCGGCTGCGGCGGCGGCGGAAGTAGCTGTGATCCATTCCGATGACACGAACGACCCATGTGTGGTGGACGCCGTAGCAGCTCTCGATCCCGATCTCATCGTGGTGGTCGGTTGGCCGCAGTTGATCAGAACTGAACTGCTTTCGGTGCCGCGACACGGGTGCGTGGGATTTCACGCATCGCTTCTCCCGCACCACCGCGGGCATGCCCCGATCAACTGGGCCATCCTGCGCGGCGAAACGAGGACAGGCAACACCATGTTCATGCTCGATGCCAGTGCCGATACCGGCGACATCGTCGATCAGAGACCGATTCCGATCGGGCCACGCGACACCTGCGATTCGGTGTACCGCTACGTGGGCCAGGTGGGTGCCAACATGTTGAGCGCGCACCTTGACGGGCTCGCTACCGGGACGGCTCCTCGTCATCGGCAGCCGGCAGGCGTTGGTGACGTACTTCCGCGACGTACTCCGGCGATGGGAATCCTCGATTGGAACCAGTCGCCGCGTCGCGTGCACGACTGGGTTCGCGCCTTGACCAAGCCCTACCCCGGCGCGTTCACGACGCTGAACGGCAGGCGGGTGATGGTGTGGGCCTCGGCGTTGCCCTTCGACGACGAGCCGCCGGGGACGCCGGGCGAGATCATGGGATTCGAGCGAGGTGGCATCCGAGTTGGTACGCGCGACGGCAGCATCTTGATCACACGCATGTCGAACGAGCGGCGGCCCGAGCATGCGCGGCGCTGGCTTCGTCGAGCACGAGTGCAGGTCGGCGCGCGCTTCGACGCGGTGTCCCCGCAGACAGTTCGCTGGGCACGCGGCGAGGGCTCATGTCCCAGGTGATCCGATGACCCGCGTGCTGACCGTTGCGGCACACCCGGACGACGAGGTCCTCGGGCCCGGCGGCACGTTGGCAAAGCACGCCAGGATGGGCGACGAGGTCCACGCGCTCACCATGGCTGACGGAGCGACCAGCCGTTACGAAGAGGCGATGGCGGGGGTTCTGGCCGAATGCTCCCAGCACGCCGCGAGAGTGCTCGGCCTGAGGTCTTCATTGGTGTGTGCGCTGCCCGACCAACGCCTGGAGTGCGTTCCCCTCGTGGAGTTGACCCGCATGATCGAAAATCATGTCGACCAGATCCGTCCGGATGTCCTCTACACCCACTTTCCGGGCGACGTGAATTCCGACCATGGAGTCGTCGCCCGCGCGACCTGGATCGCGTGCCGACCCTACGTCGTGCCGGGCCTTCGCATGTTCGCGGTGTACGAGACCCCCTCGTCCACCGAGTGGGCGTGGCCCCTCGACGGTGGGTCGTTCACACCCGGCCTGTTCGTCGACGTGACAGACATGCTCGAGCACAAGCTAGCCGCGATGCAGTGTTACCCGAGCGAACTTCGTCCCTATCCGCATCCGCGTTCGCTGCGCAGCCTTACCGAGCGTGCGGCGTATTGGGGAAGCAAGGTCGGCAAGCCGGCCGTCGAGGCATTCCACGTCCTGCGTGAGATGCGCTGATCACGGTGCCGGATATCCGGGCGTCGCAGAAACGGCCAACATCGCCGCCCATAGGTGGTGATTCGGTGTGGAGGCGGGTGACCGACGTGATCATCGCAATGCTCGGGTTGGTAGCAACCGCTCCGCTGCTCGTCGTTCTCGGCGTCACCATTCGTCTCATGAGTCCCGGACCTGCTTTGTTTCACCAGGCCCGTCTTGGCCGCGACGGGCGGCCGTTCGACATCTGGAAGCTGCGCACGATGGATGCCGCCGATCCGGACGCAACTGCTCTCGTCACCGGGATACATGATCCGCGGATCACTCGGATAGGTGGGTGGCTGCGCCGAACGCGCCTGGACGAGCTACCACAGTTGATCAACCTTTTGAAGGGCGATCTGACGTTGATCGGTCCCCGTCCGGAGGTGTCTCGATTCATCCGGCAGTACACCGTCGACGAGCTGATGCTGCTGCAAGTGCGGCCGGGGATCATCGGGCCGGGCGCAGTGCTGTTCGCCTGCGAGCAGGCGGCAGAGCTCGATGCGGTTGACGAACCAGATGCCTTCTATATCGCCCACCACCTGCACCCTCGCCTGACGCTGGATCTGGACTACCTGGCGCACAGATCCTTGCGCCGCGACCTCGCACTCGTTCTCCGCGCCATCATGATCTGTATCGGCCATGGGTAGTCCTCGCCGGAATCTGCTCATCAGCGCCGCCTGCCTGGCCGTTCTGGCATCCGGGTGTGCACGTGGGGCTCGCTTCGATGCGCCGACCATCTTCGGGCACTACGCGGCCAACGGCAACTTCGACGCATCTGGAGCGTATCTGCCCGCAAGCTTCGGATTCACGATCGCAGATGTCGATTCGAAGGCGCAGCTCGACGGTCTTCCGCCTGGAACGACCGGACTGGTGTACCTCGGTTCCTGCGGCGGCCTGAGCACTCAGTTCCGATCGCACGTCGCCCCGTATGCTGGCAGCAGGAACCTCTTCGGCTTCTTCATTATCGACGAACCGGATCCGGCGACCTGCCCGGCCAGTCGGCTCGCGGCCGAATCTGCCTATATCCATCGGCAATTTCCGGGTGCCCGAACATTCATCACCGAACAGAACTTGTCGGGGTCTGGCACCCCGTCGTTTCGAGGCGGATACAACCACGCCAATACCGGAATCGATTTGTTCGGGCTCGATCCGTACCCGTGCCGCTCTGAGTTTCGAGGGTGCGACTACGCGATGATCGATCGATACGTGGCCGCCGCTGAGCGAGCAGGACTTCACCGCGATGTGATCATCCCAGTGTTCCAGGCCTTCGGCGGTGGTGAGTGGGTGGACGATGCGGGCGGGCACTACCAGTTGCCCACACCCGCACAGGCTGCTCGGATCATGGACGGCTGGGCGCATCTCGTGCCGAATCCGGTCTTCGACGTCGTCTACAGCTGGGGTGTACAGCGGCACGATGTCGCGCTAGGGGGCGCCTCAGAGGCGTTGCGGCAGACTTTCCTCGCTCACAACCTCATGCAAATGCACTAGTCGCTTTCCGTCCAGTTGGGCGAAGCCGGGAAGACCTGAGGGTGGGATGGTTCGCATGTTGGATGAGAATTATTCGGGGGTCGGCCATGTCGGTCCGTTTGATGGTGCGGGCGTCGGCCGCTTTCCTCGCGATGTCCGTGGCGATGTTCGAGGTAGCTCTCAGCCCGGCTGCGCACGCAGCCACGGGAATCAGCTATGTCCAGGGCAGCACCTTCGGCACCGGTACGAAGGTGACGTCTACGCAGGTCCCGTTGACCCACGCGGTGGGCGCCGGCGACCTGCTGGTCGGCTGGTTCTCCCAGTACAACGCAACCGGCAACGTCACCGTTTCTGACAGCGTCAACGGCGCGTGGACCCGCTCCAGCGCGCTGCCGTTCGGCAGTGGCGGCGACAACGCGCTCTATTACCGGCAGAACAGCGCGGCATCCCCGACTGGCCTCACCATCACCGTGGTCGGTCCGGCTGCCGCGTACCTCCAGGGGGCGGTGGCGGAATACACCGGCGTGGCGTCGGTCGGCGCCCTCGATCAGATAGCAGTGGCCAAGGGCGTCAGCACCTCGATGATCAGCGGGCCGACCGCGGCGGTCGCCGCCGGGGACCTGGTATATTCCGCCCTGGTCACGGGCAGTTCGCCGGGCGGGGTGAATGCCGGCAGCAGTCAAGGACTGGGATATACAGCAAGGTCGAGCAGCGGCAGCGGCTCAGCCTTCGAAGAAGACATCACGACCGGCGCGGCCGGTACGCAAACTGGAGGTGCGACGCTCAAGGCGTCGAGCGACTGGTATGCAGTAGTGGCGACCTTCCGCCCCGCCACAGCTCCGCCACCACAGCCGCCGACGGCGCCGACCGGCCTGACCCAGACCAGTGATACAGCCACCCAAGTGGGGCTGAGCTGGCTGGCCGCCACCGACAACGTGCCGATCACCTCCTATACCGTCTACCGCAATGGCGTCGCCGTTGGTTCCTCGCCGAACACCAGCTACACCGACACGGCCGTCGCGCCGGCCACCACCTACACATTCACCGTGACGGCGGCCAACGGCGCGGGCCAGACCTCCCCACAGTCCGCCCCGCTGAGCGTCAACACGCCCGCCGCGCCACCCCCGCCGCCACCGTGCTCCGTCACGTCGCTCGCTTCGGGCATTGCGACGGCGAACGCAACGCCCGGCGGAGGAACCGTAGACATGCCAAGCGGTTGCGTTTACACGCTCGTTGCCGCGAACAACACAACCGATGGGGGCAATGGCCTGCCCGTCATTACCGGGACCGTCACGCTGCAGGGCAATGGCGCGACTGTCGCACGATCCGCCGCATCAGGTACACCGCACTTCCGCGTCATTGACGTCGCTCCGGGCGCGAGCCTGACAGTGAACGGGCTGACGATCAGCAACGGCATCGCCGACAACGGCCACGACGGCGGGGGCGCCATCTACAACCACGGAACCCTTGTCGTCACTGGCGACACGTTCACGTCCAATTCCAATCCGGCGACGACGGGGACGTCGGGGGGGGCCATCCAAAACAGCGGCAGACTGACGGTGACGCACTGCGTGTTCACGGGCAACGTCGCCACGGAGGGCGGCGCGGTCTTCAATCAGAACCTCGCGTTCATCAACCAGAGCACGTTCACCAACAACGCCGCGACGGTGTATGGCGGCGGCGCGCTGCTCAACGCCTACGGAACGACCACAGTGACGGCCAGCACCTTCGTCAGCAACAGCGGGCCCGGCGGCGGCGTACTCGACAACGACACGACCGTGAACATCAGTGACAGCACCTTCTACAACAACACCGGGGGCACCCACGGCGGCGGCGCGATCCAGAACTTCGGCGTCATCAATCTCACGACGTCGACGCTGTCGGGTAACACGTCGCCGTACGGCGCGGACATCTACAACTACGGCAGCTCGAAGCTGACTGTGAGCTCGAGTGTTGTCGCCGACGGCCGCAGTGGCACCAACTGCGGCGGAACCACGATCGTCGACGGGGGCTACAACCTGGACACCGCCGCCTCGTGCGGCTTCTCCGCGGCGAAGAACTCGAAGATCAACACCGACCCACAATTGCAGCCACTGGCCGCCAACGGGGGACCGACGCAGACGATGGCCCTCAGTCCCGGCAGTGCCGCCACCGAGGCCATTCCACCGAGCGTCGCGGGGTGCAGCGGCACCACCGACCAGCGCGGCACGACGCGCCCTCAGGGGCCGGGCTGCGACATCGGCGCGTACGAACTACTCGTCACCAGTAGTGACACGCAGCCGCCCACCACGCCGACCGGCCTCCAAGCGACGTCGACGAACGCCGGGGCAGTCGCGCTGAGCTGGACTCCCGCGAGGGACAACGTCGGCGTCGCTGGCTATACGGTCTATCGCAACGGCGCGGTATTGGGCGTCATGTCGGGCAGCACCACGACATACACGGACACGACCGCCGCTTCGTCGTCCGTCTACACCTACGCCGTCGACGCCTACGACGCCGCCGGCAACCGGTCGCCCCAGTCGGCACCGCTGTTGGTAACCACGACCGCGGCACCGCCACCGAGCTCGCACTGGGTGCAGGGCAGCGCCGCCGGGACAGGCGCCAAAGTGACCTCGCTGACGATCCAGCTCAGCGCGGCGGTCAGCGGCGGCGACCTGCTGGTCGGCTGGTTCGGGCAGTACGACGCCGCTGGCCAGGTCCAGGTATCGGACAACGTCAACGGAGCGTGGCAGCGTGCGCCCGCGTCGACCACCTTCGCCAACGGCGGAGGGGACATTGCGCTGTTTTACCGGCCGAACGCGGCTGCGGCACCGGCCGGGATCACGGTGACTATCTCCTCGACGGCCGCCACCTACCTGCAGGGCACCGCCGCCGAGTACACGGCCATCGCGCCGGTCAACAGCCTGGACCAGATCGTCGTCGCACGCGGTTCGGGATCCGCTGTGGATTCCGGCGCGACCCCGCCCGTCAGCGCCACAGAACTGCTCTTCAGCGGCCTGATGACCGGAGCCTCCCCCGCTGGCGCGACTGCGAACAACGGTCTGGTCCTGCACGATCACACCGGCGGCTTCTCCGTCGATGACGCCGACACCACAGTCACCACGAACGGACCGCAACACGCCTCCTGGACCCTTCAGAATACGGCCGACTGGTACACGGTCGCTGCGGTGTTCCACACCGCGGCTGGACCCTGAGCCCGTGACATGCCCGTTTGCCTGAGGCGCTTGATCACTATCGGCGTTGTCGCGTGCGGCGCTGTGAGCGCCGCGTGCTCGTACAACCACCCCGCGGCCGGCAATTCGTCCCCCGTTCGCACCGCGGCCGGCCATGCGTTCGCCGTCCGCACCGGAGTTGCGGCGACGACGAGCAGCTCGCCGTCGAGCAGCCTTGGGCCGTCGAGCGGCCTTGGGCCGTCGATAACCACTCCGGCGATGCCTCACGTGATGGTCATCGTGGAGGAGAACCACAGCTACGACCAGGTGATCGGTAATCCAGCGATGCCGTACCTAAATTCACTGGCCGCCAGCTATGGCCTGGCGACCAACTACGCCGGGGTCTCCCATCCTTCCGAACCGAACTACCTCGCGATGATCTCCGGATCGATCTGGAACAACCCGCAGGACGCAACGCCGCAGGAGAGCACGTATCCAGGTCCCACACTGGTCGACCAACTCGCCGCGAAGGGCATCGGCTGGAAGGCCTACATCGAGGACATGCCCACGGCCTGTGACACCAGCGACAACTACGGTCCTGGTGGCTACGACGTCAACCACAACCCGTTCATGTACTTCGATTCCGTGCGCAACTCCCCGGCCCAATGCGCCCGCGACGTGCCTTACCCGCAATTCGCGATCGATCTGACCAGCGGGTCCGCGCCTCCGTTCCTGTTCGTCACGCCCAACACCACGCACGACATGCACGACGGCACTTACCAACAGGGCGATCGATGGCTCGCTCAGCAGTTCCCAGTCATCCTCGCTTCGGCGTGGTATCGACAGGGCGGGATCGTCATCGTCACCTTTGACGAGGGGGAGACCAGCGACCAGGTCGCCACGATCGTCATCTCGGCTGCGAACCACGGCAGCCGGCTCGCGGCGCCGACCAACCACTACGGACTGTTGCGCGGAGTAGAGGAACTTTACGGGCTGCCGCTACTGGGCGCGGCCGCCTCGACGGAGAACGGTGACCTACTGCCCCTGCTTCGCGCTGGCGGATGACGCCACCAGAGCGATCCACCGTGGCTACATGACCACGAGGCCGCTTCAGACGCGGCGGCGAGCTAGGCATCGTAGGTGAACATCTTTCCCCCGCCGACGCGATGTGCGACCGAAAGATGCGGCGGAGCCAGCCTTCAGCTAGCTCGCTTCGACGGCGGCCTTGATGCGGTGGGCGAACGCGTCGGCATCTTTCGCCGCAGCCTTCGCCGCGAACCCGACGATCACCTTGCCCAAGCCATGTCCTGCGAAGGAGTTGAAAATGGTGACCTTGGTTTGCGAGTCGCCGACAGCCTCAAGATCGTAGCCGCCCTCGGGAACGGTAACCATGTTCTTGGACCGCTCGCTCCACCGAATCGTCGTCGGTCTCCCGAAGACTGTGAGCTCGAAGCGCCGATCCGTCGACATGCCTGCGTCCTTGACGCGGCTCACAAAGATCCTCCCAAGGCGAGACGGGCCATCGGGCTCCTTACGAATCTCCAGCACTCGCGGACTGAACTTCGGATCGTTCGTCCCGGCGGCGAGATAGTCGAACACGTCCTCTATCGGCCGTTCGATCACCGCCGATCCGCTGAATTTTCCGGGCACGGCGCCTCCTGCGGGGTTTGTCAGCCAGGCGCAGCCTAGCGCCGGCCCGGCTTGTTCTCGAAGCCTGCATGGATTGCCGTCTCGTCCGTTCGATCTGTGCGATGACCAGAGCTGGGACGCGCCGGTCGTTAGGCGATTATGCCAGGTTCGGCGATCCATCGGCGACCGAAGTCGATCACCTCTCCTGCAGTGTCGAAATCCGCGTCATAGTGGATCACGGTGAGTCGATGCTCAGCAGCAAGGACGGCCGTCAGCAGGTCGGGCACGCCCACGGCGCGATGTCGGACGGTCCTCGCCATCTCGCGTTGAGCGCCGAACGCTCGTTGCCGGTGCTCGTCCTCCGTCGGGACGTACTCGTAGGCCGTCCGCCGGTCGGCGCACACCTCCTCGTACTCGGCCGGGTTACAAGCACTAAACAGCGCCTCGGCATCCAGAGTCGCGCACGTCGCGACGACGCCAGCCTGGATCAGCGGAGCCAGCCGGTCCGCCACGACGCGCCGCGGCATACGCGCCGCTTCTCTCGTGTCGATCAGGAAGCGCGCGACGTTCGCCACCCGCTATCGCCAGAGCTCGGCGCGCTGGTCAGGCTTCGCTCACCCGCTTAGAGGTCGGGTTCTCCTTCCGCAGCTACAGCGAGGCCTCACGCGAAGTGTCCTCACCTCCGCTACTGACGGTGCCGATCGCCTACCTGACACCGGCGATCGAGGACCGTGCGGTCGAGGTACAGATGCTGCTCACACAAAGCGGTCACCACCGCGCCCCAAGCATCCCTGATGTCCTGATCGCCGCGACGCCAGAGAAGCTCGGCATGCGTGTCCTGCACGCGGACAAGGACTTCGACCTCATCGTCGAACTCACCGACCAGCCTGCGGAGTGGCTACGGATTGATGAGCACGGCAACCAGGCCTAACGACTCGTCGTCCGGTACCGAGATCCGGCCAGGGGAACACGGTTCGCCCAATGGTCATGTCGTTGGTGGGCCTTACTTACCCGCATACGAACCACACCCTGACGATCGCCAGTGCCACCCTCTCATTGCCGTAACCGCATTCAGGCTCTCGTCTGCCAGTGATTTCAAAGTCGTACGGATATGTACGAATCCGTACGGGTACTGCTAGTCTGGGCAAATGGCCACGGTCAATGCCGACGAGGTGAGGATCCCGCGGAGCGTACGAGACGCGGTGACCCGCCATGAACAAGTTGTCGTACTCAACAGGGACCGGCCCGTCCTCGCCATAGTGCACCCCGATGACCTGCCTCACTCCGGCACCAGGCGTCGTGGTCTGGCAGTGCGGGAGATCGCAGCGCGGCTCGCCGGCGCCCCCGCTCCCGACCCGGACTTCGCCAAGGACATGGACGCCGTGTTGGACAGCGTCGGATCTGTGCCGGAGGCCCCGTGGGAGCGGTCGTAGACACCACGGTCTTCATCGACCTGGAGCGCTCAAACTCACGGGAGGGGCACGCCCGTGCCGCCGAACTAGTCGGCCAGCACCTGACGGAATGCCTAGGGCCGGACGAAGAAGCTGCAATTGCGGCCATTACCGCCAGCGAGTTGCTCCACGGCGTACACCGCGCGAGCGCCAAATACCGCGCCACACGCGAGGCCTTTGTCGAATCGATCCTCGCGATTGTCCCCGTTCTCGATTTCGACCTGCTCGCGGCCCGAGCGCACGCGCGACTGTGGGCCGACCTCGCCAACACCGGATCCGACGTCGGGCCACACGACCGGATCGTCGCCGCGACCGCGATAAGCCTCGGCTGGCGGGTAGCCACAGGCAACGTACGGCACTTCGAACGGATCGCCGGTCTCGACGTGGTCGAGGTGCGCTAACGCGATTCTTCTCAAACCGCTGTCCCGTATCCGGGCGAAGTCCGGAGTTCAGAGTCGTGGCCTTACTACCATCGTACGAACCGGATACTGCTCATCGCGGGCCCTGACGATCAGATGTCGATCACGGTCATCAAGCACCGGGGGCCGGGCGCCGTGGCCAATCGGCGGTCGACCGTGACCAGCGCACAGCCGAGCTGTTCGGCCAGGGCGACGTAGGTCGCGTCGTATGCGCTCACGTTCGCGCGAAGTTCGTAGGCGCGCGGCATGAACGGCAGCACCGGGTACCGGTCGGCTGATAGCGCGCCCAAGTCATCGACGGCCACGGCGAACCGGCGTGCGGTCAGCGTCTTGGCTAGCCAGCGACGACTCAGTACTGACACGACCTCTACATCGACCACGTCCGGAACGCTGAGTTCTTGACCACGAAGTACGTCGCGAGCGCGGTCGCCATCAACGCCGTCATCACCGATGACGTTTGCGAGGACCGATGCGTCGACAACAATCACCGACGGTCTCGATCGGCGGCTAGGTCCTGCACCGCCTGCTCAAGTCCAACGTGGCCACCGTGACGGGTGGCGATCCGGGCGAGCACCTCGTCCATGGACGGGCGCTCGGCAAGACGGCGCAGTTCGCCTACCAGGTACTGCTGCAGCGACTGCCCGTGCCCCTCTGCGCGGGCCTGCAACCGTACGTGGATGTTCTCCGGCACGTCACGAATCAACACATTTGGCATGCTTACATTATGCAAGCATCCTGCGTGGGAAGCAAGGCTCGATACCACCACCCGGTTCGTGCAATGGTCCATGCGCAGGGGGAGCCGGACACCCACATTGACATGCGGGGCACGACTGGTGGGCCTTACATACCCGCGTGCGAACCGCTGTCTTGTGGTTAGCGGATCGCTGATCAACTTGTCCCGGTGAATTCAGCTCACGCGATGCCACGGCCATCGCGATCTTCCAAGCGTTGTCAGACGGTCTCAATCGGCACGTCGTAGGCATCGAAGTCGCGGTCGCGTGTCATGACCGTCAACCCCTCGACGAGCGCTTGACCGATCAAGATCCTGTCGAATGGGTCGCGGTGATGCAGCGGCAACACCGACGCGGCGATCGCGTGATCCGCGGAGATCGGCAGCACGGCGAAACCCGAATCCCGTACCTGCTCAGCCAAACTGCCCTCGCCGGTTAGCTTGCCGAGTGCCTGCTTGATCCCGACCTCCCACACCGTGGCCGAACTGACGAAGATCTCCGAGTCGACGTCGAGTCGATCCTTGGTCGCCGAGTCGAGCTCGATGTCATCCTCGAGCCACCACAGCACTACATGCGTATCGAGCAGCAGTGCCATCACGCAATTCCGAAGTCACGCGCGATCGCCGCGTTCGTCTCCACCGAGTCCCAGTGGTCGGCGAACGCGATCTTTCCGCGCAGCGAGCCACGCCTTGAGCGCCGCACTGAGGAGTCGAGGCGGACCACCTTCGCCACCGGATGGCCGTCACGGCTGATGACAATCTCTTCGCCGGCCTCGACCCGCGCGACGATCCGCGACAGCTGCGTCTTCGCCTCATGAATGTTGAACTGCGCCGCAGCTTCGGCCATCACCAACTCCTTAGCTAACTCCTTAGTCCATGAGTGTAGCCGAGGAGCCCCGTTGGCGCAGTACCAGCGCCAGTTGTCGATCAAGCGCTAGGCGTCGACCCCCACCTGTCGACCAAGTTGATCGCGAAACGATGTCCCATTCTGGACCAAACTCGGTGTTCAGAGTGGTGGGCGATACTGGGATCGAACCAGTGACCCCTGCCGTGTGAAGGCAATACAGCAAGCGTGGACGAGCGATGACTACCGCTCTTTGCCCGTAAAGGTAGGGCCTCCAAGCGGTGACAACGTGACGGCGCGGGGCCCTCCGGTAACCATCCCGTGTACCGAATGTGTACCGAACAAGATCAAATAAGCGGCCCCGGCTGATGCGGCGAGCACCGAACCGAGGCCTTGACCGAACCCCTTACATCAGAAGGAGAACGACCATGAACGACCGTACCGAAGAAGCTGGCGTGACCACGATCGGACGCCAGACCGTGCCGCCCGTGACGTGCCACCCGTTCTGCCAGTATCAGGACGGGCACCCCGATTGCGTCGACGACGTCGATCAGGTCTGCTACGGCGTCGAACTGAAAACCGACCTGTCGCTCGAATACCCCGGCCCGGATTACGTGACGGTGTTCGGCGCCCGGGCGCACGGGATCGACAACGACGAGGGTCCGATGGTCCACCTTGCCCGCAATGACCTGCAAGGGTTTGACATGACACCGGGCGAGGCCCGCCAGGTCATTGAGCACTTGCAGCTCGTCCTCGGACAGATCTCCTGATGACGGCGGCATGGGAGAAGCCGCATCCTGACTGCCCGCGGTATTGCCAGCACCACCGGGTCACAGAGATGGGTGTCGGCCTTCACCATCGCACCGTCTTCAAGAACGTGAACGAGCACAGCGGCCAGACCATGATCTACGTGTACATGTCTGCCGTCTGTGACGCTTCAGCGGTGGGGCACGACTGGCGCGACCCGACCCCGGATCTGGCGCTGAGCCTCCGCCCCGACATCGACCCGGAGGCACCGCCTACCGCGCTGAGTCAGAAGGACGCCCGCGAATTGGCCGATGGGTTACATGCCGCGCTTCGGATGATCGCGCAGGAATTTCCAGACATCTGTCCGGTCTGCGGCGATCATGCCGCGCTCGTCGGAGAGGTCGAGGGGCGTCCGGCCTGCTATTCGTGTGAGGTGAGAGCCGGGATGAGGCTGTCCACGGCAAGGAGGGAGAATCTTAAGACCGTGTGACCTGCCTTGCTTGGTCGGTGAGGGCCGCGCGTGACTTCGGTTGCGCGCGGCCCGGCACCAGTAGCTTTCAGGGCCCCTTCGCGGCCTTTGCTTCGTCAAGAGACCGCTTGACGAATAGACCAACAAGGGCGACAAGATCGATCACGCCGATGGCCGTGGCGGCTACAGGCGAGCCAAAGATTCCGAGCACTGCAGCGATGACGAGTCCAAGCGCCGCAATACTGAACCCCATCCACTGACCGCGTTTGTCACCCTCGATCGTCGCCTCGAGCCCGCGTTCTATGATCACGTGCCGGTGGTCCTGCTCTTTCTCGGCCATCGTCACGAGCCGGTCGGCCAACCCAGGCTGTACGGAGTCGTATTTCAGCAGGAGATCAGGGTGCGGTACAGGCCCAGTGAACGATTCGACGCGAGTTTGCTGGATCTGCAGGAACGCGGGATCGTTTATCGGGAACGGCAAGGCCGTAGGTTGCGGCGGCGCAGGACGCGCCTGCCTAGCTGGCGGCGTCGACTTTGATTTAGGCCGTCGGTTGGTATTTCGACGATTGCTCACCGCTGGCGCTGTTCAGACTCCACCCGATCCAGTGCGCGACGGAAATCCGAGTGGATGGCCGCTGCGTCCCGTGCCCACGGATCGTCTCTGATCACCGCATCCACGAAGCTGCGAATGCGCCCGGTGCCAGTAACGCTCACCGTGCCGGCGCCTGCAAGCTCAGCGCGACCTGCTCCTTGACGGCGACTCGCGCCGCCTTCTCCGTCGTGCCGTGGCATGTCGTAAAGAGTATCAACAAGCGCCAAAGGCAGTTTTGAGCGGAGCCACAGGATGAGCGCGTGTCGCCGCGCAGTCGAACGCATAGGGCGCCTTCTACTGGGTACTTAGACGACCGTACCGTGCGGGAATCGCGGGGGGCGAGCGCGATTGTCAGGCCCCAGTGCCCCGTTTCGCGCGCAACGTTTCGACGATGCTCGGCGGTTTCGCCTCGACGACAGCCATCCGGGTCCGGTCCGCGGGTGTGAACCCGCACGACTTCTCGATCGCCAGAATTCCCGCGTCGATCACCTGCAGGCGAGCCAGCAGCGGATGAGGACGGACTTGGCCCTGCGACCCGCGGACCGTGTACCCGTCCTCGCTGATCTCCTGCCCGATCGCGTACCGCTCGTCCAAGTATTCGCAGAGCCGGGTCATGATCCCGAGGTCAGTCTTCGGCGACAACCACCCCGCGCCGGCGGTCCACAACCGGGACCACGCCTCACGACCAGGACCATCCTCGAGGAGATAGCTCGGTACAGGTGGAGGCTTGGCCACTGCGGCGAGCGCAACGACCGGAGGAGGGCCAGCAGGGACGTGCCGCGACCCTCGGAGCCGCTTACGCGCCGCGTCGTCCGGAGGAGGACCCGCCATCAGGCACCCACCAGAAAAAAACCCTGGGATCGATCCGAAAAACGGCCCGGAACCCGTAAGTGCATGCGCGTGCGTGCGGCTGGGTCCGTCGTTGTGTGGCGGGTGGAGTTTGATCCACCCCCGGTACATGCTTGGTGTGGCGGGTGGCGGGTGCTCGTTTTGTGGGGTACGCGGTGGGGGGTGTCGTGTGAGTTACGGCGGGTCGGGGTCGTCCCGGTCGTCCGTGCCGTGGCTAGGTGGCCTGCCGGGTGAACATAACGCGAGGGGTGGCGGGTGGTTGAGCGCGTGGCGCAGGTCGGGTCATCGAGCTGTGTGAGGCTCTCGCCGGCCTTCGCTCCGTCGTGCAGTGCCGTCCGCGGAAAGGTATGCGGTGGGCTCGGTGGCGTTGACGCCACGCGGTCAACCATCGGTGTCACCAGGTCGGGGTGACTAGGCCGGTCCCGGTGATGAGGGCGATGCTGCTGGCCCGCCGGGTGACCTGGGCGATGTAGTTGTAGCAGCGGAGGAACAGCGACAAGTTCTGGGCGTAGGTCTGAGCGAACGCTTCCAATCGCAGGTTGCCTTCCCAGAACCATGATTCGTCGGTGCGGGCCAGAATGATCGTGTCCTGGTTGGTGCCGCCGCCGGTGTTGATCGGGATCTGCGGGTCGATGTAGACCGGCAAATTGAACATGCGCCCGACCGCGCCCTGAGCTTCCGCGGTGGTGGAGATCCCGGAGGCGTTGAATGGGCCCTGCTGCTCGGGTAGGACCGCGGGGCGGTTCTGCGAGTCGACCTGGACACAGATCCAGTCCCAGCGGCGGGGGTGCATGATGATCGCGGTCGGGGGCAGGTACAGCGTGGTTTCGATCACCGATTTGGCTTGCGCGATCTTCGCGTACAGCTTGCCCGCGCCCATGAGAGCGGGTGACGCGTCGGTGTACGCGGTGGTGTTGCCGGCCGAGGCGATGATGCCGTTGAACGACGTCCCGGTCGTGGCGTTGACCGACATGTTGCCGATCTGGCGGTTGTAGTCGGCCGCCAGGTCTTTGAGGATGATCTTGTCGGCGTTTCCGGGTGACTGCTCGACGAGCTGCATCGACACGGTGGCGCCGCCGGCGACGGTGTACACGCCAGAACTGACCGACGTGGTCGTCATGTCCGTCTGCTGGATCGCGGTGTTCTGCGTGCCCTGCAGCGCCGTCGCGGTCCCCGAGTTGACCTTCGGGATGTTGACGACGTCGGTACCGCCGGGCATCGGCAACTGGTTCAGCAGGTCGGTGGACACGCGGGCCGCGCGGGCGAGCGCGATCCACTCATCTTCGAGCCACAACGGCGGGACGAACTCGCCGCCGGCGCCGGTGACCGTGGACATCGCGCGGGACTCGCTAGCCCGCATCTTCGCGTTGCGGGCTAGACGTTCCATCGCCCCCGAGTCGCCGCGCGTGGCCCGGTAACTGTCGAGGAAGTAGGAATCGCGTGACTCCGGGGTGTAGACGCCCGGATCGGTGACGTAGGCGCGCTGCAGCCCGTAAGCGCCTGATCTCGTCGCAGCGGGCGATGCGGCGCTACCGAACGGGCCGGCGAACGACGCGGGCAGGCCGCGGGAGACGACGTAGTCGCGCGCAGCCTGGTCGCTTTCGTCCTGGCCACGTAGCTCGGCGATCCGCTCGGTCTGCGCGGCGATCTCGGCCTGGTGCTGGTCGAATCGGGCCTGCTCACCGGATGACAACTTCGCGCGGTTCGGGTCATTGGCCGAGCGTTCGCGGACCGTCGTGAGGATCTTGTTCGCGGCTACACGCTCGTTCTCACGGTTGAGTTCAAGCTGGGCGATCAGATTGGCGTTAGACATGGGGTGATCTCGATTTCTCGCGCGCGCTCAGAGCGCGTCGGGGATGGTCAGGAGGGCGTCAAAGACAGCCCGCGGGGAAGGAGCTGGTGAGGCCGCGGCGATCGCGGCGAGTTCGTCGATAACGTCCGGGCGCAGACCGCGCGCCTTCATGTCCGCGACCATCACGTCGCGGCGCTCCGGTGTAGCGGCACGCAGCTCGCCGAGGATGTGCAGGACGCGGCTGTTCCCGCCTTCCCCGCTCGGGCCACCCGGGCCCATGTAGCGGCGTTCCATTTGAGGGGTCAGGTCCACTGGTGTACTCCCACGGAAGGCACACCCCCGGATCGGGGAATGTGCGCATGCGAATGATGTGCGGGCTCTGCCCTTTGCCGAATACACGGCGGGCGGCTCTCGCGTCAGTTCGCCTCTGGGTTACACCCTGAGCAATTCCCTCGGCATACACCTCGGGTGCCCGTACTAGCGATCCGTCTTCATCATAAACCCGAGCACCGACAAGAACCGTCACGACGCGCCCCCCGGGTCGTGCGCGTCGACATTGTTCGCGAGCTCGGCGATGATCCGCCAAATACCCTCGAGTTCGATTCGCAGCATCAGGCCATCTGCATCGGGTTGATTAGGGTCGACGGCGGACAGTTGCTGCCAGGCTGTTTCCTTGGCTCTGGCGACCCGGTCGCCCAGGCCCTCTGTCGCGGTCATGCCACGCCGTCCCACGGTGGCAGTGGGGGCCAGTCCGGTTCAGGTTTCGGCCCGTCGTCGATGCCGGACAGGTCCGCCGGTGCGTTCCCCACGATGTCGCCCGTCCCGAGGTAGTAATCGAGAATCCCGTCCTGCGCACCCATAGCGGTGCAGACGTCAGACAGCAGCAGGACCCGACGAGCTTGGACATCTGCTGGAGCGCCAGTCCACTCGTTGCTGCGGAGCCGGCGCCGTAGCTCGCTCAGCCCGGTGTAGGTGAGTCCGTCGATCTCGAGCAGTATCCGGATCTCGCGCTCGGCGATGTGCCACGCCGCCCGGTCGAACTCCGGCGGGATAGGCGGGGGAAGAAAGAGGTCGGTCATGGGTCAGGTTTCCTTTTCCGTCATGGCCCGATAGGTCGGGCAGGTCGCGTCGTGCTCGATGTCGAGGACGAACACACCCGGCGTGTGTTCGGTGAGGTTCTTGCGGGCGTGACAGTCGGGGCATCTGTAGTCGTGACCGAATGCGGCGGCGAGGCGGCGGGCGTCGTGGTTGCGGTCCCGGCGCTTGGTCATCACGCGTCGCCAAGCGGGTCATCACCCGCGCGAAGGTTCCGCGAAGGTTCCCAAGGTTCCCGGTCTCTGAGGCTGGGATCTTCGGAACCTTCGCGGAACCTTCCGGCGTCGAGACGCCAGATCCACGGGCCGCCGAATCCGTCTTTGGTGCTTGTGACGCCTGCTCGTTTGCGTGCTCGGTGAAGGGTTGTCTTCGCGATTCCGTCACGATTCGCAGCTTTGATGACATCAGCCGCGATCGTCTCGCCGCCGGAGTCGACGAGGTACTTCGTCAACCATTCGACTGCCTCGTCGCGTTCGGTGCGTTCGTCGTCGTCGCGTGGCATCGACAGGAGCGACCCGGCGTTGTGCGCGCTTGTCCCGAGCCACTGGACGCGGGCGCAACCATGCTCTGGGGAGTCGACGAGCTGGTAGGACAAGGCAGATGGCAGCGGAGCCAGGTTCGACTTGATCCCGGCGAGGACTCGCCGCTCGTCGTCTTCCGGGTCCACTGCGGCGAGTAATCCGACACGCGCGGCGCCGATGATGCCGATGGATCCGCCGCCGCGGTACATCGCGGATCCGCCGGCCGACTTGTTCAGGTGTCGGAGCAGCAGCACACATGATCCGGTTCTCTCGGCCATGGCCGCAAGGCCGGAGAGCAGACCGCGGACATCCTGATCGCGGTGACTGTCGACCTTGCTGGGGAGAAACGCCATCAATACGTCGATGACGACGAGGACCGATCTTGTCGCCTTCACGGTGCGTTCGATCTGGTCGAGGTCGGACAGTGTGACCGGGCGGGTACGTACCTCCCCGGCTTCGTCGCAGTAGCGGATCTCGGTGAGTGCATGTACCCGCGCCGGATCTCCGTGCGCGGCGTCGAGACGTGGGCGGATGGTGTCCGCGAGCCCGTCCTCTGCGGATAGCAGCAACACGTCCCCGCGGCGGTTCGGTGCGCCATCTGGCCAAAGCGCACCAGTCGAGACGCGGGCAGCGCAATCGACCGCCGTGGTCGACTTGCCGACACTCGGATCGCCGTCCAGGACGACGATCTTGCCCAGCGGGAGGCGACCGAACCACAGCCAGTCGACCCGCTCGGGAAGGACATCGGCCAAGCTGACGGTTACCGCGCCGACTGGGGCGGTCATGCGACGTCCTCGCGGAGCGCGACCGCGACCTCGCCCGGGGTCCAACCCATACCGAGCAGGCGGCGACGTTCAGCCTCGAGCTGTTCGCGCGTCAGGCCATAGGCGAGCGTTCGGACGGTGATCGTCGCCAGTCGGTGGTCCGGGCTGCGACGACCGTCTGGCATCGGCTCACAGCGCACCCGAGCGGCGCGAACAGCCGACGTACCGCGCCACTGTGTCCACGGGCGCGGCTCACAGAACACAAGCGGGCGGCGACCTACACTTGGTACACGGGTGGTTTCAGCGGCCACTAGCGACGGAACGGCGGGCCTGCGGGCCTGCCGTTCTCGTTCGTTCGGCGGCCTCATCAGGAAGCTTCCTGTCGCGCCGACGCGATCCACGCCTCGACGTCTTCCCGCGCGTATAGCACCCGCCGCGTGCCCGGGAGGCGGAACCATCGCGGGCCGAGACCTCTTGTCCGCCAGGTCCGAACGGTCTCGGGGTCATTCCTCGTCATCTCAGCGACTTCCTCGGTGACTAGATAGGTCATGCACGTCGTCCCTTCGTTAGATACGGCTCGTTCCCGTTAACTAAACGGCAGGGGCGTTGACAAGCGCAAACGAAACTGGTTACGTTGTGTTCCGATTCCGGATACGGGAGGTCACATGAGACCGCTGACCAGCGAGCGGAACCTGGCGCGGCGCATCGAGATGGAGCGCGACCACAGAGGGATGTCGTATGCCGGCCTCGCCAAGCGCATGACCGACCTCGGGATACCAATGCAGAAGACGACCATCTTCAAGATTGAGAAGGGTGACCCGCCGCGCAGAGTAAGCATCGACGAGTTGGTCGGTTTTGCCCGCGTCTTCGACCTCGAGATCGACGAAATCCTTCGCCCGCCAAGCGAGCTCATGGAGGCCTACGTCGTCGAACTGATCGAGCGCTTTCAATCGCTTAGCCAGACAATCAGCGATGCGGTGGTCGCGATGGCGCCGGTTCTCGTCGAGGGGAGGACGGCGATCGAGAAACTTCCAGATCTGCGCACATATTTCCAAGGTCCGAGCGCTGATCTCCGTTATCCCAAGTACGTCCAAGACGCTCTTCTGCGAGTGGAACGCGCAGTAGTGCGATGGGGGGACGAAACCAGTGGCTAGCGTTGAGAAGCGGACGCGGGACGGCAAGGTCCGCTGGTACGCGCGGTATCGAGACCCGAGCGGGCAGCAGCGGACCAAGACGTTCGATCGGAAGGTCGACGCCGAGCGATTTCTGACGTCCGTCGAGGGTTCAAAGCTCGCGGGCGCGTACATCGACCCGGCGCGGGCAAAGACGACGGTCGGAACCGTTGCCGATCAATGGAAAGCGGGGAAGATCAATCTCAAGCCGACCACCCGCGCACGGTATGAGAGCGCGCTCGATGTGCATGTCCTGAAGCGGTGGCGCGATGTGCCGCTCGAGCGGGTCGAGCACGGAGATATCCAAGCGTGGCTGTCTGACTTGATCGCGGCGGGGCAGTCCGCGGCATCGGTGAGGAAGTGCTTCGGGGTCCTGTCGTCGATCTTGGCTCTCGCGGTCCGAGATCGACGCATCCCGTCCAGCCCAGCCGCGGGCATCATGCTCCCTCGCGTCGTTGACCGGCCTCGTCGCTACCTCACCGCCGTACAGGTCACACAACTAGCCGCGGCGGCAGCCATCCCGCCACACGAACGCGTCCGCGCTGCCTATGCCCAGTACCGCCTCGCAGTGTTCGTCCTTGCGTACTGCGGACTGCGGTGGTCGGAACTTGCCGCGCTACGCGTGCGCTCCGTCGACCTCATGCGCAAGCGCCTCGACGTCGCGGAGGCGGTCACGGAGGTAAACGGTGCTCAACTTGTCTGGGGGACGCCAAAGAGCCACGAGCGGCGATCAGTACCGCTACCCGGCTTCCTTGTCGACGAATTGACGCCTCACTTGGCCGGCCGTGCGCAGGACGCGCTCGTGTTCACGACGCTGCGCGGCGCCCCGATGCGTAACCGCAACGCGCGGCGTGATTGGTTCGACGATGCGGCAGAGGCGATCGGCGAACCAGATTTGACGCCGCACGGGCTGCGACACACTGCGGCGAGCCTCGCGGTGTCGGCGGGTGCAAACGTGAAGGCGGTGCAGCGGATGCTGGGGCATGCGTCGGCGGCGATGACCCTCGACCAATACGCGGACCTGTTCGACGATGACCTCGACGCCGTAGCCGAACGGCTGGACGTCGTCGCGCGGGCCGCTGGTGTGTACCCATTGTGTACCGGGGCTGATGTTGTCCCGCTTGCGAAGGTGTCGCGGAAGGCCGCAGACCAATGATTCCGGGGCCTGTAGGTGGTGGGCGATACTGGGATCGAACCAGTGACCCCTGCCGTGTGAAGGCAGTGCTCTCCCGCTGAGCTAATCGCCCGCATCGTGGCGTAACAGCTAGACGCCTTGCGTGCAGCCAAGCCAGCCACGAAGCCCAGTCAGACTACATGGGCAGGCGCACGACGATCACGCGCGAACGAGCCCATGTGACAAACCGTGGCAGTACATGGGCGCGCCCTGACCCGCGCGGCGCCTAAAAAACCAAGGACCTGGCACGAGGTCAGGATAGAGACGAGCCAGGCGCCGAGCGCCTAGAGTGCTCAAGGTGCCGACCGATGACGATGCGAAAACCGTGTTTGGGCGACTGGCATTCCTCGTGTTCTTGACAGTCATCGTGCTGATCGCCGTCGTTCTCATCGCCCAACGGATTCCTCACGCACAGCGACCCTCGCTGCGCGTTCCCGTGTCCACCGTGACGGTCACTCAGCACTCGTGACCTGATATGTAGTGGGTTCTTGTCAAGGGCAGGGTCAGGCGCCCGTCCGGATTGCTCCGGGCGGGCGCCTCTGCTTCGTCGGTGCGCCGTGCTGGTGAGCGTGTCGTTGGCGACGCGCGGTCAGACTGATATACGCGGGTTGGTTACCGCAGGACGGACTGTTCGGCTGGAGCTGTCCGCGTGTCTAACATCGAGCGTCGCCTTTACCCACAAGGGGTTCGGACTGCTCATAGGTCAAACGCGGGTCGCTCCACGCGCTGCTGCCAGCACTGCGCATGACGAAGCGGTTCAGGGTCCGTCAGGTCATGACGGTGTCGTGACTGGGGTCGGGGCTGGTGTCGAGGACGGCGAGGGACCAGCACCAGCCGGCCAGTTCGCGGGCGATGGCGACGTTGGCGATGACGGAGCGTTTGCGTCGCAGGTTGAACGTGACCCAGCGGGCGTGCAGGCGCCGGTTCCCGAGGTCGCCGCGGGCCCGTGCGGCGGGCTCGGCCAGCTCCCACCGCTCACGCATCGTCCTTGCTCGCCCGGTAGGCGGGGCGGTGGTGCCAGGCAGCTTCCACGAGCAGGCGGCGGGCGTGGGTGTTGCCGGTCTTGGTGATCGAGCCCTGCACCCGCGAGTTGCCCGAGGAGTACTCGGTGGGGACCAGCCCGACGAAGCAGCCAATGCTGTTGCCGGTGAAGCGGTGCCAGTCACCGATCTCCACAGCGAGGCTGAACGCGGTCAACGTCGACACCCCACGCAGGCAGGACAGGCGCCGCACCACCGGCGTGAACGCGCTGTTGGCGGCGAGCTCGATGATCGACGTGTCCAGGCGCTCGCGTCGAGCCGTGACGCTCAGCACCGCTTCGTAGTCGGACTCGAAGGCCATCTGGGTCGCGGTCGTATCGAAGCGCTGCTGCCGCAGCCAGCGGTCATGAGTGCCGGTCCAGGCATTCCCGTCGCAGTAGACGATCCCTTGACGCAGCAACAGTTTCGAGAGCCGATGCCGGGCCCGCATCAGATCACCGCGGGCATCCTCCCGGGCCCGCACCAGATCCCGCGCAGCCTCCTGCTCCACACTCGGGACTGCGACCGCTGTCACCTCATCAAGACGCAGCAGCCTCGCTAGATGCAACGCGTCTTTGGCGTCCGTTTTGACCCGATCACCAGCAGGTCGTTGCAGCTTCGACGGTGCCGCGACCACGCATCGGACCCCGGCAGCGGTCAACGCCCGATACAACTCGAACCCCGTCGGGCCCGCCTCATAGGTCACCGCGACCGGACCATCCAGCTCACCGATCCAGGACCGGATGTGATCATGCGACGGCGTCAACTTCGCTTGCTGCACCTCACCTGTCACACCGTCGATCGCCGCCGCAGCAACAGATCGCGCGTGCACATCCAAACCAACACTCGTACGCTCAGAACCCACCGGGGCCTCCCACACATGTCGGATAGACCGAGCAGGCAGCCCCTACTCGGTAACCCACGAGATTGCGTGAGTGAGGCCCCGGCCCGCAACCACTCAGCTCAGAGCGGTCACGTCATACCGTCTAACCGCATCCCAGACCTCGAGACCGACCTCGAACTAATCTGCACCAGCGCGCGGGCCACCCGCACCGCTTGGGCACGCATCGCGTTCAGCGTCTTCTGGTGCGCCCCAAGAGCTGCGGATCGTCCGCGCCGGCGTCCGAAGCGACTCGGTTGGCCGGCCGGGACGGGGACATGGGCTCTGAGGACCAGCGGCGGGAACCGCTCCACTTGGCCGGTGGAGCGTCGATCAACCGTGCCAGGGAGTAGGCAGCGGACTCGTAGTTGACCCGCCAGCCACGAAAGTGCGGCCACGACTGCTCGGCGGTCATCTCGACGGGATATCCGACCGATTGCAAGAGTTCGACCGCGGCTGCGTACTCGGCGAAAGTCAGCTCCGTTTCCGAGTCGGGGTCGGCGTCCTCAATGGCCGGTAGCCCGACTGCTCGCGCGATCTGGTTGAGGCAGGAGAAACCCATGCGCAGGACCAGACGCGCGCGCAACTCTGGGACGATCGACGGGCTCAGCGACAATTGCAGCGCGGCGGCATCCATGACGCTCAGCAACGAGATGAGCCAATTCGCCTCGGCGCGGGGCGATCGAAGCCAGCATAAGGTGAGGTAGGTGCTGTGGGACTCGGCGACCTCTGCAGCCCACCGTTCCCAGGTCCGATACAGCTCGCCCATCTCCACGGTGCCATCCACCGTTGCCAGGCCGAACCGCGTGCGTGCCAGCAGTTCGGGCCCCCACCCGGGAGCGCCCGCCCGCGAGACGAGCAGAGTCACTTCCGACTCGCGGCGGTTGAACGCGTTGTAGAGGGTGGGCAAGTACCCGATCTGCAGTGCTACGACGACGAGTCCCGAAAAGGCGGCAAGGTAGACGATCGCCGTGCTGCCGAAGTGACTCGGGGCGGCGTAGCCCAGGGTAAACAGGGAGGAACCAGCCTCGTTCAAGGCGGTGCCGAACCGTCCGTGGATGAACGGTAGAAGGAGCAAGGCGTAGGAAAGGTCGAACAGGCTCACCCACAGGACCAGGCGGGTGAACAACGACATCGGCGCCTGCCACGCAAGTATCCGGTCCCGCGTTCGGTAGCTTCGGATCGGTTGGCAGAACATCGTGAACACACCGATGGCAAACAGCCCGGAGAGCTTCGAGATCCGGCTGTTGATCGGCCGAGGCACGATGAGAGTGCCGATCACGCTCAACCAGGTGGCAAGCACGAGCAGGAAGCCGGCCCCGAAGGCCACCCAGCGCAGGACCGTGGACATGTGAGGAACTTAGCGGCCCGCTCGTCACGTTCGCCGTCATATGAGCGAACGCCGAGCGCTCGTGGCGGTTGAGATCCGGAACCGCGAGCATGTCGATAGACTTTCCTCGCCGAGACCGGGGCCTCACCGTTAGGGGAACGGCCACATGACAGCGCTTGCCGAGCTGGTTGCCAGCCCGGAGCGGCATGCGCTGCGCTGGAATAAGTTGCGCGGAACGAAGCTCCGCTGGACAAAACCGCCGTTTTCCCCTGCCTACTACCCGGCGGCCGTTGGACTTGCAATGGCCATCGCCTTCGTCGTCGTTCGTCCCCAGGTAGGCGACCTGTGGGCCGCCCGGGCAAGACAGTCGGCCGCATCTCATGGCGTAGGCCTCACCTACTGGTTTTCGTGGTTTGCCGGCGGCTCGACGCCAGGCGGGTATTCCGTTCTCACCCCGCTCATTTCGGTCCTGCTCGGATCCGTGATGCTGGGGGCCATCGCCACCGCGTCGATCGCGCCACTGTGCTGGTGGTTGGCGCGCGGGAGCGGTCATCCGCTGGCGGCGACGTGGATCGCCACGATAACCGCCGGAGCGAGTCTGTGGAGTGGACGGATCCCGTTCGCGGTCGGGACCGCCGTCTCGATCCTGGCACTGATCGCGGTACGTGAGGACCGCCGCTGGCTCGCCGCGCTGCTCACCGCGCTCACGGTCCTACTTTCGCCGGTGTCGGGTGCATTCATTGCGATCGGACTCACGGGCGTCGCCGTGTACAGCCGTCCACACCGGACGATCAGCCTGACGACTATCGCCGCGGCGGTCGCAAGCCTCGTGGTCGTGGCCGTGGTCTTCGGCGCCCCTGGGCCTGAGGGCTTTACCGCGAGCAACGCCGCGCTGACCGCTGGTGCGCTGGTGCTGTTGCTCGCGGCTCGACCACCGAAATACCTCGCGTCGGTCATCGTCCTGTCGATCCTCGCGTGCCCTCTCATCGTCGCGGTCCCCAACGGGATGGGCTCAAACTTCCAGCGATTCGTGTGGATCTGCCTGCCCGTTGCAGTGGTGGCGACGGCGCGTGTCCGGCTCCTTGCCGCGCTGGTCGCCGGCGGCCTGGCCGTGATCTCCGGGGTGACCGGCACCGTCGACGATCTGCGCGTCGCCCGCTCCCCGCTGTCCTCGCCGGCCTACTACGCGCCCCTGGCACGTGAACTCGACTCGATTCCAGCGATGACGAACTACCGGCTCGAGGCCGTCCCCGATGGGGCGCACACCGCCTCGTACGCCCTGCTCGGCCACGCGATGCTCGCCCGGGGATACGAGACGCAAGCTGACAACGCGTTCAACGCGGTACTGATGTCGAACGCTGACCTCAATGCGGTCACCTTCAAGATCTGGCTCGACAACAACGCAGTTGGCTACGTCGCCATCGGGAAGACCGCCATCCATCCCTCGCCCGAATTCAACCTCGTTTCCAAGGGCAACCTGGGTTATCTGAGCTCAGTCTGGTCAGATGCCGATTGGACGCTGTACCGGGTCGAGAATCCCACCTCGATCGTCGCCGCCCCGGCGACGATCATCGATGCCGAGCAGTCACGCCTGGAGGTCTCCGTCCCGGACCCCGGCCCGATTCCCATCCGGATCCGGTGGTCGCACTTCCTCGCGGTGACTCCGCCAAAGGGCGTGCTCGGCGCGACCCTGGCGAAGGACAGCGCGGGATGGACGATCCTCACCGTGCCGACTGCGGGTACCTACATCCTGCACGGGTAAAGCGACGGCGCGCTGCTGGCACACTCAGGCTATGACCGGTCTCGGGCGGGTCGTCAGGACTCGGATCGAAGCGAGGTCACGTCGCCCGGCGTCCGTGCCCTACTACCCGGTGCGCAGTGGCGTTGCAGTGCTCGACGATGCCGGCGTGACGCTCTGTCCGGCGATCGGTTGGTCGATCGGCGTGAACACCTGTTTCCAGCTGGCGGTCGACAAATCTGACCGGCTCACCGGCATCCTTGCGGTTGCGGGCGTGCCAGGCGCGACGTTCGCCTCTGTCGGTGCCCCTTTGCTCATCCCCCGATCGCCCGGCGGCACATCGCCCGCGGCGTAATGGCCGCGTTGGGGCGCCTTGGCCCCACTCTGAACCCGCTGGCGGCCCGGATCACGATGGGACCGACCGCGACATTCGTGCTGCAGCGCAGCGGCCTCATGTTTCCTGGGGCGCATCCCGCCGTCGTTCGCCAAGCCGTGCTGACCTACCTGGACACCCCGATCGAATGGGGCATGCACCTGGCCCGCCGTGCCGACGAGCACGGCCGGGTCTCGTTGAGCGCCATCACCCTCCCGACGACATTCATCGCCGGGGCGCGCGAACTTGCCGGCCAGCTGGTATTCGATCCGTCCTCGGCGAGCGGAGAGGCGTAGCCCATGTCTGCCAAGCCCGCGGTCCTGTTCGTGTGCGTGCACAACGCCGGTCGCTCACAGATGGCCGCCGGATGGCTGAGCCACGTGGCCGGGGATCGGATCGAGGTCAGCTCCGCCGGCTCGGAACCTGCGGACGCGATCAACCCCGTCGCCGTTGCGGCCATGCGCGAACTCGGTGTCGACATCGTCGCTGAACGCCCGACCATCCTATCGGTCGATGCGGTGCGGGAACCCGACGTCGTGATCACGATGGGCTGCGGTGACACGTGCCCGATCTGAACGCGGCCTGTAGGAACGTGACCTTAGGAACTTGGCCCCGTATTGAGACTGGCGGCACGCGCTGCGAAGAAGTCCGGCGCGGCAGTGAGCGACTCGAGCACTGCTACCGAAACCGGAGCGTCAGCGGTGACAACCATGACAGCCTCGCCGTCGCTGTCGTCAGGCCGGCGCCCGACCGCGGCCGAGACGATGTTCACGCCGGCGTCGCCGAGAGCGGTCCCGACGCGGCCGAGCATCCCTGGCTGGTCGCGGTAACGGAACACGGCCAGATTCTGTTCCAGCTGCACGTTGAATCGTGAGCCCCAAGCCTCGAGCAGGTGGGCTCGATTCCGGCGTCCCAACACGGTACCGACAACCCGAGTCGTCTGCGTGCCGCTGCGAAGCCGCACCCGGACCAGGTCGGTGAAATCGTGAGCCTGCGGTGTGTTCGTCTCGGCGACCGTGATGCCACGCTCGTGCGCGAGGGTGACGGCATTGACGTCGTTGACGTCCTCTTCGGTGTGTCCGCTCAGCAGGCCCTTGACGACCTGGATCGTCAGCAGCCGGCTGTCTCGCTCGGCGATGCGCCCCAGGAACTCGACCTCGACGGCATCGATTGACGTCCCGGGCGCCAGCACGGAGGCGATCCGGCCGAGGCTCGCGCACAGTCCCAGGAACGGCCCGACTGCCTCGAGGTCGTCGGCGGCGATCGCTGGCAGGTTGACCGCGCTGGTTACCGCGCCCCCGGTGAGAGCCGCAACAGCTTGTTCCGCCGCTTGATAGCCGGCTCGATCGGTCGCCTCGGCGGTCGAGGCCCCCAGGTGCGGCGTGACGATGACATTCGGATAGCCGAACAACGGATGATCTGTGACGGGCTCGGTGCGGAAGACATCCAGCGCGGCGCCGGCGACCTTGCCGGAATCCAGAGCGGCTTGCAGGTCGGCGTCGACCACGAGCGGGCCGCGCGCGACGTTGAGAATCCGCACGCCGTCCTTCATCTTCGCGAAGGCGGCGGCGTTGAGCCAATCCTCTGTCTCGCTGTTCTTGGGCAGGTGAACGGTGATGAAGTCAGCCACGGCGTAGATCTGATCGGGACTGCTCGCTCGCTCGACACCCAGCTCGCGGAACCGCTCCTCGGCAAGATAGGCGTCAAAGGCGATCACGCGCATCCCGAAACTCCTGGCCCGGTGCGCAACCAGCTGACCGATGCGGCCGAAACCGATGATCCCGAGGATCTTCTCGTGCAGCTCGACGCCGCTGAATTTCGAGCGTTCCCACGCCCCACCAATGAGCGAGGCGTGCGCCTGGGGAACGTTGCGGGCCAGAGCCAGGAGCAGCGCCATCGTGTGCTCGGCGGCGGTGATGACGTTTGATTGCGGAGCGTTGGCGACCAGAACACCGCGACGCGTTGCCGCCTCGACATCGACATTGTCGACGCCGACTCCTGCCCTGGCCACGACACGTAGCCGGTCCGCCCTGGCCAGCAGGTCAGCATCCACCTGGGTCCCAGACCGGATGAGGATGCCGTCGAAGTCAGCGATTCGATGCTCGAGTTCGGCCCTTTGCCAGCTCATTCCGAGGACGACCGCGAGGCCTGCCGCCTGCAACAGCTCGACCCCGGACTCGCCGATGGACTCTGCTACCAGCACTTTCATGCCGTGGCCGAGACTACCCAGTCGATGCACGCAGTCAGCGCTTGCACGTCGCCCGGATCTATCGCCGGGAACATCCCCACGCGCAGCTGGTTGCGACCCAGCTTGCGGTACGGCTCGACGTCAACGATGCCGTTGGCCCGCAGCGTCCTGGCCACAGCTGCCGCGTCCACCTCGGCGGCGAAGTCGATCGTTGCCACGACCAGGGAGCGCTTGGCTGGATCGGCAACGAAAGGCGTGGCGTACTCCGATCCCTGTGCCCAGCCGTAAAGGTGATTGGACGACGCGCGGGTGCGCGCGAGGCAGAACTCGAGCCCACCGCCGTCCAGCATCCAGTCGATCTGGTCGGCGAGCAGTAGCAAGGTGGCGACTGCTGGTGTGTTGTAGGTCTGGTCCTGGCGGGAGTTGTCCAGCGCGGTCGCGAGCCGAAGCGACTCGGGAATCCAGCGCCCAGCGGCCCCGTTGAGCTCACCGATGCGTTCCACAGCGCCCGGACTGAGCAGCGACAGCCACAGGCCTCCGTCAGAGCCGAATGATTTCTGCGGCGCGAAGTAGTACACGTCCGCCTCGCTTACGTCCACGGGTAGGCCGCCGGCGCCCGAGGTCGCATCGATAAGCACCAAAGCGTGATCAGCCGCGGCAGGGCGCCGGACGTCCAGCATCACCCCCGTCGATGTCTCGTTGTGCGCCCACGCGATGACATCGGCCTCGGGATCGCTGACGGGTGCTGGTGCGTCCCCGGGCGGCGCGGACACCACGATCGGGTCACCCAGAAAAGGCGCACCGGCGGTGACCGTCGCGAACTTCTGGGTGAACTCCCCGTAGACGACGTGCAGGGCCCGGCTGCGTACCAGTCCACAGGCAGCGGCATCCCAGAACGCGGTGGAGCCGCCGTTGCCAAGCATGACCTCATACCCTGAAGGCAGCCCGAACAGCTCACGCAGGCCCTCGCGCACGCGCCTGACCACCGCCTTCACCGGCGCCTGGCGGTGCGAGGTTCCCATGAGTTCGTGTTGCGTGGCCAGGCGTTCGAGCGCATCACGGCGCACCTTCGACGGGCCGCACCCGAACCGGCCATCCGACGGCTTGAGCTCGTCGGGAATCTGCAGTGTCGAATCGATCAGTGTCACAGGCGAGACTCCCTGTTTGGTCAAGCTCCGGGAAACATCGGGCGCTGGCGGCCTCACCAGGTCGGCCCGTGCGATGTTAGACGATCCGCCGCCTGCCAGGACCGGTTTTCGGCACCGGCCGCAGCGGACGCGATCGGCGGCCTCCCCTACTTGACCGGTTCTAACGTACGAAGCGATCAGACGTTCTGGTCGCGCCGCAGCACTGCGAGCAATTCCTCGTAGGGCCCGATCAGATACGCCTGGTCGCCTCCACGAAAGCTGGTATCGCGGCGCGGCGGGTACTCCAGACGGCCGCCCTCGCTGATCCGGACGATCGCGATGACCCGGATCCGAGCGGACAGGTCGAGCATGGTGCGTCCCTGCAGGCCGCCTGCGGCACTGACGATGAGGCGCCCCACCAGCATCGGTTGGTCTGCAATGTAGAAGGTGGCCTGGACATCGAGTCCGAGCGCCGCTCCGACGAACCACGGCGCGGCGAGCGCGGAGGTCGATCGGACGTGCTGGAAGCCGAAGCTTGCCTCGATCGTCTGGGCCAACTGACGGTCGAATACCCGCATCACGACAGGTATTTGATCTCTACGCTCGCCCAGGATTCCATCAACCGCCAGCCCCGTTTCGATATTTGCCAGGTCGCTACTGGTCAGGACGGCGACGGCCTTCGCGCTGCGCACGTTCACCGCGGCCAGGTTGCCCGGTGTCGTCGAGTCACCAATCACGACGGGCACCTCCAGCGCGCGGGCGTTGGTGAGGTACCGGTTGTGCTCGTCCCGTTCCAGGACGACAACCTGCTCACCCGTCGCGACCAGCGTTTCCAGCACGCGAAGGCCGACCGATCCCAGTCCGACCACAACCACGTGATCACGCATGCGGGTCACGAGCTGGCGCCCCAGCGATTGCTCGATCCGACGGCTCACGAGCAGGTTGGTGAGCAACGCATAGACAACCGTGACCAAGGTTGCCCCCAGGACCATCAACACGATCGCCCACACCCGTAACCATGCCGACTGACCGCCGAACGCAAAGTCGCCGAAGCCGACCGTCGTGAGCGTCTGAACGGTCGAGTACAGCGAGTCGAGTAGGCCGATACGGCGCCCGGCCGGGCTCCGGTAGGTGACCGCGATCAGCGCGGCCGACAACACTGCCAGACCCAGCAGCACCAGCAGCGTCACGCGCAGCGAGCGCTCGGTCTCACTGGCAAATCCCGTGATGTATCGCCACGCCACCGCCAGGCGCCGACGCGGCCGGTGACTCGGCTCGACCTGATGTTCATCGACCGGGTGCATCCGTCGCAAGGCGAGATCAGACTGTGTCCCGATGACCGTCACGCGGTCGCCGGGCTGGACGACCAGGTCGCGCCCAGGGCAGATCTGTACGGGCCCTCCGGCCGCGGGCACGACCGCCAGGGGAGCTAGATCGCCGAACAGCACGCGCAGCGGCCCAGTTCGCTCGGCTGCCACGTCCACGACCTGGAACAGTTCGCCGCCGAGGTCGAGCTCGTGTCGCCGACGATCCAGACATGCCTCGACGAAGGCTGGCGCGGCCAGTGTCGCCACGTCGAGCACGCTTCCGGCTCCCGTGACCCGCTCGACCCCCTTGGCAACCGCCTGATTCTTCAGCTGAACGACGAGCCGCACGTCCGGGCGCAGCCTTCGCGCCAGCAACGCGATTTCCAGATTGCGCAAGTCATCGGGGTCCACGCATACCAGGGCCGCGGCGCCGGCGAGGCCGGCGGCGTCGAGGGTCGCGGTGCGCTGCCCGGTACCGGACAGGTGAGCCACGCCTAGCCCCGCGACGATCCGGAGCAACCGGGCATCGGGCGCGTCGTCGACGACCACAACCCGCTCTCCGGCGGCGTGCAACTGCTCCACGATCCGCAGCCCGTCATCCCCGAGACCGCAGACGATCAGGTGCCCAACCGCCTGCTCCCAGCTAGCATCGGCTTCCACGGTGCGCAGTCTCTTCTCCGCCTCGGCGACGATCGTTTCGGTGACGTTTCGAGCAAACTACCGCTCTGAACTGTTCTGGACAGTCGGCGTGATTCGCCGGGCGGTGTTGTCGCAAACTCCGATTGCGGGTTGTTTGCTCAGGACCCGGGTAGCTCGCGGAATAGGCCTGAGGGCGAGATCGCTATATCCAGACCAGAATCCAAAGGAGCACCGCATGAGCGATCTGTTGGACCTGCCCGTGAGCACGTTGCAAGGCCAGAGCACGACGCTCGGCGCACTTACCGCTGGCAAGGCGGCTCTCCTGGTGAATGTGGCCAGTCGGTGCGGTCTCACCCCCCAGTACGCCAAGTTGGAGGCCCTGCACGAGGAGCTCGCCGGGCGAGGATTCACCGTTGTCGGATTTCCGTGCAACCAGTTCGGCGGCCAGGAACCCGGCACCGCCGCCGAGATCGAGACCTTCTGCTCTACGACCTACGGTGTCACGTTTCCCATGTCGGACAAGATCGACGTCAACGGAGCCGATCGCGATGCCATCTATACGCGACTTGCTCCGGTGCCTGACGCAACCGGGGAGGCCGGCGACATCAGGTGGAACTTCGAGAAATTCTTGATTGCGCCCGACGGCGAGGTCATCAAGCGGTTCGATCCTCGAACGGAGCCCGACGACCCGGAAGTCCGGTCCGCGATCGACGCGCTGCTGAGCGACTGATCCACCGCCGGCACTGATGTGTTCGCTCTCGGCGGTGACCTTCGTGCCCGCCGAGGCTGCGACTCGCGCTCTGCATCAGAATCAGCCGCGTCGCTGTTCCAGCGCAGGTAGAGCATGCTCGCGTCGTCACGCAGACGGCCTGCTGCGTTGTGAGTCAGGGTTGAGCGGACTAGGCGACGGACCGTCTCCTGCGGGCTGGCGCCGGCCAGGTGTTCCCGGGCGAGGAGATCGCGCAGCCGGTCGATGCCGTAATACTCACCCTCGGGATTTCGTGATTCCACTACACCGTCGGTGAATAGCAGTAGTCCATCGCCCGGTTCGAGGCTGACCCGGACCGGTTCTCCGGCGACCGGACCCAACTCCCCCAGGCCCAGCGGCAGCCCGTGCACGGCGTCGACCTCGGGCAGTACGGCTTCGCGACGCACGGCGATCGGCTGTTGATGTCCACAACTCAGCCACGCGAGTTCACCGCTTGCAACATCGAGCCGGCCCAACACCGCGGTCGCAAATGTCAACGGCCCGGGAAACGCGCGCACCGCGGCGTCGATGGACACGGCGAGCTCGGCGAGCTCCAGTCCCGTGCGGCGGCCATGGCGGTAGGCACCGACGACCAGCGAGGCCAGGATCGCGCTCGTCAAACCGTGGCCCATACAGTCGAAGACGGCGAAGTCGAGGATCCCGTTGTTGATCGCGTAGTCGAAGCAGTCACCACCAACGTCGTAGGCAGGCTCCAGGAGGGCGGCCAAAGCGGTGCCGCCGGTGGAGAATGACAGCGGCGGCAACAGCGCCCATTGCATCTCCGCGGCCAAGCTCATGTCCTCGCGGCGGCGTTGCAGATGGGGCAAGTCGGAGTAATGGGCGCTGGCGATGACCAGGTACGCGGCCGCCAGGCCGAGCTCGACGCAGAAGAACTCGGTGTCGGCATCCCAGGTGGGCAGCGTCATGGCGAGTACGCCGAGCTTGTTGGCTCTTTCCCGCACGGGCACCCAAACATGCCAGCGATCCTCGCGCTGCACCGCCAGTGGTTCGGCGCTCTGGAACACGCGTCCCGGCATGGTTCCCTCCACCCTCGCCGATCCAGGTGGTTGAGCGCTGACATCACCGGGCGGCCCCGCGCCGTGGGGAATCAGCAGGCTCTGTTCGTAGTCGATCAAGTACAGCGCCAGATCAGAGCCGCCCATGCCCTCCACCGCCTCGGCCAGGGTCTGCACGAGACGGTCCGGCTCAGCCGCCTGTTGCGCCCGCAGCAGGCGACCGATCGGACGCAGTCGCGGATCCGTCACATCCACACCCCTTCGTATTGCGGTTTGGAATCCGCCCGAGCCGGAAACACCCGTACAAATGATTGCTTACCGGCGGTTGGCGAAGGTCTGGAGGTCGGCATGACACGTGCACCGGCGATGTCGGGTGCGGTTCAGCCTGCGGCTGGGCCGCGGGAGCTGAAACGAAGCATCGGATTCTGGGGACTGACGTTCATCTCCCTGGGATCGATCATCGGCTCAGGGTGGCTGCTCGGAGCCCTGTATGCAGCGGAGGCGGCGGGTCCGGCCTCGCTGCTGTCCTGGATCCTCGCTGCTGGGCTATTGATGGTACTTGCGCTCATCCACGCCGAGCTCGGGACGTCCTACCCTGTCGCCGGCGGCACGGCCCGCTTTCCGTACTTTGCCTTCGGGACGCTCGCGGGTTTCACCGCCGGCTGGGCGGCATATCTGCAGGCGGTGACGATTGCTCCCATCGAAGTGGAGGCGAGCATCTCCTATCTAAACAGCACCGGCTGGTCGAAGAAACACCTGCAGATGCTGCACGCCAACGGGACGCTGAACGCCACAGGATTCGTCATCGCGACCGCCGCGATGCTGTTGTTCACCACCGTCAACCTTCTCGGCGCCAAGCTGCTGTCTGACAGCAATACGGCATTGGTGATATGGAAGGCCGCCGTTCCGGTACTTGCGGTCGTCGTGATCATGTCATTGCGTTTTCACGCCTCGAACTTTCACGCCGGCGGCGGGTTCATGCCCTACGGCGCGCACGGGGTGTTCGCGGCTCTCCCCGCGGGAGTGGTGTTTGCGCTTCAGGGATTCGAGCAGGCAGTCCAGATGGGCGGAGAGGCACGAAACCCACGCAAGGACATCTCCCGGGCGATCATCTCGGCGATGCTGATCGGAGCGGCTGTTTACATCCTGCTCGAGGTGGCGTTCATCGGGGGCCTATCGCCGTCGAATCTGGCGCACGGCTGGAAGAGCCCCATCGGCCCGAGCAACTTCGGTCCGTATTACACGATCGCTCTGGCCGTGGGTGCTGGGTGGCTGGGCACCATCCTCCTCATCGACGCCGTGGCATCGCCAGGCGGGACCGGGCTGATCTATCTGGGCACCTCAGCACGAATCTCCTATGCCCTTGGCAAGGAGGAGGTGCTCACCGACAAGCTCACCCAGGTGAGCAAGCGGGGCGTCCCCTTGTATTCGATCCTGCTTGCCTTCGTCATCGGCGAGATCACGTTCCTCCCCTTTCCGAGCTGGTATTCCCTGGTCGGGCTGGTGACCGGGGCAACGGCAATCATGTACGCCTTCGCCCCGGTCTCCTTGGCCGCGTTGCGACTGAAGGACCCCGACCGCCCACGCCCGTATCGTGTTCCCTTCCCCAAAGTCATGTGTCCCCTGGGATTCATCGCCGCGAACCTCATCATCTACTGGGGCGGCTTCGAGGCGATGTGGAAGTTGCTCACCGGCATCTTCATCGGCCGGGTGCTGTTCGAATTCACGCTTCGCCGCGCCAAGGACGTCAAGCGCCCCGACATCGATTGGCGCGCCGCGTCGTGGATCTGGCCCTGGCTCATCGGACAGACAATCATCGGCCTGATCGGGCGCTACGGCAAAGGCGCCCACATGGTGCTGCCCAACTGGATCGATCTGCTGGTCGTCATCGCGTTCAGCCTCGTCATGTTCTACTACGCCGTCAGCCTGGCCATGGATGCCGACCAGATCAAGGCCGCGGTGAAATCCGAAGAACTCCAACTCACCG
The DNA here is from genome assembly GCA_030775825.1 of Actinomycetota bacterium. GTDB lineage: Bacteria > Actinomycetota > Actinomycetes > Mycobacteriales > Jatrophihabitantaceae > JALYIL01. The sequence continues at coordinate 89,319 of JALYIL010000117.1, forward strand.
AGGATGCCGAGCTCAACCTCCCTGCTTGATCGGCGAACGCGTCGATGGCAGAGCCCGAAACGGGCTCGGCCATTCGTGCCAACCCTTGCGCCGGCTGCTATGAAGGCAGGGTGAACAATCGAGATGTCGGATGGCTCGTGGTCTGTGCAGTCGGCGCCGCGCTGATCGTCTTGTTCGCCGGCGCAGGAGTGATCCTGGCCGTCGGTCACAGCGTGCCCACCGAATTCTGGGCCGCTGCAAGCTCGCTGAGCGGCGCACTTGTCGGGCTGCTCGCCCCTGCGCCGACGACGTCCGGAGCACTGCGGCGGCGGGCGACCCAGTACCACGCGATGGCTGCCCTCACGGCGCAAGACGAAACCGCACCCGCGGGCAGGAGCGCCTCGCTAGCAGCAATGGGTGACGCATCAGCACTGGCTGCCCAGGCTCCAAACATCAAGCCCTACGATCTTCGGATCGTCCTGCTGTCTGCCGTAGGCGTTATCGCATTCGTGATCGGGATCGTGCTCGCGTTCCATGTCGGTAACCACGTCCCGAGTAGCACGACCGCCTACGATTCCGCCGTAAAGAACGCCGCCGACACGCTCATCGCGTTGGGCTCGGGGGCCGCCGGGGCGCTCATCGGACTGCTCGCGCCCACGAGCCACGCTCAGGCGCGAACCGGCTTCTGAAGGATGGTTGCAATGACCGCCGAGAAGTCCAGATCGGCTGCGCCCTGCTCCGCCGCCTGGTCCAGCCACAGGCGCACGCTCTGCGCCGTCTTAAGCGGGACGCCCGAACGCACGGCGGCCTCAACCGCGAGACGCATGTCCTTGGCTGCCAGCGAGAGCTTGAAGTTCGGCGGGTAGGTCCCGTCCTCTATGTTCGCCCGCGTGGCCCGTAGCGTTGGTCCGACCGGCGAATCCACCAGCACGTCCAGGACAACGCTCTGCTCGAGCCCCAACACGCGACCCAGTTCGAGCGCTTCACCCGCAGCGACGATGCTGGCTGCGAGCGTGGTGTGACGACGCTGCCCCGGACGGGTGCGTCCACCGCGCCCGCCCCCCTGAGCCGACGGGCTAGGGCGGCCCGAAATGCATCCGGGCCGACCGTCGACATGTCAATCCATGTCTGCCCTGACGCGAGTGCGGGTGCGAGCCCGCCGGGTCCGAACAGGACGCCATCGAGAGCTTCGGGGTTGGCCAGCATGGTGATGGCGAACTCGGCCCCGGTTGCCGCTTCAGCCGGCGACTCGGCGACGCTGGCTCCTGCCCGGGCCAACGACGCCGTACGTGCCCGAGGCCGGTTCCAGACGGTCACATCGTGGCCCGCATTCACCAGACGGGTGGCCATCGGGGTTCCCATATTGCCAAGGCCGAGGAACGCGATCTTGGACTTGCTCTACCTCACTTCGCATCGATCCGGCGAACGAGCGTCACCGCAGGAGCGCACCCTGCCCGGAGGTGTTGTCAACATAATCCTCCCGTGTCGGGCCTCCTACGTGTGCTGCGACTTCAGATCGACCTTCCCCAAAGCGCGAACAGCGCCAGGTCGAGTAGGGCAATCGCGATGACTGCCAGGAAGTAGCGGCGGCTACGCGGGTCGCGCAGCGCCGCCAACGCCGCCCACGCTGCTGCGAGCGTGGTGCTCAGCAGTCCAACCGCACGCAGCGCGACATGTCCATGACTCGCTGGGCCAATCATGATTGAAACCGATGCGGCGAGCAGCAGGATCGGGCCGGTAACCGCGCTGACTCGAGGGCCGAGCGCGTGGGGTAGCCCGCGAACCCCGGTGGCCTCGTCGTCGAGCAGGTCAGGGAGCACATTCGCGAAGTGAGCCGCTACCCCGAACAGTGCGCCGGCGGCCACCGCCCACCCGGCAGGCCAGCGGGGGTGGCTGGAGGCCAACGTTGCGATGCCGGGTAGGGCGCCGAACGCGGCGGCGTAGGGCAGCCACGACCAGACCGTGGCCTTCACACCGAGGTCGTAGGCCCAGCCGCAGGCCACGGCGAGGGTGAGAACGGTGAAGGCGCCCCAGCCGAGGGGCGCTGCGACAGTCAACGCGGCGGCGGCGCTCGCGGCGGCAGCCCAGGTGGCGCGGACGGACAACAGACCCTTCGCGACGGGCTTGTCGGTGCGTCGCACTGCCCGGTCACGTTCGGCGTCGATGGCGTCGTTGCACCAACCGATCGAGAGTTGGCCGGCCAGCATCGCCATCGTGATGAGCGTTGCCCGAATGACGGTGGTGCCAGCTTCGGCGGCCAGTCCTGCCGTCAGGACTGTGACGGCAAGCGCGGGAAGCGGGTGACACGCCAAGGCCAGCCCACGGGCGAGGCGCGCGGATCTCTGCAGCAGGGAGCGTGGATGCGGCCTCGCCGCGGCGGTCATGTACTGACTCTAGGTGCCTACCGATTGACCAGCGGCGCGCCACGTGAGTCGGGCAGACGGGCGCGATGGGCGGTGGCCTCGCGGATCGGCACGCTCGCACTGACGCGCTCGCCGAGCAGACTTCAGCACGTGGCTGCTGCTGTCGCCTCAACTCGGAGCTTTGCGTCCGACGAGGTGAAAGACGCGGCTGAGTTGGCGGTAGGGGTCCCTTCGGCTGGCTTCGAGTTCGACCGCGGCCGTTGCCATTACCTGCTGTGCATCGGCGGGGTCCAACTTGGCCCCACTGAATTCGAGCCAGTCGACGAACAGCCATACCCCGTACCAGCGCAGTGGTGCCACGCCGTGGTTGCGCATGAGTCCGCTGAGTTCCTCGACCGTGTCGGCCCGGCTCTGCACTCCCAGGACCCCGATCTCGGTTGTGGCGTCGAAGCATGCCAGAGCGTCGTCCCAGCGCCTCTCGAGAGCCGGGCGCACGGCCGCGGCCTTGGAGTTGCCGGTCATGATCGAGACCACGCCGCCGGCAGCGACGCACCGACACAGCTGGTTGACCAACGGCTCAGGCTGCTCGAGGTACCCCAGCACTCCATGGCACAGCACAGCGGAGAAGCGGCGACCGTTCACCGCCTCATCGGCACTCTCGCCGGCGGCCTGCACCAGCGTCACACGCCGCTGGTCCCGCGCAGGCAACTGCTGCAGGCGCTGTCGTGCTTTGCCCAGCATCGCCGGCGACGAGTCGAGCAGCGTCACCTCGTATCCAGCCTGGGCCAGAGGGAACGATTGATGACCCGCGCCGCCACCGACGTCTAGCACCGTCGCCGGAGGCTCCGGCAGGTGTTCGAGCAGTTGCTGGTGCATCACGTAGGTGCGCACGTACCCCTTCACCGTGGCGTAAGCCTCATCGGCAAACTGATCAGCCAAACTCGCCCAGGTGTCATCGGCCACCACGCCAAGATATGGGACCTAGACCCGGCCGGGCCGTCATCGGCTCATCGTCATCCGTCGCGCTATCCGATCAGCGCCTCGAGTCGCGCGTAAGAGGTCTCCATGCCGTCGGTCATGCCGGTGGCGAGGATGGTGTCGCGGACCTCGGGGTTTGGGTACGTGATCAGGATCGACAGCAGGGTCCCGCCCTTGATCGGGGTGAGGGTGAGCTCGTTGGTGGTCGACGGGCCGTCGGTGCCGATCATGGCCTCGGTGGTGACCAGGCGGTGCGGCGGAAGGGATTCGAGTAGTTCGCCGGTGAAGCCGAAGCGTCCCTGGCCATCGAGCTGTGCCCATTCGTAGCGGTAGGTGTGGCCTACTTCGGTTGCGACCTCGCAGACCGGCATCGTCCAGCCGGGCGGTCCGAGTAGCCATTGCTGCAGGAGCGCCGGCTCACAATGGGCCCGCCATACCGCTTCGAGGCTTCCACGGACAACCCGGCTGATGCGCACCTGGGTGGCGCTGAGGATCTGGGTCGTCGTCGCATCGCCCGCGGCGAAGGAGGCGAGGTCGGCCAGCACGGCGTCCATCTGACCCATCGCTTCGGTCATGCCCTGCTCCATGCCCATGTCCAGCAGTTGCTCCAGGTGTTCGGCGGAGTTGAAGCTGGTGGTTGTGGTCACCCGCGAGCCGGTGTCCACCGACTCGAAGGTGAAGACCATCCGCATCGAGGGCAAGTGCGTGTTGGGGGTTCCGTCGGGCTCGGCGAACCCGTCACGCACCTCGAAACGCTTTCCTTCGTCGACGGCGATCCACTCCCAGTAACCGCGCGAGATGTCGCCGCCCGGCCCGGTCATCGCGTACTCGCTGCGGCCACCGACGCAGCCGTCGTGCCGGGTGAACACGGCGGGGTAGGTCGGCGGCCCCCAGAAGCGCTCCAGCAGCCGCGGATCGAGATAGGCATCCCAGAGCCGGCGGACCGGCGCGGCGAACTCGGCGACCACGACCATCGTGAGCGCCTCGGGATCCTTGGTGACATTGGTAACGGGCATCGATAGCTCCTCAGGTGTCTCGACTCAGGTGTCCTCGACGAGCAGCGCATCGAGTCGCTCGATCCGCGCCCGCCAGATCTGTTCGTAGGAATCCAGCAGCGCCTGAGCGCGTCGGATCATCTCGGGATTACCGCGGACGATCCGCTCTCGACCGCGCGGGCGTTTGCTCACCAGACCAGCCTCCTCGAGCACCGCCACGTGCTTTTGTACGGCGGCGAAGGACATCGCGTAGGCCGCGGCAAGTCCGGAAACCGATGCCTCCCCGCCCAGGGTCCGTCGCACGATGTCGCGCCGTGTCGTGTCGGCCAAGGCTCGGAAGATCCGGTCGACCCCGGCATCGCTCAAATCACTTTGTACAACCATTTGGTTGTATGTTTGCATGCGGCGGAACGATCGTCAACCCTGCGCGCTTTCTGCCGCGCCCGCAGTCGTGTAGGCGCGCCGTACCCGCGCTCGACACTCTCGCGGGGAACACGTGTACCGAGATCGTTGATTGTTAGGTTGAGGTGTGGCATAACGGATCCGTGTGAGCAACACCACAACTGAGGCGGGGTTTCATGACCACCACCACTGCTGGGCAACCGGCCACGTCCGCGCCAACGCCCCGGCGAGGGTTGTGGAATCGCGAGCTCGCGCATTACCCGGGGCCGGCGATGCGGTTCACCTCGCTGGCCATCGTCGTCGTTGCGACGATCATCCTGTACTACGAGTTCTATCTGGCCGGTGCGGTCGCGGCGCACATCATCACCCAATACCACATGTCGTTCGTCTACTACGTGAACATCAGCGTGATCGGCTACGTCCTCGGGGCAGTCGCGTCGTTCCTGGCGGGCGTCGCCGACCGATACGGTCGGGCGAACATCGTCGTCGTCGGCCTGATCATTACCGGCTTGCTCAGCCTGGTCGGAATACCGAATGCGCACAGCAAGCTGGCGTTCGGCATTCTTTTCGTTGCGATCGGGTTCGTCGAAGGTGTCATTCTGGTGGCTACGCCGGCCTTGATCCGTGACTTCAGTCCGCAACTGGGACGAGCGTCTGCGATGGGCTTCTGGACGCTCGGGCCGGTGATGGGCAGCCTGGTCGTCAGTATCGCGGTCAGCAACACGAGCGACACGACACCGTGGCAGGACCAGTACATCGCGTGCGGCATCGTCGGTCTCGTGGTTGCCGGCATCGCCTTGTTCGGCTTGCGTGAGCTGGCGCCCGTGTTGCGTGACCAACTCATGGTGAGCAGTCATGACCGCGCACTGATCGAAGCCCGGGCGAAGGGCATCGATGTCGAGGCCAGCCTGCGTCATCCATTCCGGCAGATGCTGAAACTCGACATCATCGGGTCGGCCTTCGCGATCAGCGTCTTCCTGATCATCTACTACATCGCGGTCGGCTTCTTCCCGATCTACTTCCAGACGGTATTCGGGTTCAGTCAGCACAAGGCGAACGCCCTCGGCAACTGGAACTGGGCCTTCAACGCGATCGGCTTGGTTGTCATCGGCGTCGTGTCCGACCGGGTCCGCGTACGCAAGCCGTTCATGATCGTCGGATCGATCGGGGCGATCATCTTCACGATCCTGTTCCTGTCCCGGGCGACTCATCCGGCCACCAGCTACTCAACGTTCGTCTGGATTCTGGTCGGTCTCAGCCTGTCGCTCGGAGTCGCTTATGCGCCATGGATGGCGAGCTTCACCGAGACGGTCGAGCGCCGAAATCCCGCGCTGACGGCGACCGGGCTCGCCGTATGGGGCTTGATCATCCGGATCGTCATAGCCGTCTCGGTGTTCTTCGTGCCGCACGTGGTCAATACCGTCACGACGCTCGTCGACCGCGGCTCCACCGTGCAGGCCGCCGCAGGCGGGCTCGACCCGAAGCTGAGCGCGAGCGAGAACGCCGCGGTCAAGGCTGTGGCCGCCGATCCAACGATCGTCACGAAGACGCAGACTCTAGCCACGCAGTACCAGGCACAGCTGGGTACCGCGGCCAAGATCGACGCCGCCACCCAGGCCGCGCTGGCCGCCAACCCCGCTGATCAGGCCGCTCAAGTGAAGGCGTTGAGCGAGATCTCCGGCCTGCCGGCTGCGGACGTTGGGACTGTCGCCACGCTGTTTGCCCAGCACGCACCCGCGTTGGCGGCTGGTCAGGCAGTCGATCCAACGACCCAGGTAGCGTTGCTCACCAACCCGACCGACCAGGTGGCTGCGGCTAAGGCGGTTCAAGAGGTCGTCGCCAAGCTCGGCATTACCCCGGCCGAAGCGCTCGCCCGGCTGCAGGACCTGAGATCGATCCCGGTGGCCCAGCTACTTCTCGTCCAACAAGATGGGACGAAGGTGCAGGACGCAGTGGCACAGCTGACGGCGCTGGCCAAGGTGCCCGCCGCCGATCTACTGTTCCTCAAGCAATACGGCACGGCACTGCAGGACCCGAAGGTACAGGCGAGTCTGAAGTACCTGCAGGCCAATGCGGGTGCGGTTCAGAAGGCCGCCAAGGACTCGCCCAAGCAATGGCAGAAATACTTCTGGATCGCGGTCGGCGGTGAGATCGTGTTCATCCCGCTGATCTTCGTGATGGCTGGATTCTGGGATCCCCGCAAGGCCCGCAAGCAGGAACTCGAGCACGAACAGTGGGTGGCTGCCGAGCTGGCGAAGCTCAACACCTGACACTGCGTCGTTGACTGTTACCCCACTTGCAGTGGACGGATGCGGCCGGGGCGCGGCAGGCTGGCGGTATGGAGTTCACTCACCTTGGCCGTTCCGGTCTGACCGTATCCCGGTTGTGTTTGGGCACGATGAATTTCGGTCCGTTGACCAGCGAGGCCGACGCGCACACGATCATGGATTCAGCGCACGACTACGGCATCAACTTCTTCGACACCGCGAACGCCTACGGGTTGCGGTTGGCCGGCGCATCTGGCCACGGTCAAGGTAAGGGTTCGACGGAACAGATCATCGGCCGCTGGTTCGCTCAGGGCGGCGGGCGCCGTGAACGGACGGTGCTGGCGACGAAGTTGTACGGCGACATGGGTGAGTGGCCCAACGAGGGAAAGCTTTCGGCCCTCAACATCCGGCGTGCCCTAGACGCCAGCTTGCGGCGGCTACAGACCGACTACATCGACCTGTATCAGTTCCACCACATCGACCGGGCCACGCCGTGGGATGAGATCTGGCAAGCCATCGACGTGGCTGTCACCGCGGGCAAGATTCTCTACGTCGGTAGCAGCAACTTCGCCGGCTGGCACCTCGCCCAAGCGCAGGAGGCCGCCAGGCGCCGCAATCTGATCGGCTTGTCGAGCGAGCAATCGCTCTACAACCTGATCAACCGTGACATCGAGCTCGAAGTGATCCCGGCCGCGGAGCATTACGGCCTCGGTGTCATCCCCTGGTCCCCCTTGCACGGCGGCCTGCTGGGTGGGGTGCTGCGCAAGGAACGGGAAGGCAAGCGACGGCTCGAGGGGCGCGTGTCCGCGACGGTGACGGCCAAACGCCCGCAGATCGAGGCGTACGAGGACTTCGCCGCCGAACTCGGCCACGAGCCCGGCGACGTCGCACTGGCCTGGCTGTTGCACCAGCCCGCGGTCACAGCCCCAATCGTCGGCCCTCGAATCCAAGAGCACCTCGACGCCGCCGTGCGAGCCATCGACGTGGAACTCGATGAGAAAGCGCTCGCCCGCCTGGACGAGATCTTCCCCGGCTATCGCACAGCGCCCGAGCACTACGCCTGGTAGGACCAACGCCAGGATGGGAGGCGCCAGGCAGCGTTCCGAGACCTCCGACTGCTTCGCCTCCACACCGCACCCCGGGAGAAAATGATAGCCAGGTAGGAAAATCGGGCACACATGATGCGTGATGCCCGCTGCCGATCCGCGTCCCGACGTGTTCAGCGTCGGGGACTGTGTCGTGGCCATTTACGCGATCGGACTGTTTCGCACACGTGTGCCACGCGGTACGCGCGGCGAGGTAGCCGGGCTAGCTCCGGCTGGTGAGGTCGAGGTTCATTTCGCGAACGGCCGCGTCGAACTCGTGCCTCCGACGAGCCTGGCGCATTGCGCCGCCTACCAGGAACCGTAGCCACATGCCGGTACCAGGGGAAGGACGCCCAGGGTGGCTACTCGCGACCCCTCGGTGCACGGGGTGCACACTGTCCCAGCGGTTAAGGGAGTCCGGCGAATGTGGGTTTCCTGTCTAGACGCCTGCGGAGTTGGCTGCTGCCCGCAGTCGCTCTACCGGTTATCCGCAAGCTCGTGCACAAGGGTGCGGTCGATGCCCAACGCGCGGGACTGCCTCGACCTCAGCGCGGCTTCTGGGCCGCGCCGACTCCATGCTGACGTCCGCCTCGCATCACGCGACCGGTGGGACCGGAGGAACCCCAGCAATGGGGTAGATGGGTGGCGATACTGGGAGTGAACCGGTGACCCCTACCGTGTCAACGTTGCCGTGCCCTCAGCCGCCGACATCATGAACCCAACACGTATCGGCCCTCGTGCGGAGAACTCGATCGGCGCCCGGGGCCGAAACGGTGTGGTCGGGACCGCGAGTCTCTGCATCTTGTCGGCGCGGTAGGAGCGGTGCCCGCTATTGTCGGCACGTTCGGCGTGCAGGACGTAGTGGCCTGCGCTGGTGCGGCGTAGTGAGTACGGGCTCGATCAGGCGGCGCCGGCCGTCATAGGCCAGGTCGATGAGCAGATGGTTCGCGGCGGCGAAGCGAGCGTTGGGGGCGGCGCCGAAGGTGAGCTTGATGGAGCCGGTGGCGTACTCGGAGGCCATGATCAGGACCCCGAGGACACCGAAGGCCAGTTGGGCTCGGTTGATCCCGGCGAAGCTGTAGAGCAGCGGGTCGAATCCGGTGACCTCAGCCTTGGGGCGTTGCGCCCAGCGGCCTGCGCTGCTGACTGACGCTCCAGCGCTACTCGACCGCGAGCTACGCTCGCGGCCCGGATGGCCATGATCCGGCGCCGCACCGAACTCGAAGCGCTCGGCGCCCACGGCGCGTCAGTGCGTCGGGGACACGGTCGCGAGCGCGCGGGCCAGCGCGAGGCTGACCGCGCGTACAGCGGGTGCGAGGCCCGCCGAGCGAATCCGGCTGGCCGGGACGGCGAGCGACACCGCGGCCAGCACCTCGCCGGCTACGATCACGGGTGCCGCGACGCACGCGACGCCGAGAGCCGCCTCCTCCCGCTCCAGGGCGAGTCCGGTGCGGCGGATCTCGGCCAGTTCGCGAGCGAGCACGTCGCGATCGGCCACCGAATGCGCGGTGAGGCAGCGCAGCGGACGCGACAGCACGGCCTCGACGACGTCGGCAGGGGCGTGCGCAAGCAACGCCTTACCGACGCCGGTGCTGGACAGTGGCAGCCGCCCACCGACTCGCGAGGGCACGTCGACACCGCCATGGCCGCGGATCTTCTCGGCGTAGACGACGTCGAGCCCGTCGCGGATGCCGAGGTGCACCGTCTGGTGAGTTGCCTCGTACAGGTCCTGCAGGAACGGCAGGGCGAGCTCGCGCAGGTCAACCTTGGCCGCGATCAGCTCGCCGAGCTCGAACAACCCCAGGCCGGGTCGGTACCCGACGGCCTGACGCTCGAGCAGCCCCAGGTCGACCAGTTCCTCGGCGAGCCGGTGCACCGTGGCCTTCGGCAACCCGGTTCGCTCGACCAGCCGCGACAGGGTCAGGGTGCCGCCCTGTGGGCGGAACGCCTGCAGCACCTGCACGCCCCGGCCCAGCATGCTGGACCGGGGCTGGTCTCGTGTCATGAGACCAAGTGTCGGCCACGGCCAACTCGCCGTCTAGAACAGGAGCATGACCGTTTCCACAGCACTCGCCGACGCGGTCGAGCGGCTGGCGATCGCCGCAGACACCGGCGTGCCCTGCGCGCCAGTGCGCGACGTGATCGGTGCCGACGACGTGGCGACCGCGTACCGCGTGCAGTCCGCGCTCATCGCTCGGCGCCTTCAGAGGGGCGCCACCCGAGTCGGCCGCAAGATCGGCCTGACCTCGCCCGCCGTGCAGGCCCAACTCGGCGTCCACCAGCCGGACTTCGGGGTGCTGCTCGATGACATGGTCGTGCCGGACGGCGGCACCGTCCCCCTCGGTCGCTTGTTGCAGCCCAAGGTCGAGGGCGAGATCGCGTTCCGGCTCGGAGCCGACCTGACCGGCGACATCAACGGCGTCACCGTACGGGCTGCGGTCGCCAGCGCCCACGCCGCGATCGAGATCGTCGACAGCCGGGTGGCCGGATGGGACATCCGCATCGCCGACACGGTGGCCGACAACGCTTCGAGCGGCATGTTCGTCATCTCCGAGCACGCCGTGGGACTCGACGAGTTCGAGCCGGTCTCGGTCGAGATGACGCTCGAGGTCAACGGAACGTCCGCATCGGCTGGCAACGGTGCTGCGTGTCTGGGCGACCCGCTGCTCGCGCTGGAGTGGCTGGCCCGGACCGCGGCCCAGTTAGACGATCCGCTCCGAGCCGGCGAACTGGTATTGAGCGGCGCCCTGGGCCCCATGGTCGTCGTTGCGCCGGGTGACCGGGTGGATGTGCAGATCAGCGGGCTCGGCGCCGTCGGCGTCGCCTTCGGAAACGAGGAATGCTGAAGGTCAAGACAGCGATCATCGGGTCGGGCAACATCGGAACCGATCTGATGATCAAGATCATGCGCACGTCGGACGTGCTCTCGGTGGCGGCCCTGGTCGGCATCGACCCAGCGTCCGACGGTCTGGCCCGCGCCCGGAGGCTGGGCGTGGCCGCGGTCGACTCCGGTGTGGAGGGGCTGATCGTCCTTCCCGACTTCGCCGAGATCGAGATCGTCTTCGACGCGACGTCGGCCGGCGCTCACATCGCGAACGTCCCGCTATCTCGCGGTCGGGGCTGTTGTGCTGTCCGCGATTGAGCAAATGCGAACAAGATTGATTAGGGGAGGCTGCGGCCATCGCCCGACACGTGTGCCGCCAGGCGGAATTGTGGTCTATCTAACCCTGGGGCGCGGCCGACATACTTCGCCACGAGCTCGGAAATCGGCTCAACGGCGGCGAGGGGATGAACATTGAGCAACGGACATCACGATAATACCGACGGAAACGGCGCAGGCCGCGTCGTCGATGTCTGGGTTCATGTGCGCGTCGGCCACCTCAGCGGCAATTGACCAGTTCGCGCGATTCCTTCATCGAAGGGCCCGCTGCGCCGTGCAGATCGCGCGGCTCGAGCGAGATTCTGCCCGTCCCGCCAGCACCACTATCGCCTGCAATTCAACGACGAGAGGCATGAAGTGAAACGTTCATTCGCAACGCTGGGGCTCGCGGCTGTCGGAGTGCTGACAGCCGCGCTGTGTACCAGCTGCAGCAGTAGCAGCACCAAAACCGGCTCGTCCGGCTCCCCATCCACCGGCTCCTCCGCCTCTTCCGGCCACGTCGTGGGCGGCACCAAGGCCGACTCCTCGAAGTCGCCGGTGCTCGTGGGGTTCCAGAACCTGGAAGGGGGCACAGTCTTCTCGCTGCCCGCCTACCGTCAGGGTTTTGAAGCCGGCATCGACTACGTGAACACCGAACTCGGCGGCGTCAACGGTCACCCGATCAAGGCGGTCGAGTGCAAATCGGCGGGCACGCCGGATTCTGCAGTTGCCTGCGGTAACCAGTTCGTCCAGAGCAAGGTCG
>JALYIL010000118.1 GCA_030775825.1 Actinomycetota bacterium
ACGGAGAGCGCAAGCGAGATAAGTAGCGAGCTCATGATCGGCGCGTAGACGCGCGTGCGCGAGCCGCGGTAGTTGATGTCGCCGGGCAGCCGACCGAAGCCGATCCCGTTCGATCGGTATCGCGACGATCGGTAGCGGCGCGGTGCGTGCCAGCGCCGAGCAGCGACCACGATGCGATGCCGATGATGACTAGAACAGCAGGCTCATGTCATCGGTCTTCCCGGCTCGGTCGACGGCTAATCGGCCTGCGAAGTTGGTCACGTGCTAGCCGGAAGCCGCGTCCCACGCACCGGCGGCCACTGATATCCGCTCACGCCGCGCTGGGGTGCGACCGGTCCGCCCGCATTGACTGTGTCGATCCCGACAGTGCTGTGACGGCGAGCCCTGCCAACCGTCGCTGGCACCGCAGCAGGCCAAGCGCCAGAGGACTGCGCCGAGCCTCTCCGCTGAAGGGTCGCTTTGCAGCGAGCGCCGACAGCCGTTCCAAAATCGGCTTCGCAGGCGTGAATCCGCACCATCGAAGGAGGGCGGTGGCAAGGGATCTTCAAGTCGACCTGGAGCCACTCGCAGCCGGCACGCGCCGCGCGGCTGTCGACCTTAGTCAGGGCCTGCGTCTACGCTGTTTTCGTGTGAGGGGCGACCGTCGAGACGATGTCACCGAGGAACACCTCGGCGAGGTGGACCGCCGGCTGGTCCTCGCTGCTCTAGCAGGCCCGCGTGGCTTCTATAGCGCGACAAGAGCCTCGCAGCTGAGCGGCATCCCCGAACGAACCGTTTACTACTGGGCCAACCATGACGTGCTGGTTCCCGACCACATGAACGCGCGTCCTAAGTCCTGGTCCTATCGAGACCTTGTCCTTCTCCGCTTGATTGCGTTCCTCCGACAGCACCGAGTCGATCTTGGTGAGGCTGCACAGCTCGCACGTCGATTCAGGCGGGACTTCGGCGGTTCCAACGCACACCTCAGCGAGACGAAGGTGTCTGCGGCTGAAGGCGGGTACGCCGTCGGCCCCTCGATGGACGTAAACGAGCTGTCCGGCCAGCCAGCGTTCGAGATCATGGTCGACATCGCAGGTCATTTCGATCTGATGGCGCCGATCGACGTCCGTTCCGACGGAGTGTCGCGCGACGTGCATGTACACGGTGTCAACCTTGTTCACCCGTCGCCGCGAACTGCGATCTCTCCTTGGGTGATGAGCGGCGAACCGGTCGTCACCAACTCCCGCATTTCGACGGGCACCCTTCTCGCGCTACACGAGAACCGCGGGATGGCGTCTGTTGACCTAGTCGAGTTGTACCCGTCGCTGACCGTCCTAGACGTCGACGATGCGCTCGAGATGGAGAGGAAGCTGCGGGTAGCAGCGTGAGCGCGCCGGCGCCACTTCGGCTCATGCTCGACCAGAACTTCCCACTCTCGCCAGCAGGCATGCGCTTCGAGTACCTCGACCGCAGCGTTACGCTCACTCACTTCAACGCTGCGTTTCTCGCCTATGCGCGGGTCTCGACCGCTGACTGGAAGATGTACCTCCTTGCGAAATCGGCAGGGTTCGACGCCGTAGTGACCAGTGATCACAACCAGCTCGACGAAGACACCGAAATGGTCGTTCTGCAGCTCGCAAAGCTCGGCCTGATCACATGGCGGAAAGGCGAGCCCGACACCGTCGTCCTGTATGGACAACTTCTGGCGTACCTGCCGGGGATAGTCCGAGAGCTTCGTCGCCAGCCGGCGTCAGTATTCGTCCTGCCCTCCGCCTCCCTTCGACGGACGACCACGTTCGCGGCCCACGCGACATTGCGCGAGAAAGGCAACACAGAGATGGCATCAGCTACCCCGAGCGTCGTGCTGCCGCGCTGCGCGTTGTCGAGCGTGAACTTCAAGACACCGCCGATGCTCACCTCCTGAGCGTGATTCGGTAGCGCTCGGATCCGACGGTCGGCGAGCGACACGACGGGATCCGCCGCCGATCGTGCGCGGTCCTGCTTGTGCGCGCATTGGGAACGCCGACGAGTCGCCGTACCGTCTATCAGTTATGGCGCCGCAGTCGTGGAAGGGATTGTCCGTTGGCGTGATCGCGGTTGTTCTTGCCGGTTGCGCGAGCACCGTGCATCGGTCTAGCTCAGCGGCGCCCGCCGGAGATTCAGGTTCACATTCGTCAAGTGCGCCGGTCACTCCACCATCTCCGACCGCTGGGACCCTCACCTATCTGGGACCGATCTCGACGTCGTCCAGCCTTGATGGCGGTGATATTCACCTCGACGTACCTCCGGCAGACGCCGTTGCTGCAGCGTCGCCGCAGAAGGCGTTCGCATCTTGCGGAAGCGGTCCGGCCGTTTGCACTACAGCGTCGAAGGCAACAATGAGGCTCGCGCTGGTAACTACAACCGACGCCGGTACGGCCGGACCTAGCGGCTCCCTCAAACCGCTGATCAACAATGCTCTGACCTACGTCATCGAATGGACCGGCGTCCCGTGCCTGTCAAGCGGCGGCGGCCCACAACCGTCCGGTTCTACACAAGCGCCAGCGACCCCGACGGCCTGTCGGTTTGTGGACTTCGTGAGCGCCGCCACCGGCACCTACCTTTATGCCTTCGATTCCCCGCGTTGACCGTCCGGCCGCCGCCATCCAAACGCACTACTTTTCCACTAAGCGGCATCATCCGCTGACAGCAGCGGTCTCTTTGCGGGCCGTTTCTAGCGCCGGGAGGGTTGGCCGAGTCGGTAGCCGGCCTCGACTGGTCAGTCGATTCGGCGAAGGCCAGATCCGGGAGCGCTTCGCCGGTGCGGATGTTGAGCCGTCCGCCGGAGTGATGTTCTCCGCCTTGCAGTAGGTCGACGAGTAGCTCGAGGTCCACCGGTATCGACGGCAAAGGGATCCGGCCGACGGGTCGATCCCGTGGCGCAGCTCGACGCCGAGTTCGGTGTCGCCGTCCCAGTCCCGCTCGGCCAGGCGGCTGATGACCTCGGTGGCCAACTCGGCCGCGCCCGGCATGTCCTGGGCGAGGGCGATCAACAGTGCCTGCCCAGCGATCTGCGGCACGTCACGCGCGTCGTCGAGCGTGTGCACCGCCATGATCTCCGCCGCGTCCCCGCGGTACGCAGCGCCGCCAAGCCGCCGACGAGTCTCACGATCCACACCCGCCAGTCTCACGGTCGGGCACGACACCCCGCAATGGAACATCGATCTGGCGACATGGCGCCGCGCGTCGTGATCCTGTCTCCTCCATCAGGGAGCAGGTGAGCGGTGGCCCTCGCAAGCGGCTCGGCTCGTCTCGTTGGTGGTCATCTGCGGTGTTGATCAGCTCCGGCCCGCCGAGTGACGGGATCGCGCGCACACATCCACAGCACAGCGATCTGCGGATATCCGTCCAAACCAGCGCGACACCGATCGCCGTGCCAATCCAGTCCCCGTGCCATCACGGTGGGAAGGTGTAGGACTTCCAGGTCTTGCCGGCGTCCCACGTCGTCCAGATCGTGGATCCGCCGCCCGACACCGCGCGCCCGACCATCGAGTTCTCAAAGCCGAACCAAATCGCGTTACCCGGCGTCGGCTGTCCGTTCGCGCCGATGCGGGCAAAGGTCATACCGCCGTTCGTGGTGCGGAAGGTGTCGCCGTCCGCGACGAGGATGATGTGCGCCGACGCCGCGCCGATCGCCGTGATCGCAGCACTGCCCAATGCATTGAGTGCGCCGTGCACGAATGTCGCTCCCTCGTCCGTCGACGTGCTCGTGTATTGCGGGGCGCTCCCTCCACGGGGCGTGCACAGGACCGTGACCGATCCGTCGGACGCGGTGGTCATCGCGGTGCTGTCGACCTCGGCGCCGCCGAGTCCACCGCCGGTTTGCGCACACGGCTCGCCGCGACGCGTCCATGTCTTGCCGGCGTCGATCGACGAGTAAAGCACGGACGTCGCATCCTGTGCACCACCCGCCACGTGACCGTAGATGTCTACGAACGCGCTGCTTCCGGTGCGCGACAGGTTCACGCCCGAGTTCATTGCCGCCTGGGCACCTGGCAGCGTGGCGGTCGTCCAGGCGGTGCTGCCGATCGCGGACGTCTGCACGACGACGGGGCAGCCGGGCGTGCACGCCGCGCGCACCCGGATGACGTCATTGTCCAGAGTCTCCAGCGCATACGCCCCGCCAGGTTGAAGATTCCAGGTCTGACCGCCGTCTGTCGTCATGAACAGCGCGGTCGGACCGTAGACGTAGCCGACGCTGTCGTTCGCGAACCGAATGTTGGTGGCACAGGGGTCGGTGCATCCAGCGGTGATTCCGGCGAGGTTGACGGGCGGATTCATCACCGCGTCCCACGTGACGCCGTCGAGGGTGCGGACCATCCCGGTGCACGATCCGGCAGAGCGCAGGCAGTCAGCCGTGCCGAGTGCCCATCCGTCGTTCACGCCGACGAACGTGGTGTCGACGACCCGGAAATGGGTAAAGCCGACGACGTGCACCTCGACCGAATCCCCGGTCAGCTGCGAAGAGGTGCTCGTAGGTGTCGAGGTCACGGTGGGCGCCGGTGACGACGCGGTGGTGCCGGGGCCGGTTTGAACGGCGACAGGCTTTCCGTTGGACGAGCCGTGCAGCTGCGCGACGGTGACCAGCACGCCTACGACCAAGGCCACGATCGATGCCGCCAGCAGGGGCAGCGTCCACGTTCCCCACTTCCGAACCCGCGGCCGGATCACGGTCGGCTGCACACCGCCGGAGGCCGCGATGATGTCCTCGACCAAGCCCGACCCTGTCGGCGCCTGGCGGGCACGCTCTGCGAGGCTCGCCCGCAGCGCCGCCTCCATGTCGCGATCGTCGTTCATGCCAACCTCCTTGCCGGATGAGTCGCGGCGTCGGACGCACTCTGCTCACGCAACTTTGCGAGCCCCCGGCTGATCAAACTCCGGACCGTCCCGAGTCGGCAGCCGAGCGCATCGGCGATGTCGGCGTCGGGTAGATCGTGGAAGAACCTCATGACCAACGCGGCGCGATGCCGGTCGGGCAGCGTCCGGAGCAACGCCCAGATCTGATCGCGGTCCGCGAACTGATCGGTGGCGTCGAACGGGTCTTTCCCGTCGGGCAGGACGTCCATCGCGAATTCGCGGCTGGACGGCCTTCGTCGTTCGTTCAGGAATGTATTGGTGAGCGAGCGCCGCACGTAGGCGGTCGGCACGTCCGCCACCTCGACCTTGTCCCACTTCGGGTACAGCCGGACCAAGGTGTCCTGAACCAGTTCCTCGGCCGCGCAGGCATTGCCCGTCAACAGATACGCGGTGCGCAGCAAGGCTGCAGTGTTCGCACGGACAAAGCCGGCGAACCCGCGTTCGGTCTCCACAAGCACCTCCACACCTCATTGACACCCGGGCGGCACCAATTGTTGCGTCGTCCGATAAGTTTCGCCGCCGTTCAATCACGGATGCGTCGGACCGTCCGGGAGATTTCACGTGGTGGCGAGGCGAGAAACGTCCTCATCTAGCCGCTGTCGGAGCGCGCGGTAGCGGCCGGCCATGCCGCTTGCGATGCGTTGAGGAGGTCGCGCTCACACCTAGGCGAGGTGGCGGATGGTCGACAGGCCGTGGCCGACCGGACGAAGTCGTCATAGGTCTGGACGCGGATGCCTGTCTGCGGGGACGCCGCGTTGATAACGAGGCCGTCGCCGATGTACATACCCACGTGCCCCGGCGCGGCCAGGGTGCCATCGTCACCGGAGACGAGGATGAGATCACCGGGGACCATCGCTGCGGCGATGGTTGCAGTGCCTGCGCTGGCCAGGCTGACGGTGTAGTGCGGCAGGGACACCCCGGCCTGCGCCCACGCGGCCATCGTCAAACCGGAGCAGTCGAACGAACGCTGGGCCCGCCGCGCCGAAGACGTAGGGCTTGTCGAGCTGGGCAAGTGCGTAGGCAACGACTTTGTCCTCGGCCGGGTTCGCCGAGGTCGGCACGACGTATGACGCGGGCAGACCATGGGTCCCGGGGGCCGCGTTCGCCGGCAGGCCGCCGCTCAGCGCGCCGCATATCAGTTTCGATGCATCGTGTTCCACGGCCGTCACGATCGCCGCCGCCTGAGCCATATTCGGCTCGTAGTTGCCGCCGTACGCCGTGCTGTCGTGGTTGGCCGCGCGCGGCTGGCCGTCGTACGCCGATGCCTGGACGTCCTGGATCGCGCACCACGGCTGCTTGCTCTGACAGCCGGGGTCGGCGGTCAGGCGCGACATAAACAGGGACGTGGAGATGGCGGGGTCCAGTCGCTGCTGCACTGTCCCCCATGACGGGCGCTGCTGGAAGATTCCGAGTGAGTCGTGATCGCTGCCCATTCCTTGCACGGGTGCTGCGCCTTGCTGCCCGTCGGTGTTGCCCAGCACGCGCAGCCCGGACTCGGTGATCCCGGCGGTCAGCGCGTCGATCGCCCCGATATGACCACCGACTTGCTCGGCTGCCGCCACCACGACGCGGGCGTTCTGCGCGGCGTCCGCACTCAGCCCTGTCAGTGGGCCGGATGTCGCGCAGATACTCACGCCGCCCCGGCGCGGCGCTCGCCGACGGCGCGGACCCGGCGAAAGCGCTGAGGGCCAGGATCAGGGCGACCGGCAGGACGGCGACTGCGGCGAGCAGCGGCTTGACGCTCATGTCGGACCGGGGAGCGGGACCGCGTACACCACGACCTTGCGGTCATAGTTGCCGTTGTGGATCTGCCCGCCGCACGTCACCAGCACCAGCCGACGGGGGCCTGCCGGATCGAACACCGTCGGGTCCAGGTCCGCCTTTGATGCAGCTTGCTCAGCAGATGCCCGAGCGCTGGCAGGCCTTTGTCCCTGTCAAGACGTTCGCGTCCCTTCGGTGGGGCGAGATAACCGCATTGCGCCGACGTGACTTCGGCCGCGCCACGGGCGTGATCAGCATTCGAGCCGCTTACACCGAACGCAGCGACGGAACGATCGAACTCGGGGCACCGAATTCGCGCGCCGGTGTCCGGTCGATCGCCCTTCCGATTCCCGTAGTCCACATTCTCGAGCAGCACCTGGAGGAGTTCGTGGGGTCCGACGAGGATTCATTGGTCTTCTGCGGACCGAGTGGTCGGCCAATCCGTCGCAGCAATTCAACAAGGCCGGGGGCTGGTCGGCCGCCGTCACCGCGATCGGTGTGCCTCACCTACATCTGCACGATCGACGGCACACTGGCAACACCCTGGCGTCCAGCACTCCGGGCACGTCGACACGCGACTGATGGAAAGGATGGGCCACGGAACGATGCGCGCCGCCCTCATCTATCAGCACGCCACACGCGCCGCCGATCGCCGGATCGCGGACGCCCTAGGGGCTGAACTCGACGCAAATTCGAACACCAACGTCGAATCCATAGTCGCATGCAGATCGCACGCGCGACGCGCCAAGCCGAGGGCAACACCTATCTCAGGCATCTCCATCCCCCGGGATACGGGGCCTCTTCCTGGAGCGGGTGACGAGAATCGAACTCGCACTGTCAGCTTGGGAAGCTGATGTTCTGCCATTGAACTACACCCGCCAACGGCTGAGACGATACCCGAGCACCCCGGAATCCGGGGTGCCGGGGCATCGTGCCTTGGCTTGCCCTTTCGCCACGCGACGCTTTCCGGCGGCCAGGATCAGGGCGCAGTGATGATGCCCGAGGGCAGGATGCGGGCTGCGGAGGCACCGAAGTCCTGCGCCGAAAGCTGAGACACCAGGGAGATGGCTCCTCCACCCGGCAACGGTTGCCCTTGCCCGGTGAACTGGACGGGGTAGATGCGGGCGTTCTCAAATCCGCCGGTCGCCGACAGCGTCACGTGCAAGATCACGCTCATGTGCAGGTCGCCGTCGGTGGCGAAGTTGTAATAGCTGGCGAAGTTGCCCAGGCTGTAGGCGATCAGATGGTGCCGATAGAACTGCATCCCCCGCAGCACGTGGGGGCCACTGGCGATGACCAAGCTAGCGCCGGCCCGGATGGCCATTTGCGCGAACGCCTCCGCGTTGCCCCGGTCCTCGCCGAGAAAGTACTCTTCGCGGCCGGTGACATGCTCGGCCGTCGCGCCCTCGGCGCCGGCATGCATGTATACGACGACGACGCTCGCCAGCCCAGCGGCCCGCTTGATCAGCGCCTGCGCGCCCGAGAGATCCAGCAAGCTGGCGGTGTCGGTGTAGGGCGCGAAGGCCAAGAACGCCACCCCAACCCCGTGCGCCTTGACGAGTGTGATTTCACCGGGCAGCCCGGTCTGGGCCAGGCCGGCGTCATGGATCGTGCGGACGGTCTGCGCCTGCCCTGCCGCGCCGAAGTCGAAGGAATGGGGGTTCGCGTCACTCAAGATGGTGAATCCGGCGCCCTTCAGGTAGCGCACATAGTCGGGCGGGTCACGGAACTGGAAACACTCTCCGGCCGGGGCATGCATCGCGGCGCATTTGCCTACCGTCGATGTTGTAAGGGTGCCCTCGAGATTGCCGAACACGATCTGCGCGCCGGTGAGCTGCGGCTTGACCGGATCGAGGTACGTCCCAGGCTTCGGGGGCAGTTCGGGGGTGTTGCCGAGCATCGTGTCACCGACCGCCGTGATGGTCACCGGCGCCAGCTGGGCCGGCGCCGCGGTGCTTCCGGAGCTGGCGCCGGCGCCCTTGGGGCGGGGCGTGGCGGCCGTTTGGGACCCGCTGCCAGACTTGCCCGAGCCCGAGCCCGAGCCCGAGCACGCGGCCATACCCAGAGCCGCGGTGAGCAGCAGGGCTACCGCGCTCAGACGTGCCAGGCGCAGCGTCGAGGCCCACAGCTGCACCAGGCCAACATAGGCCAACCCACACAACCGCCACCCCGTCCGACACGCGGTATCGCCGCACGGACGCACCCAAGGCGGCCCGGAATGCGATACGTCAGCATTGATTCGGCCCAACGCCACCAGGGCCGCCCGGTGCCTCAGTGGATCACTTGTGATGCCGGTGCCGACCCGCGTCGGCTGCTGGTCAGTGGGTGATGGTGCCGTAGGTGACGTTGCTGGACCAAATGCTTTGGAAGCGGATTCCGTCTTGCGGTGTTGCGGCGGCGACCATCATGTTGCCGCCCTCGTATATCCCGACGTGGAACACGTAGCCGCTGCCGTCGTGGAAGAAGACGAGATCGCCCGGCCGCGCCGAGTTGGGGGTGATTCGACGAAACTCCTGGTACTGGGCTTGGGCGTTAGTAGCGATCGTGCGCCCGTATTTTCGATAGATGTAATAGGTCAGTCCGGAGCAGTCGAAGCCGGTCGCGGGAGATCGCCCGCCGAAACTGTAGGGGTACCTGCCGACGAATGTCTTTGCGTAGGCCGCGATCTGCTGGTTGACGGTAACCGGCGAGGGGATGGTCACCGTCTGGCAGGGCAGCCCCGTCGTGCCACCCGGGCCCCGGTTGATCAGATAGGTACACACGCGATGCGTGCCGTAGCCAAGTGCGCCACTGACAAACATGAACCCGGTGAGACCGCCAACCCAAGGGAACGCCCTGGCGACGTCCGGGCGCGCCATCCCGGTGTGCCAGCTCGTGCCGTGGCCGTCGATATACACATCGACCGAGATCGAGTTCTTGGGGTAATCCGGGTCGTAAGCCCAACCGCGAACCACGACGGTCCTCGCATTCGTCGCGTACGCCGCGTCGACATGACCGGTTGGGTTGTGCCAAGGAGCTTTCGCCGAAGCTCCCGAAGCGAACGCGGTGACCAGGACGGCGGACATTCCCATCGCCACGCAACCGGCCAACCACACGCGGATACGCGTCATCCGTGCCCCATCCCCTGCCACCAATGCCTCGATTTCGCGACCGCCGGTGCGGCGTCCGGCCCCCAGCGTCTCATTAGCCACGTACTGCCCGTCAATTCGAAGGTGCCCAGGCCGCCGACCCCCAAGTCCGACCTCCAGGCCGACCTGCACAATTGCCGCGTGCTGCCACTCACTGTCTGGGCCGTTCTGGCCGGCATTCTGGGGCTCGCCATCGGATCATTTCTGAACGTCGCCATCTATCGCGTGCCGGCCGGCGAGTCAGTGGTCAGACCGCCCTCTCGCTGCCCGAGCTGCGCCAGCCCGATCCGCAATCGGCACAACATTGCGGTCATCGGGTGGATGACCCTGCGCGGCAGGTGCGCCGACTGCCACGCGCCGATCAGTGCCCGCTATCCCCTGATCGAAGCAGCCACTGCGGCGTTGTTCGTGACGATCACGGTGCGAATGCACAACCTCGGCATGCTCGCTGCACTGCCCGCCTACCTGTATCTCGCCGCCGCCGGCCTGACGCTGGCAATGATCGACATCGATCACAAGCGACTGCCCAACGCGATCGTGCTGCCTTCCTACCTCGTGGTTGGCCTCCTGCTCACCACTGCTTCGCTAGCGACCCATCACTGGTGGGCGCTAGGTCGCGCCGCTATCGGCGGCGCGGCGCTGTTCGGCTTCTACTTCGCCATCATGTTCGCCTACCCCGCCGGGATGGGCTTCGGCGACGTCAAGCTCGCGGGTGTCCTGGGCGGTGTGCTCGCGTACGTGTCTTTCTCGACCCTGGTCGTCGGCGCCTTCGGTGGATTTCTGTTGGGCTCTATCGGTGGCCTCGCCGTCCTCGCGTCCGGACGCGGCGACCGCAAGACGGCGATCCCCTTCGGCCCATTCATGATCTCGGCCGCAGTGCTGGCAATCTTGTTCGGATTCGCGCTGGAAGACCTGTATTTCGACGCCCTGGGTCGCTAACCGCGGACCGTGCGCTAGCTTGCGCCCATGGACGTGCTGCGCACACCCGATGAGTGCTTTGCGAACCTCCCCGACTTCGACTACGAGCCGCGTTACGCACACGTCCCGACACAGGACGGCGGCACGCTCCGAATCGCGTGGGTGGAGGCGGGGCCGCCGGAGGCAGCTCCGGTGCTCCTGTTGCACGGCGAGCCGTCGTGGTCGTTCCTGTACCGGACGATGATCCCGGTGCTCGCCGCCGCCGGGCATCGGGTGCTGGCCCCCGACCTCATCGGCTTCGGGCGATCGGACAAGCCGGCGCACCAGGGCGAGCACACCTACGCTCGGCACGTCGAGTGGGTCCGCTCGTTGATCATCGACGAACTGTCCCTGACCGCGATCACCCTGGTCGGCCAGGACTGGGGTGGCCTCATCGGGCTGCGCCTGGCAGCCGAGCACCCCACGCATTTCGCTCGCATCGTCGCCGCCAACACTGGACTGCCGACCGGGGACCATCCCATGCCCGATGTGTGGCATCAGTTCCGCGCGGCCATGCAGGGCGCGCCGAGTATCGATGTCGGCCGCTTTGTTCAAGCCGGCTGCAAGCGCCCGATGTCCGACGAGGTCCGGGCAGGCTACGACGCGCCATTCCCGGACGAGGCCTACAAGGCCGGCCCGCGAGCCATGCCGGGCCTTGTCCCCACCGAGCCCACCGACCCGGCCACCGAAGCCAACCGGGCCGCGTGGGCTGTTCTCAGCCAGGCGTTGACGCCGCTGCTCGTCGCGTTCAGCGACGGTGACCCGATCACCGGGCCGATGCGCCCGATCTTCGAGGGCGCCGTGCCGGGAGCGCGGGGTCGCAACCATCCGACCATCGCCAACGCTGGGCACTTCCTCCAGGAGGACGCCGGGCCAGAGCTGGCCAGCCACGTCCTGGACTTCATTGCCGACACGAGCCGCTAGCCTCGCAGAATGCTTCTGAGCGACCGCGACATCTTGGCTGAGGTCGAGGCCAAGCGGCTTGTGCTTGACCCGTGGGATGCCGAACTCGTGCAGCCGTCCAGTATCGACGTCCGGCTCGATCGCTATTTCCGGGTGTTCAACAATTCGCAGTACACCCACATCGATCCGGCCGTGCAGCAGGACGACCTGACGACGCTGGTCGAGCCGAAGGGCGACGAGCCGTTCGTGTTGCACCCGGGCGAGTTCGTGCTCGGCTCCACGTTGGAAATCGTCACGCTTCCGGACGATCTCGCCGGACGTCTCGAAGGCAAGTCCAGCCTCGGCCGCTTGGGCCTGCTGACCCACTCGACAGCGGGATTCATCGATCCCGGATTCACCGGCCACATCACCTTGGAGCTGTCGAACGTGGCGAACCTGCCGATCACGCTCTGGCCGGGGATGAAGATCGGGCAGCTCTGCTTGTTCCGACTTTCCAGCCCGGCCGAGCATCCGTACGGCTCAGCCCAGTACGGGTCGCGCTACCAGGGTCAGCGGGGGCCAACGCCCAGCCGCTCCTACCAGAACTTCCGGACCTGGCCGACCGTCTGAGGCTTACGCGCCGCGTCTTCCCCGCTGAGACAGTCCCGAAATCGCCGCAACTTGAACGATCTCAGCGGGGAAGCGCTCGCTGGCGTTCCCCCAGCCGAAGCTAGCTCCAGCGCACCCGCACCGTGCGCCAGAGATCAACGAGCGCCGCGTCACCGGTGATCTCGACCTTCGCCTGCCGGTTCCACAGCCACAGGTAGAGCTCGGCAGAGATCCCCGAAACCGAAGCAACCGACCCGCTGCCCACGGCACCGCCCTCGAAACCGTGAACCCCGCCGACCCCAACCCGAGGGCCTTCGACACCGGTGATCTGCTCACCGCCAAACGTGATCAGCCATGACGATCCTTCATCGACTGGGCACAGCAGGACTTGGCCGGGGGTGTGGATCGCATTGCTTCGCCGGCGCGCGAAACCAGTCAGCATCTCCGCGATGCCGTCCTGGGCGAAGGAGGCGTCGAACTCGGGCACCAGACCGGCCGCGGCCTGCGCGTCTGCTCGATGCATCGCCGTCTCGTGAGCTTGGCGCCGTGCCCAGAACGCCAGGGGCGATGGCGCGGGCAGGAAGGCGAAGCAATCCAGGTCGGCGGGGGCGCCCCCTAGCGCCTCGAGAAGCGCGCGGTGACCTGCGTGGAACCACTCCAGCAGGTCGGGATCTGGCGGCCCGGCACCGACAGCACGGCTGGCGGACGTGTCGCCGCTGGGTGCTGCCGTGCGAACGATCTCGGTGGCCCACCGGCGCACCCCGCCAACGTGCGTAACGAGTTCCCGGACGTTCCAGGCGGTGCCCGGAACCGGCGCGTCCCAGCCGGCGCGTGCGGCTGCGTGGGCCAGTAGGGGTCCGTCGGACGCGAGGTAGTCGAGGTGCTCAGCGACATCCATCACCGGGCTCGTCAGGCGAGGCGCTGCATCCAGCCATGGGTGTCGGCGAGCTGGCCTGTCTGCAGGGCGAGCAAGCGCTCACGCAGTTGCATCGTGATCGGCCCGGATCCACCATCGCCGACCGACCATGACCCGTGCGCGCTCTTCACCGAGCCGACCGGTGTGATGACGGCGGCCGTTCCGCAGGCAAATACCTCGGTGATGGCTCCGGAGGCATTGCCCTCGCGCCATTCATCGGTGGAGATCTTGCCTTCCTCAGCGGTGTACCCAAGCTCGCCAGCTACGGTCAGCAGCGAATCGCGGGTGATGCCAGCAAGCAGGGTGCCGGTGAGCGCGGGCGTGACGATGCGTGCGCCCGGCCCGGACCCGTACACGAAGTACAGGTTCATCCCGCCCATCTCCTCGACCCAGCGGTGCTCGACAGCGTCGAGCCACACGACCTGATCACAGCCCTGCTGCGCCGCGTACGCCTGTGCGACGAGCGAGGCGGCGTAGTTCCCGGCGCACTTGGCCTCGCCGGTTCCGCCGTTCGCGGCCCGCGTGTACTCCGTAGACAACCAGACCGACACCGGTTGGACGCCGCGCGGGAAGTACGAGCCGGCCGGCGAGGCGATGAGCAGGTAGGTATAGGAGGCCGCGGGCCGAACGCCGAGCCCGACCTCCGTGGAGATCATGAACGGCCGGAGGTACAGCGAGTGGCTCGGATCCGATGGCACCCAGTCGCCGTCGACCTCGATCAAGGCGCGCAGCGATTCGACGAACAGCTCCTCCGGCAGCTCAGCCATCGCCAGACGGCGGGCCGAGCGCTGGAAACGGCGGGCGTTGGCCTGCGGCCGGAAGGCAGCAACAGAGCCATCGGGCTGGCGGAAGGCCTTGAGACCTTCGAAAATCTCTTGGCCGTAGTGCAGTGCCATGGTGGCCGGATCTAACTGGAGCGGGCCGTAGGGCACGACCTGAACCTCGCCCCACCCGGTGTCCACCGTCCAGTCGATGCGCACCATGTGATCGGTGAAGTATCGGCCGAATCCCGGATCAGCCAGAATCGCGTCCCGCTCAGCGGTTGAACGCGGGTTCGGGTTGCGCACCGTCGTAGCCATAGTCGGACATCCTAGTTCTTCGGGTTGTGAAACCGAGGCCGATTCTTCGCTAGCGCGAGGAGATGGCAGCACCGGAGGTCAAGATAGACACGAGCGAGGCGATCTCGTCGTCCGTGCTCGCGAGCACCACAGCGGGCAGCGACTTGGCGAGCAGGTCCTCCAGCATGTCCCGGC
This sequence comes from Actinomycetota bacterium, assembly GCA_030775825.1. Classification (GTDB taxonomy): domain Bacteria; phylum Actinomycetota; class Actinomycetes; order Mycobacteriales; family Jatrophihabitantaceae; genus JALYIL01. Next base: position 14,382 of record JALYIL010000118.1, read on the forward strand.
CGAACGGGCGCGAGTCGATCCACCGGATGACGCACTCCTCGACGAAGGCCACCCATCCGTGTACCGACAGTTCCGCGCGTGGACCCATCTGCAGCCCGGTTTCGGCGACGACCCTGACCACTCGAGCGGTCAGTGCCGCTCGAGTCTCGTCGGAGATCGCACGCATGTCGGCGTCGCCGCTGGCGGCACCGCGCACGAGCGACTTGTAGCTGTCGGGGTTCTCCTCGACGTAGTCGATGAAGGCGTGCAATGACCCGTGCAGGGCCTCGATCGGCGGCTTGGTCTCATCCGGCGTCGTGCGTCGAAGCAGTTCCTGTGCTGCCGCCCTCGCCACCTCGACGTGGAACTCCTGCTTGGACGCGAAGTAGTGAAAGAGCAAGCCCCGCGAGATCCCTGCTTGATGGGCGATGTCCTCGACGGAGAGTTCGTCCAGCGTCCGGGTGGCGAGCATCTCGACGCCGAGTTCGATGAGCTGCGCACGGCGCGCCTGCGGAGTGAGCCGAACTCGCTTCTCGGTCGCCACGGCCCGAGCATACGCTATTGAATATGAGCCAACTAGCTATTGACTCAAATTCAATGCGTGCTTAGGGTGGGCGCATGACCCAAGCGACCAAGCCGAGCCACCGCTCGGCCCACCATTCGGCGGACGCCCCGGGCGGTGACGAGCCCCGCCACGTGCACGTCCTCATCGTGGGAGCGGGCTTCGCCGGACTGGGTGCCGCGATTCGCCTCGCCAAGGACGGCCGCCGGGACTTCTTGGTCCTCGATCGCGGCCACGAGGTGGGCGGAACCTGGCGGGACAACACCTACCCTGGCGCGGCGTGCGACGTCCCTTCGCACCTTTACTCCTTCTCTTTCGCACTCAACGCGCAATGGTCGCGCTCGTTCTCGCCGCAGGTCGAGATCCAGAACTACCTCCGCGAGACTGCCCTGAGGTACGGGATACACGACCACATGCTCTTCGACACCGAGCTGATCGCCGCCGAGTGGGATGAGAGCCGCGCCGTGTGGGCGGTTCAGACCAGCCGAGGCGCGTTCACGGCCGACGTCTTCGTCCCCGCGGTCGGCGCCCTGTGCGAGCCCGCGCTCCCAGAGATCAAAGGCATAGAGACGTTCGAAGGCGCGATATTCCACTCCGCACGCTGGGACCACACAGCCGACCTCAAGAGCAAGCGCGTCGCGGTCATCGGCACCGGCGCGTCGGCCATCCAGATCGTTCCGGCCATCGCTGACGATGTCGCCCGCCTCGACATCTACCAGCGCACCGCGCCCTGGGTCATGCCACGTCACGACCGTCGCTACAGCAAGGTAGAAAGCCTTGCCTACCAGCACGTTCCGGGCCTGCAGCGGCTCGCCCGGGAAGCCATCTACTGGGGGCGTGAACTGTTCGTACTCGGGTTCGCCTACCAGCCAAAGATCCTGCTGGCCGCCCAGCGGATGGCCGAACAGAACATCAAGAAGTCGATCAAGGACAAGGATTTGCGCCGCCGCGTTACTCCCAACTGGCAGATCGGCTGCAAGCGCATCCTCATCTCGAACGACTGGTACCCGACGCTGGCCCGCGACCATGTCGAGCTGGTGAGTGACGGCATCGCCGAAGTGCGCCCGCGCGCGATCGTGACCGCTGACGGCACTGTGCGTGAGGTGGACGCGATCGTCGTGGCCACCGGTTTCCACGTCACGGACTCCCCGGCGTACGACCTGATCAAGGGCACCGACGGCAGGTCCCTCGGCGCCCTCTGGCGCGAGCACGGGCAACGCGCCTACAAGGGCGCGACCGTTGCCGGCTTCCCCAACATGATCTTCGTGATCGGGCCGAACATGGGCTTGGGCCACAGTTCGATGGTCTACATGGCCGAGTCCGCGATCAACTACCTGTCCAGCGCGCTGCGGGCACTGGACCGGCACGGGCTGGCGACCTTCGAGGTGCGCGAGGACGTCCAGCACCACTACAACGCGAGGCTCCAGAAGCAGATGAAGCAGACGATCTGGACGCAGGGAGGTTGCGCCAGCTGGTACCTCGACGCGCACGGCAACAACACCACGCTGTGGCCCGGCTTCACCTTCGTGTTTCGCCAGATCACCCGCAGGTTCGATCTCGCCGCCTACCGGACCACCGCGCAGGCCGAGCACAACACCACCTTGGGGAGATCCGAATGACCGAGATTCACGGCAAGGTCGCTGTCGTCACCGGCGCTGGATCGGGCATTGGGAGAGGGTTGACCTACGAGCTGGCGCGCCGCGGCGCCCGACTGGCGATCAGTGACATCGACGAGGTTGGCCTCGCCGAGACCGCGAAGCACGCGCGGGTCATCGGCGCAACGGTTCGTGAAGCCCGCTTGGACGTCACCGACCGTCCCGGGGTCCTGGCGTACGCCGAGCAGGTCGCCAGTGACTTCGGCGCGGTAAACATCGTGATCAACAATGCCGGGATCGCCTTTACCGGTGATATCGAGGCCATGACCTTCGAGCAGATCGAGCGCGTGCTCGACGTTGACTTCTGGGGGGTCGTCAATGGCACGAAGGCATTCCTGCCCTACCTGATCGCCTCCGGGGACGGGCACGTCGTCAACGTCTCGAGCGTGTTCGGACTGATCGCGGTGCCGGGCCAGTCTGCTTACAACGCCGCCAAGTTCGCGGTGCGCGGCTTCACCGAGGCACTGCGGCAGGAAATGATCCTGTCCGGCCACCCGGTGCAGGTAACCTGCGTCCACCCTGGTGGGATCAAGACCGCGATCGCGCGCAACGCAGGGGCAGTCGAAGGTCAGGATGCCGCCTCGTTGGCAGAGATCTTCGATCGGAAGCTGGCGCGGACCTCCGCTGATTCGGCCGCGAAGTCGATCCTGCGCGCGGTGAGGGGCAACCGCCCCCGCGCCGTCGTCGGCCTGGACGCGAAAGTCCTCGACGTCCTCGTGCGGGTGCTCGGGCCGGGCTATCAGCGTCTGGTGGCCGGGGCCGTGAAGAAGGCCGGCGTCGTCCCGGCGGCGCCCGAGAAGGCCGCGACGGACGCGGACGCGAGCAAGGTGTCCGCCTGATGCACCTGCCCAGGCCACTCGTCGTCGCCACCAGCGGACCCGTCTACCGACTGGGCCTCTACCGTCGCGTACCGGTGCGGTGGCAGCGGAGGATCCTCGGCTCGCCTGCCGCGATGATGCGCCTGCCAGCCGACACCCGGGTCGAGCACACGACTCTCGGCAACCGCCCAGCCGAAAGGGTCATCGTGGGCGCCTCCGAGCGGCCGCGCGCCATCCTGTTCCTCCACGGCGGTGGCTATACCGTCGGCTCACCCCGGCTCTACCGCGCCTGCGCGGCGGTGCTGGCCCGGGCCAGCAATTCGGTCGTGTACTGCCTCGACTACCGGCTGGCACCTGAGCACCCGTTTCCGGCCGCGCTGGATGACGCCGTGGCGGCCTTTCGGGAGCTGATCACCGTGCAGGGCCTTGATCCGTCCCGCGTAGCGATTGCCGGCGACTCGGCCGGGGGCGGGCTTTCGGTGGCCGCGGCGAGGGTGCTCACCGACGCCGGACTGGCTCCTGCGGCGCTGGGCCTGATCTCTCCGTGGACGGACCCCTCCGACGAGGAGTTCACCCGGCAGCGCGATTTCGTGGTGAACCTTCGCGGTGGCCGGCTCAGCGCGAGCCACTACCGCGGTTCGGTCGACGCGCGCGATCCGGGATACGCGCCGATACACGGCCGGCTGGACGGCCTGCCGCCGACGCTCATCCACTGCAGCCCGAACGAGATGCTTTACCCGCAAATCGTGCGCTTTGCCGGGCTCCTGGAGGGCGCCGGCGTCCAGGTCACGCTGGTCGCGCAGGAGCGCTGGTGGCATAGCGTCCACGTGCTCGCCGGGATGCTGCGGGAGGCAACCGACGCGGTCCGGGACCTGGGCGCGTTCCTGCGCGCCCACCTCGACGCAGCCCCCGCACGGGAGAGTGCCGGCTGATCGCTTGACCGCAGGATCAAGCTTGCACGCCCGGCAGCGGGTCCTGGGCGACGACCTGCACCACGCCGTCCGTCACGCCGGTCATGAGCGGTGCGTCGGTCTCCATTGCGAATGCGCATCTGACTCCCAACGAGACGGCAGGACGACTCATGCTTGCTTGGGCGATCGGATCCGCAATGGGAACGTCGCCGAGGCGACGACTCGGCTAGTCCCATCGCGAGTGGACGCGGCGAAAACGCGGGCAGGGCAGTGCTCGGTTCCGCTCAGGTAGCTCACCAGGGGGGTTTAACGTCCTACGGATGCGTCGTGATCATCGGTTCTGCCATAGACCTGACCGCTCAGGTGCGGCTTGCCCGAGCGTGCGTTGCGGACGTCCAGCGCCCACCGCCCACCCTGCAGTGCCGTCGCGACAGAGACAGTGGACGGCAGGAAAACGGGAGTTTTGAAGGCAACCTCGACGGTCAGCGACTGTGGAAGCCGGCCCTCCAAGGCAGCCAGCGTGCGGGCCTTGAGCCACATACCGTGGGCAATCGCCTTGGGAAAGCCGAACGCCCTCGCCGTCAAGGCGTGCAGGTGGATGGGGTTGCGGTCACCGGATACGGCACCGTACTTGCGACCGATGTTCTCCGGAACGCGGACTTGGGCTGTCGCGCCGAGCTGCTCGGCCTGGCTCTCACGGGTCCCCTGACCAGGTGACCCGTCCGGCTTTGACCTGTCCGGCTTTGACCCGCCCCGGCGCAGGTAGGTGCTTCGTCCGGACCAGACGACCTCCCCCTCGACGAGCGCCTCGGCGAGGATGTCCAACTGGCGCCCTGCGCTGTGCGGGCGCAGGTTGGCGGCGTGGACCGTGAGCGAAACGACCTCGTCGGCTCGAACGGGGCGAGTCATCGTGATCGAGTTGGCAACGTGCACCAACCCGACCAGCGGGAAGGGGAAAGACGACTCGGTCATCAGCGCAACCGAGACCGGAAACGCCAGGACGTGCAAGTAGGTCGGTGGAAGCACATCGGTGACGCGGAATCCGCACACCCGCTCGTAGGCGACCAGATGCCGGGGTTCGATCTTCTGGTCGCGTAGCGAGTACATCGTGTCGCTGAGGGTGTCTGCCCGGTGCAGTGGTCCCGTGAGCGCGGCCCGCGCATACAGCGCGGTGAGCGACGGTGGAGTGCTCAACTCCTTGACGGCACTCATGCACCCGCCCCAGCGGCAGTCATGCTCCGACGAGGTTCTGGCCGCACACCCGCAACACCTGCCCGTTCACCGCTCCGGCGCCGGGCGAACTCAGCCAGGCCACCCCTTCAGCGACGTCGATGGGCAGGCCGGCCTGCTGCAGGCTCGACAGTCGGCGAGCCACCTCACGAGTGGCGAACGGCATCTTCGAGGTCATCTCTGTGTCGATGAAGCCCGGCGCGATCGCGTTGATGGTCGAATGGCCGTGTCCGGCGAGTGCCGCCGCAGAGGAGCGGACGAGTCCGATCACACCGGCCTTCGTCGCGCCGTAATTCGTCTGCCCGCGATTGCCTGACAGGCCCGTCGTCGACGACAGGCTTACGATCCGGGCGTGATCACGCAGTTGATCACTGCTGAGCAGGGCCGCGTTGATCCGCAGTTGAGATTCGAGATTCACCGCGATCACCGAATCCCACTGTTCCGGCTTCATGTTTGCCAGCAGCTTGTCGCGGGTGATTCCCGCGTTGTGGATGAGGATGTCGAGGCCTTCGGTGTGCGCCTGCAGATGAGTCAGCAGGCGATGCGGGGCCTCGGGCGAAGCGACGTCCAGGTGCAGGCTGGTGCCCCCGATCCGGTTCGCGACCTTGGCCAGTGCCTCGCCGGCTTGCACGAGATCGGCCGCGATCACGTGCGCCCCGTCGCGGGCAAGCACTCCTGCGATGGCCGCGCCGATGCCGCGGGCCGCGCCCGTGACAAGCGCCGTCTTACCGGCGAGCGGGCGATCCCAATCAGCCGGCGCCGGCACCGGGCCGGCACCCAGTCGAATGGGTTGGCCATCGACGTAGGCCGCCTTCCCCGAGAGCAGGAACCGCACCGCCGATTCCACCGGAGCATCTTCGACGTTGTCGGCTTCGAGCAGCAGCAGATTCGCCGTCGCGCCGCGTTGCAATTCTTTGGCCAGCGACCGGACGATCCCATCAAGCGCCTGGCGGGTGGCATCGGCCGACACGTCGGCACCGTCCGGAGTCCGGCCGAGGACCAGGACCCGACCCGAGGGCAGCAACCGACGTACGCGCCCAGCGAAGAAGCTTCGCAGCCCAGCCAGATCGGCGGGCTGGCGCACGTCGGTGGCGTCGAGGACGAGCGCCCCCCATCTGTCCTCAGCACCTGTCCCGGCACCGGCGCCCGCGGCGCCGGGTTCCCGCAGCTCGGCGCCCGCCGCCATCAGCAGCTTGGCCAGACCCTCACGCACCACGCCAGAGGTCGAGCCCAGCAGCAGCGGGCCCGGCAGCAGCGGGTCACCGGATCGGTATCGCCGCAGAACAGCCGGTCTCGGCAAACCGACCCGCGAGGCCACCGCCGAACCGATAGGGGAGTTGACCAATCCGAGGTATCGATCGCTCACGCCTCAGGCCTCCAGTATCGCGACAACGCCCTGACCACCTGCGGCGCAAATGGAGATGAGTCCGCGACCGGAACCCCGCTCGTGCAGCAGCTTGGCGAGGGTCGCGACGATCCGGCCGCCGGTGGCAGCGAACGGGTGCCCAGCCGCAAGGGAGGAGCCATTGACGTTCAGCTTCGCCCTGTCGATGGATCCGAGGGGTGCGTCGAGGCCGAGGTACTGCTTGCAGAACGCGTCGTCCTCCCATGCGGCGAGCGTCGTCAGCACGGTGGATGCGAATGCCTCGTGGATCTCGTAGAAGTCGAAGTCCTGAAGGGTCAGGTTGTTGCGCGCGAGCAGTCGCGGCACCGCGTAGATCGGCGCCATCAGCAGGCCCTCGGCGCGGCGGTCGCCGTGCACGTAGTCCACGGCAGCAGTCTCGGCGTCGACGAAGTGGGCAAGCACTGGAAGCTTGTGCTGGGCTGCCCATTCGTCACTTGCCAGCAGCACCGCCGATGCGCCGTCGGTCAACGGGGTGGAATTTCCGGCGGTCATGGTCGCGGCGGACCCTTCCCCGTCGGATCGGCCGAACACCGGCGGCAGCTTGGCAAGCTTTTCCGGCGAGGTGTCCGGGCGCAGATTGTTATCGCGGGCCACACCCAGGTACGGCGTCAGCAGGTCGTCGAAGAACCCCCGCTCGTACGCGGCGGCGAGATTGTGGTGGCTGGCCGCTGCGAGTTCGTCCTGGGCCTGGCGGGTGATGCCCCATTCGCGTGTGGTGATCGCCTGGTGCTCGCCCATCGACAACCCGGTGCGCGGTTCGAGATTTGCCGGGATGGCCGGTGCCAACTGCTGCGGGCGCAGCCGCGAGAGCGCCTTGAGCCGAGCCCCGATGGACCTCGCGCGATTGACGTCCAGAAGTACCTGGCGCAGGTCCTCACCGACGGCAATGGGCGCGTCCGAGGTGGTGTCGACCCCGCCGGCGATCGCCGAGTCGATCTGGCCGAGCGCGATCTTGTTGCTGACCAGGATCGCGGCCTCCAGGCCCGTGCCGCACGCCTGTCCGACGTCGTAGGCAGGCGTTGCCCCGGACAGCCTGGAGCCGAGGACCGATTCGCGGGTGAGATTGAAGTCGCGGCTGTGTTTCAGCACGGCCCCGGCTACTACCTCGCCCAGCCGTTCGTCCTGCAGCCCGAAGCGAGCGACCAGTCCGTCAATGGTGGCGGTCAACATGTCCTGGTTCGACGCGTGACTGTACGGGCCGTTCGACCGGGCGAACGGGATTCGGTTGCCGCCAAGGATTGCGGTCCGACGAGTGCCCACTTCGAGTCCTTTCGATTTGCGCTCTGCGCGGTCTTACCAGGAGAGGCATTTGCGCGGTATCACCCCAAGGTATCCGCTACTTTGAGTAACGTGAAGAATCCTGTGTCGCCGGTTACGGTCGAGCCGTTCGCGCTGCACGCAGAACTCACCGCAGCGACGCGGACGGACGGACGTAGCTCCCGTTGGGCAGCTCATCGGGCCGCACGCCGCGAGGAGTTGATCGAAGCCGCCGTCACCGCCATCGGCAGGCACGGTGCTTCGATCGGAATGGACCAGCTCGCGGTTATCGCCGGGACGAGTAAGCCGGTCATCTACCGTTACTTCCTCGACAAGAACGACCTCTACCGGGCCGTGAGCAAGCGGGTCGCCCGGACGGTGTTGGCGACGCTGATCCAGGCGACCTCAGCCGATCCGGACCCCCGCGAATTGATGCACGCCGGGGTCGACGCCTATCTCGGCCTGCTCGAGGACACCCCGGAACTGTTTCGGTTCGTGGCGCGGAACCCTCTCGTCGCTGACCAAGGCGACGCCGCCGAGCCCACTGACTTCAGCGCCGTGGTCGCCGAACTCATCGGCCAGCAGCTCGCGGCGAACCTCGACGCGATCGGTCTCGATCCGGCGTTGGCGCACCCGTGGGGTGAAGCGATCGGCGGGTTCATCAGCGCGGCCAGCCTGTGGTGGCTGGATCACCGCGACGCGATGAGCCGGGTGGAGCTTGCGGACTACCTCACCTCGCTGCTGTGGGGCGGTGCCGCCGGGGTGTACCAGTACGTCGGTCAGAAGGTAGATCCGCGGCCGGCTCGGGGAGTCTTTCCCACACTTGCCGACGCGAAGGGTTGATATGACCGTCCCGACAGGGGTTTCCGCCGCCGACATCCGCTCGTACCTGGACGGTCGATGGGCCGAGATCCGGGAACGCTCGCGCGAGCTTGCGGCCGATCCGAGGTTCGCGGTCATCGTCGGGGAGGACACCGAGGCACAGCGCTCGCACGTTCTGGAGCGCCTGCTCGCCCTCAGTGCCGCTGGCTACCCGGCGCTCGGCTTTCCGTCCAGGTTCGGCGGCCAGGACGACGTCGGCGGGTCGGTCACCGCGTTCGAGATGCTCGCGACGGGAGACCTCTCGTTGCTCGTCAAGGCCGGCGTCCAGTGGGGTTTGTTCGGCGGGGCTGTGCTGCACCTCGGCACGCAGCGGCACCACCGGGCCTATCTGGCCGACATCATCTCTCTCGAGTTGCTCGGCTGCTTCGCGATGACTGAGACCGGGCACGGCTCGGACGTGGCCGCGCTTCAAACCACTGCCACCTACGACCCGGCGAGCCAGGAATTCGACATCCACACGCCGCTCGAGACCGCCCGCAAGGAGTACATCGGCAACGCCGCGCGCGACGGCCGGATGGCTGCCGTGTTCGCCCAGTTGATCACCGACGGAAAGTCGCAGGGCGTGCACGCGTTCCTCGTCCCGATCCGCAATCCGGATGGCACGGCGGCAAGCGGTGTCCGGATCGAAGACTGCGGGCTGAAGGCCGGACTCAACGGCGTCGACAACGGCCGCCTGTACTTCGACCATGTCCGGGTTCCCCGCGAGAACCTCCTCAATCGCTACGGCGACGTGGCTGCCGACGGCTCGTACTCCACCCCGATCGAGAATCAGACCAAGCGCTTCTTCACCATGCTCGGGACGCTCGTACAGGGTCGGATCAGTGTCGCCGGGGGCGCAGGCAGCGCCACGAAGGTTGCTCTAGCTATTGCGATTCGCTACGGCGAGGTTCGGCGGCAGTTCACCGGGCCGGCCTCACCGGAGGAGATCGTCCTGCTCGATTACCTCGCACATCAGCGCAAACTCCTCCCGGCGCTGGCCAAGACCTATGCGTTGCACTTCGCGCAGGGCGAACTCGTGGCCGGACTGCACGATACGTCGCCCTCGATAGAGGCGCTTGCTGCCGAGGGCACCTTGCCGGCCGAGCATCCTGGTCGCCGGGAACTCGAGACCCGGGCCGCGGGAATCAAGGCGGTCGCGACCTGGCATGCCACCCAAACAATCCAGCAATGCCGGGAGGCGTGCGGTGGCGCCGGCTATCTCGCCGAGAATCGCCTGCCCGGGCTCAAGGCCGACACAGACGTGTTCACCACCTTCGAGGGCGACAACACTGTTCTACTCCAGCTCGTCGCGAAGGAATTGCTGACCGGCTACCGCGACCACTTCGGCGAGCTAGACCTCCTCGGCACCGCCCGCTTCGTCACCGACCAGGCCGTCGAGAGCATCGTGGAAATGGTCGGGGGGCGCCGGCTGCTACAGCGCCTGCTCGACGCTGCACCGGGACACGACGGTGAGGCTGGGCTGCTGGACCGAGCCTGGCACGCATCGATGTTCCAGTGGCGCGAGAAGCACCTGCTCGAGACGGTGGCCCGGCGGCTGCGTCGAGCCGCGTCGGCGGACGACCCGTTCGAGATCTTCAACTCCGCGCAGGACCACATGCTGCTCGCGGCGCGGGCTCACGTCGACAACGTCCTGTTCAACTCGTTCGTGACGGCAATCGAGGCGTCGCCATCAGGCGAGGTTCGCGACCTGCTCGAACGGGTCTGTGACCTGTTCGTGCTATCGGTGATCGAGGCCGAACGCGGGTGGTTCCAGGAGCACGGACGCCTCACCAGCCAGCGTTCGAAGGCGGTGATCGCGGAGGTGAACGCGTTGTGCGGGCGGTTGCGGGCCCACGCACTGACCCTCGTCGACGCGTTCGGGATACCCGAGCAGGCGATCGCAGCGCCTATCGCGCAGCCTGCCGTTCAGCCTCACGTCGCCCGCTCGTAACCTGCCTAGGCGCCCGATGTCAGGTTGATGTATCGTCCTGATACATCACGTTGAGATAGGAGGTCGGGGCGCGTGCTGGAAATCGCCGTGCTAGGGCTGCTGAACGAGAGCCCGATGCACGGATACGAGATCCGCAAGCGGCTGGCCAGCCTTCTCGGGGCATTTCGCGCATTCTCCTACGGATCGCTCTACCCCTCTTTGCGACGTTTGTCCGAAGCTGGATGGATATCGGAGGAGCCGCCCCTCGAGGCCCCAGTCGGCAGCGCGGCGCGCTCGCGGCGCGGCAAGCGGGTCTACCGGCTCACCGCTGAGGGCAAGGAGCACCTGGCCGAACTCCTGGCGCAGGTGGGACCCGACGCCTTCGACCAGGAAGGCTTCGGTGCGCGATTGGCCTTCTTCGCCCAAACGCGATCAGAGATCCGGCTGCAGATCCTCGAGGGGCGCCGCCGCCGGGTCGAGGAGCAGCGCGACGGCATGAAGAGCACGTTGGCGCGCACCGAGCGGCTGGACCGCTATACGCGCGAACTACACGAGCACGGCCTGGAGTCGGTCGACCGCGAGGTCCGGTGGCTCACCGAACTGATCGAGCATGAACGCTCCGATGCCACACCTGCCCCGGAGCTCTAACCCGCCCAGCCCAATACAGCCCACCAACAGCAACGACAACCAAGGAGGACCCCTGATGGGTTCGCAATCAGCGGCCGGCCCGATTCGGGTAGCCATCGTCGGCGTAGGCAACTGTGCCGCGTCCCTCGTGCAGGGCGTCCACTTTTACCGCGATGCTGACCCGGGCGCCAAGGTTCCCGGCCTCATGCATGTCAACTTCGGTCCGTACCACGTAAGTGACATCGAGTTCGTGGCCGCCTTCGACGTCGATGCGAAGAAGGTCGGCCTGGACCTCTCCCAGGCCATCCTGGCCAGCGAGAACAACACCATAAAGATCTGTGACGTCCCTCAGCTCGACGTCCCGGTGCAGCGCGGCCACACCCTCGACGGTCTCGGCAAGTACTACCGCGAGACGATCGAGGAGTCGCGCGACGAGCCCGTCGACGTCGTCGCGGTACTGCGTGACCAGCGGGTCGATGTGCTGATCTGCTACCTGCCCGTCGGCTCGGAAGCGGCCGCGAAGTTCTACGCCCAGTGCGCTATCGACGCCCGGGTCGCGTTCGTCAACGCGCTGCCGGTCTTCATCGCGAGCACGCCGGAGTGGGCCAAGAAGTTCAAGGACGCCGGCGTTGCGATCGTCGGCGACGACATCAAGAGCCAGGTCGGCGCCACCATCACCCACCGCGTCCTCACCAAGCTGTTCGAGGACCGCGGCGTCGAGGTGCAGCGCACATACCAGCTCAACGTCGGCGGAAACATGGACTTCAAGAACATGCTCGAGCGAGAGCGCCTGGAGTCGAAGAAGATCAGCAAGACGCAGTCGGTCACCTCGCAGATTCCCGACCGCGATCTCGGCGAGCGCAACGTCCACATCGGCCCGTCGGACTACGTCGCGTGGCTCGACGACCGCAAGTGGGCATTCGTGCGCCTGGAAGGAAAGACGTTCGGTGACGTGCCCCTGAACCTGGAGTACAAGCTCGAGGTCTGGGACTCCCCGAACTCGGCCGGCATCATCATCGATGCACTTCGTGCGGCGAAGATCGCCAAGGACCGCGGTATCGGGGGCCCGATCCTGTCGGCCTCGTCGTACTTCATGAAGTCACCGCCCGTGCAGTATTTCGACGACGACGCGCGCCAGGCGGTTCAGGACTTCATCGACGGCACGGTCGACAGCTGAGCGGTGTCAGCTCGTCAGCGGACGCTCAGTTCAGCATTGGGTCCGGCGGATAGGTCGAGAGCAGGTTCAGCGGCGGCGGCTGGCGGCGCAGCACGCAGGCCCACATGCCCTGCGGCGCGTCGCTGAACAGGTCATCTGAAGTCCCGCCGAGGACCCACCAGGCACCGTCGCCCACTTCCGCGTCGAGCTGACCCGGCGACCATCCGGCGTGTCCTGCGAACACGCGCAGGCGGCGCGACAGCCCGACGATGACGGTCAGGTCGCCGTCGAGGTCGACGGTGCCGATGCCATCGACCACGCGACGCACACCTGGGCCGTCGCCCGTAAGCTGGGCCAGGCACAGCGCGCCGTCCGGCTGGACCGGGCCGCCCCCGAACACGACAGCCGGTCCGGTCACCGCCTCATGCCAGTCGGGGAGCACCTGCCCGACCGGAGTGCGGCTCGGGCGGTTGAGGATGACGCCGACCGTTCCGCCCCCGTCATGTTCGAGCAGGTAAACGACAGATCGCGAGAACTGCGGGTCGCCGAGCGCTGGGGTGGCGACGAGCAGTCGCCCGGCAGCGGGCCCCAGGCCCGGGACGGCCTGCCACGGCGGGGACATCCGCCTATCTTGGCGTCGTTTGGCCGTGGCGACCAGTTCCTCACATCTCACCGCAGCCAGCCGGATAGCGTGAACTGATGCCGCGACGGGGACACCTGCTGACCGCGCTCGCGCAGCCCGAGTTCCGCCGGCTTCTGGCGACCCGCCTGCTCGGTCAATTCGGCGACGGCGTGTTTCAGGCCAGCCTTGCCGGTGCGGTCCTGTTCAATCCCGAGAAGCAGGCGCGAGCCACTGACGTCGCCGCCGCTTTCGCGGTCCTGCTCCTGCCGTATTCGATCATCGGCCCGTTCGCCGGCGTGCTACTCGATCGCTGGCGCAGGCGCAACGTGCTGGTCGCGAGCAATGTGTGCCGGGCGGCAGGGCTCGTAGTGGTCGCGGCCGAGATCCTCGGCCGGGTGAACGGGCCGGCCTTCTACGCGACGGCGTTGGTGGTCGTCTCCCTCAATCGGTTCTTCCTGTCGGCGTTGAGCGCTTCGCTGCCACACGTTGTCGGCGTGGCCGACCTCGTGACGGCAAACGCGCTTTCGACGACGAGCGGCGCGATCGTGACCACCGCCGGCGCCGGCGCCGCGATCGGGGTCCGGGCGCTGTCGAGCGGCACGGACCGCGCGTACGCAGCCGTGGCTTTAGCGGCGATCGTGCCCTATCTGATGGCCGCGGTTGCGGGTCGTGGCTTCGGCCTGGACGCGCTTGGTCCTGACGATGTGGAGCGTGAGGCGAGAGAGTCGATGCGAGAGGTGGCCCGCGGACTGGTGGCCGGCGCGCGCCACGTACACGCCAGGCCCCGGGCCCTCTACGCGCTCATGGCGATCACGGCCCAGCGGATGTTCTACGGGATCAGCGTGATCTGCACGGTGCTGCTCTACCGCAACTACTTCCACGACCAGGGGTTCTTCAGGGCCGGGCTCGGCGGCCTGGGGCAGGTCGTGGGCGCGGTCGCCATCGGCGGTGGTATCGCCGCAGTGATCACGCCGGTGGCCACTCGGCGCCTGGGATACGTTCGTTGGCCGGCCGCCCTGCTCGCCGCCAGCTGCGTGATCGAACTGGGTCTGGGGTTGCCGTTCACAATGCCGGCTCTGCTGCTCGCCGCGCTACTGCTCGGAGTCGCCTCGCAGGGCATCAAGATCTGCGTCGACACCATCGTTCAGCAAGACGTCGCCGACGACTTCCGTGGCCGGGTGTTTGCCCTCTACGACACGACGTTCAACCTCACCTTGGTGGCGGCAGCCGTCATCACCGCGGTAGGCCTTCCTGCCAATGGCCATTCCGCGGTCGCGGTCGCCGTGATCGGGGCGGGGTATGCAGCCACGGCGATCGGCTACCTGCATTTCGCCGGACCTACTGCTCCCGGTGCCAGCGACGCAGCTCCTCGACGGCGCGTTCGTGACCCAGCGGACCGTGCTCCATCCGCAGTGCCAGCAGATGCTGATAGGCGTGGCCGATCAGCGGGCCCGGCGGCAGGCCGAGAATCTGCATGATCTCGTTGCCGTTCAGGTCGGGCCGGATGGCGTCAAGCTCCTCCTTCTGGCGAAGCTGCGCGATGCGCTGCTCGAGCGTGTCGTAGGCGGCAGACAGAGCGGCAGCCTTGCGGGCGTTGCGGGTGGTGCAATCCGAGCGAACCAGCTTGTGCAGCCGCGGGAGCAACGGACCAGCGTCGACCACGTAGCGGCGCACAGCCGAGTCCGTCCACTCACCGCTGCGGTACCCGTAAAAGCGCAGGTGCAGGAATACGAGCTGGCTCACGTCCTCGACGAGCTGCTTGCCACAGCGAAGCTCCTTCAAACGCTTGCGGGCCATCCGCGCCCCGACGACCTCGTGGTGGTGAAAGGTGACCCGGCCGCCGGGAGCGAACTCACGGGTCGCCGGCTTGCCGATGTCGTGCAGCACCGCAGCCCACCGCAGGGTCAGGTCGGCTCCGTCGTCCTCGAGATCGATGGCCTGTTCGAGAACCTGCAGGGTGTGTGCGTACACGTCCTTGTGCTGGCCGTGCTCGTCGGCCGCCATCCGAAGTGCCGGCAGTTCAGGCAACACCACGTCGGCCAAGCCGGTGTCCACGAGCAGTTCGAGACCGGCACGCGGCCGGTCACCGAGCAACAGCTTCGACAACTCGCCCTGGACCCGTTCGGCGGTGATCCGTTCGAGTTCGGCCGCCATCGCCGTCATCGCGGCGCGCACCTCGGGGGCCGGCCTGACTCCCAGTCCCGAGACGAACCGGGCCGCGCGCAGCATCCTCAGGGGATCGTCGGCAAACGATTCCTCGGGCGTCGCGGGCGTGCGCAACTCTCCGCGCGCGAGGTCGGCAAGGCCACCGAACGGGTCGCTGAACGTGCCATCGCCCACCACGGACAGCGCCATAGCGTTCATGGTGAAGTCTCGCCTGCGCAGGTCCTCCCGAAGCGAATCCCCGTAGACGACCTCGGGGTTTCGCGAGACCCGGTCATAGCGGTCGGCGCGATACGTCGTGATCTCGCACATCCGCCCATTGACCTGCACGCCGACGGTGCCGAACTCGATTCCGGTCGCCCACGTCGCCTGCGCCAGGGGCTCGGCGATGGCCAGTACCTGTTCGGGTCGAGCATCAGTAGCGAAGTCCAGATCTGCCGGCGCCCCATCCGCCGCCACCCGCCCCATCAGCGCATCTCGAACCGTGCCCCCGACCAGGTGCAACTCGCGCCCCGCCGCAGCGAAGGCTTCCCCCAATGCCCTGGCCTGTGGTGGCACGTGGATCAGATCTGCCGGGGACTGTGTCACGGGCCGCCACGATACCCACCGCCAGATACCATCGGGCCATGCCCCAAGGCCCACCGCAACCGGCGCGGCGGCGCAGCCCGAAGGCGGGGAAATCCGGACGGGGCCGATGGCTGCGCCGCGTGGATGAATTCAGCGCCGGCGGGCTCGTGGTCGACCTCGCCGGCGAGGTGCCCCTGGGCGCCTTGATCGGGCGCACCGACAGACTCGGGCGCCTGCTCTGGTCGCTGCCGAAGGGCCACATCGAGGCCGGAGAGACAGCTGAGCAGGCTGCGGTGCGGGAGGTCGAGGAGGAGACCGGGATCAGCGGCGAGATCCTGGCGCCGCTGGGCACGATCGACTTCTGGTTCGTAGCAGACGGCCGGCGCATCCACAAAACGGTGCAGCACTACCTGTTGCGCGCCACGGGTGGTGAGCTGTCCGACGCTGACATCGAGGTGACCGCTGTCGCGTGGGTACCCCTGCCGGACATCGGTGAGCAGCTGGCCTACCCCGACGAGCGGGGGTTGGTGGAGGCTGCCGGGCGGTTGCTGGCGGACACCGCGTGACCGGCAGGCGCTGGCCGCGAGCGGGCGCCCTCGCCGGCGCTCTCGCGCTGCTCGGTGCGTCCACCGCGTTCACCGCGTTCACCCCGCAATTGGCGCGAGCGCAGCCCCTGAACGCGACCAGCGTCACGGTTTCTGTCGCCGACGTCAGGCCGACCACGCCGGCAGCGACGAGCGCAACCGGCCAGCTCGTCGTCGTCCTCGACCTGCACAACAACACCGACCAGACGCTGCCGCTGGTCCGGGTCGATGGCGTTCGAGGCAACCCGATCGGTTCGCGAAGCGCGCTCGATGCCGCTATCGCGCACCCACAGCCGCCCAGTCCGAACCTCGCAGGCACCTACACCGCGCAGTCGCCCGTGACGGTCGCGCTGGGTCCGCGGGCGACCAGCGAGGTCAGCTTCACCGCGACGACCTCTACCGACTCGCAGTCCGGCGCGGGTCTGTGCATCTGTGCCAACCAGATCTATCCCCTTTACTTCACGGCACACGTCAACGACAGCAGCGGCGCCGACGTCGTGGTGGGCGCGGGGCAGACGGTTGTCCCGGCATTTGGGAAGTCCCCGCCGAAGCAGGTACGGGTGAGCTGGGTGTGGCCGATCATCGACCGGCCCCACCGGCTCGTCGGCGACACCACTTTCCGTGACGACGAACTCGCCTATTCGATCTCCGGCGGCCGGCTGGACCGCGTCCTGCAGGTCGTCGAGAGCGTTGCGGCGAACCGCGTCGCGATGACCCTGGTCCTCGACCCGGAACTGATCGACGAGCTGGCCGTGATGGCCAGCGGCAAATACACCGTCGTCGCGAACGGCAAGAGCACACCTGGGACGGGCTCTGACTCCGCTGCGAGCTGGCTGAGCCGCCTTCGGAACGTGCTCACCCGAGACCCGAATCTCGAGCTTGATTTCACCCCGGTCGCCGATCCCGACGTCGAGTCGCTGACCCGCCACGGCTTGAGCTGGACGACTGGGCTGGCACCCGCCGCCCAGACTCGGATCTCCGCCGCGCTGGGCGGGCATCCGGTCAGCACCAGCCTCGCCTGGCCGGCGGAGGGACAGCTGAGCACCGACACCCTCAACATCCTCGCCCGCGACGGCGTGACGTCGGTGATCGTCACCGAGTCGACGCTGCCGAGCGCGGCGGGCGTGGACGCGTCGACCGACCAACTCGCGACCCTGCAGACACCCGCGGGGCCGGTCACCGCAGACGTTACCCAGCACAGCATCCAGAGCTACGTGGCACCTGTCCTGTCGCTGGGCGGCCAGGGCAAGATGCTGCTGCCCGAATTCGTCTCTGCCGTCGCGGTCGATGCGGTTGCCTCCGCCGATGCCGCGAGCTTTGTCACGATCGTCGCGCCGCGCAATATCGATCCGGCACCCGACGTCGCCGTGCGGGCGATCACCGAAACCGCGACGACGGCATGGTCAACGCCGCTGACATTGGCCGAGGCGGCGCATTCGATTCCGCCGTCCGATCACGGCCAGCTCGTACCCCCACCTCCGGCCACGCCACAGCTGTCCGCGCTGACTATCGAATCGGCACAGAAGGTTTCGGCGTTGGTGCCTGCGCTGGCCACCATGCTGGCCCCACGCGACGCGTCGCGGAAGCTCGGCGAGCTCCCGGCCGCCGTTCAGCGGGCCGAGTCAACGGCCTGGCGCACCGACCCGGCCGCAGGAGACGCCTTCGCCACGGACCTGTTGAAGCAGGTCGAGGCAGTCCAGTCGAGCGTTCGGATCGTCCGTCCGTCCACTGGGACCTACACGTTGGCCTCGAGCAATTCGCCGTTGCCGATCACGATCGAGAACAAACTCGACGTGCCGGTCACGGTGCGTATTCAGGTCTCTTCGGTCAACGACCAGCCAGGATTTGCCGCCAAGATCGTCTTGAAGACGATCGCGCCGAGCACCACCGTGACCCTGCGGGTTCCCACCCAAGTCGATCGCGCCGGCCGGTTCCGCGTCCAGGCGGGCCTGCTCACGCCGAGCGGGTTTGCGATCGACCAGGTGATCCTGTCCATACATAGCACCGCCCTCGGCAAGATCGGCCTGATCATCACCGTGGTCGCTGCCGTGATACTCGTGCTTGCCCTGCTGTTCAGGTTCGGCCGCCGCTGGCGAGCCCGGCCGCCCCGGACGACGCGATCGGCTCCTGCGCGGTGACCCAGAGCGACGGGGGCTGGAGCGCACCGTCGCTCTACGCCGGTGCGGGCGTGATCCAGCCGCCAATGGTAACGGGCGCGGATCCGATGCTGGCGCCGTTCATCGAGGACTGGGACGGGGCCGCCGCCGCCCGCCACGAGCCGCAGTGGAGCTCGACCACCTACGTGGGCCCGCGGCGCCATCGGCCGGGCGCCAGGGC